>JAQVNC010000012.1 GCA_028703305.1 Patescibacteria group bacterium
TTTATATTTTTATAGTAATAATTTTTGTAAAAAATCGCTACAATTTCGTATGCGCGATAAAAATAATTTTTCCAAGACGGGCAGATAAATTATGCCAAAAAAAATTTTAATATTTTCCACCGCTTATCTGCCTTTAGTCGGCGGAGCGGAAATCGCCATTAAAGAGATTACCGACAGGATTGATGATATAGAATTTGACATGATAACTTTGCGCTTTAATGGCAATTTGCCTAAATTTGAAAAAGTCGGAAAAATTAATGTTTATCGCCTGGGCTTTACTAAAAATAATCCCAGTCCGGCCGATTTATTAAAATGGCCGCTTAAATTAAATAAAATATTTTTTCCATTTTTAGCCTGCGCTAAAGCCTGTTGCCTGCACCGCAAAAATAAATATAGCGGCATCTGGGCGATGATGGCGGCTTTTGCCGGTTTTGCCGCCATGTTTTTTAAAACCTGCCATAAAAACGTGCCGTATCTTTTAACCTTGCAGGAAGGCGATCCGATTCCGGAGATTAAGAGAAAAGTGCGTTTTGTTTTTCCATTGTTTCAGGGAATTTTTATTAAAGCCGATTTTATCCAGGTTATTTCAAATTATTTGGCAGGGTTCGCGCGGGAAATGGGTTATAAAGGAGAGCTGGAAGTTGTGCCGAACGGCGTTGATGTTGAAAAGTTTAAAGGCCGATATTCAGATGAGGAAAAAAATGGATTGAAAAATAAATTAGATATCATGGCCGGCGAAAAAATAATTATAACCGCCTCCAGACTGGTTAAGAAAAACGCGGTTGATGACGCGATTAAATCGCTTGAATATTTGCCGGCTAACGTAAAATTTTTAATTTTAGGCGATGGGCCGGACGAAAATAGCTTGAAGCTCTTGGCGAAAAATTTAAAGCTGGATAATCGGGTTTTATTTTTAGGCAATATTGAGCATAAAGATTTGCCAAAATATTTATCAATCACCGATATTTTTGTTCGGCCGTCGTTATCCGAGGGGCTGGGCATTTCTTTTTTAGAGGCTATGGCGGCCGGATTGCCGGTTATTGCCACGCCGGTCGGCGGGATAGTGGATTTTTTGCATGATGGCCAAACCGGCCTATTTTGCGAAGCTCATAATCCGCAAAACCTTGCTTTAAAAGCGAAAATATATTTAGAAAATAAAGAATTAACCAAAAAAATAATAGCCAACGCCGAAAATTTGGCGGAAAAAGATTACGGCTGGAATTCTATCGCGGTTAAAATGAGAAATATTTTTAATAATTTGGCGGTAAAAAATTAAATTATGCAAAAATTATCTATTGTCATCCCGATTTTTAATGAGAAAAATACAATTTTGGAGGTTTTAAAAAGAATTGAAGCGGTTGAGCTGCCTTTAGGCAAGGAAATTATTTTAGTTGATGACGGTTCAACTGACGGCACGCGCGAAATTTTAAAAAGTTTGCCGGCAGAAAAATATAAAATCTTTTGTCAGGAGATAAACCAAGGCAAGGGCGCGGCCGTGCGCCGGGGCTTTAACGAGGCTACGGGCGATATTATTATAATCCAGGACGCTGATTTGGAATATGATCCGGAGGAATACGAAAAATTAATCAAGCCGATAATGGACGGCAAGGCTGACGTGGTGTACGGTTCAAGGCTAATCGGCTCGGAAGCGCATCGGGTTTTATATTTTTGGCATTATTTGGGCAACCGCTGTTTAACCTTTCTATCCAATATGCTTAGTAATTTAAATTTAAGCGACATGGAAACCGGCTATAAAGTTTTTTCGCGCGCGGCCTTAAATAAAATCAAGCCTTATCTGATTTCCGATCGTTTCGGCATTGAGCCGGAGATTACCATGATGATTGGGAAAAATAAATTTAGAATATATGAAGTCGGCATAACTTATAGCGGCCGAACCTACGAAGAAGGCAAAAAAATCGGCTGGCGAGACGGGTTCGCCGCGATTTGTCATATAATTAGGTTTGGCTTTAGAAGATAAAATTATGATAGCTTTATTACTAAAATATAAACAAATTATAAAATACTTAATCGCCGGCGGCACAGCCACTTTGACCGATTTATGTCTGCTGTATTTTTTTACCGATATTTTGGATATTTGGTATTTGCTTTCCGCCGTCTTGGCTTTTTCCATCGCGTTTTTCGTCAGTTTTTTTCTGCAGAAATTCTGGACTTTTAGGGATCCTGATAAAGAAGCGATGTATAAGCAAATGGTAGTGTATTTTGGCGTTTGCTTAACCAATCTCGTTATAAATACCGTTTTAATGTATGTTTTTGTTGATTTTTTTAAGATTTGGTATATGTTGGCCCAGGTTATTATCAGCGGCTTAATCGCCTGCGAAAGCTATTTAATTTATAAATTTTTTATTTTTAATAAAAATATCAAGTCCGAAGAAGCCGGCAAAATAAAAATTTTAATCGCCACCGGCATTTACCCGCCCGATTTCCGGGGGCCGGCGACTATGCTTGAAGCCTTGCCCAAGTCGCTTGAAAAAAATGGTTTTTCGGTTAAATTGATTACTTATTCGGATATAAAAACTACGCCCGAAGAACGGGGCAGAATTTTTAGAATTTTAAGGCAAGGGCCGGGCGCAACGCGCCACCTTAAATATTTTTTAACCATGCTTAAATTGTCTTTGGAAGCGGATTTTATTTATTGCACCGATACTTATAGCGTGGGCTATTTTTGCTATCTGATAAAAAAAATGATTGGGAAAAAGTATATTGTCAGGTTCGCCGGCGACAGCGCCTGGGAAACGGCGCTAAGGCTTGGCGTTACGGCCGACTATCTTATTGATTTTCAGAAAAAAACTTATACCCGCCCGATAGAAAAATTAAAAGCCAGGCGCGCTAAAATTATGGTTAAGGCCGACAAGGTTATCGCAGTCAGTAAATTTTTAGCCCGGGTGGCAGCGCTCATCGGCGTTAAAGAAGATAGGATAAAATTAATATACAATTCAATTGATTTTATAAATGAAAATTACGACGAAGATAAAATCAGGCGCGTCCGCGGGCAGTTTGGCCCGGAGGCGAAAATTATCATTTCCGCCGGCCAGCTTAATCCCTGGAAGGGCTTTGACGGCATAATCAGGGGTTTGTCGAAAATTGAAAAAGAAATGGGGGATAATGTCCACTTTTTAATTCTAGGCGAAGGCCAAGAAATGGAGAATCTTAAAAAACTGGCTCATGATTTAGGGGTTGAAGCTAAAGTTCATTTTTTGGGAAAAATTGACCACGGGGAAATTATGAATTATTTTAGAGCGGGTGATTTGTTTATTTTGAACTCCCATTATGAAGGCCAATCGCATACTTTGCTTGAAGTGATGAAAGCGGGCACACCCATAATCGCTTCAAATATTGAAGCCAACCAAGAAGTTATTGAGGATAATAAAAACGGCATCTTGGTAAAATACAATAGCGCCGAAGAAATTAGCTCGGCGGTAGTCAGGATTTTAAATGATAAAACTTTGGCGGATAATTTCGTCAGCCAAGGCAGGGAAAAATTAAAAATATTCAATTGGGATAATACGGTTAAGCTAACGCTTGAAGCGATAAGGGAGATTATATGAATAAAGTTTTATTGATTAATCCGCCGTTTAATATCGCCAAAGCCAATTATGACAGTTCGGTTTCGGCCGGGCTTTTAAGCATCGCTTCGTATCTGGATTTTAGGGGCGTAAAAGTAAAAATTTTGGACGGCGCCAGGCAAAGTAATTTTTGGCCGGAGCTTGAAAAAGAAATTTTAGATACTGGTTATGCCGGCTTGTCGGTTATGACAACGCAAGTGCCCGGCGCTTTAAAAATTTCCGAAGCGATTAGGAAAATTAACCCGGGCTGTAAAATTATTTGGGGCGGAACCCATCCGACTTTTTTCCCGGAACAAACCATAAAGCATGAATTAATTGACATAATTTCTTATGGCGAAGGCGAAGAAACTTTTTACGAAATCGCCGGCAATAAAAATTTATCGGAGATAAACGGCATTTTATTTAAGAGAGGGGAAGAAATAATAAAAAATCCGGCAAGAAATTTATGCCATCCGAATGAAATGCCGTTATTTAATTGGGAGCTTGCGCCGCGGGAAATTTTAGAAAAATTATATTTAGTGCCGTCGCTGACGTCGCGCGGCTGCCCGCATCGCTGCACTTTTTGCATTAACGCGATTTTAAAAAATAACTGGCGCGCTCGGACGGTAGAACAGGTGCTAAAGGATTTGCGAATCATAAAAAGCAAAGAATATTTTAAAGGCAAGCCTTTGAGATTTTGGGACGAAAATTTTTTCGTTGATTTAAACAGGGCTAAAGACATTATTAACGGCTTAATCGCCGAAAATTTAAATATCAGCTGGGAGACTACGGTTCGCGCCGATTATATTAGAGAAGGGATGATTGATGATGGCTTTATGGAAAAATTAAAAAAATCAGGCTGTTATTTATTGTCTTTTGGCGCCGAGTCGGGCAGTCCGGAAATTTTGGCTAAAATCAAAAAGGATATTAAACCGGAACAAATCATTTATTCGGCCGAGCAATGTTTAAAGCATAATATTATTCCGCAGTATTCATTTATGATAGGTTTGCCGGGAGAAACAAAAAAAGATATGTTTATGACGCTTGATCTGATTGATAAGCTGATAAAATTAAGCGATAAGGTGCAAATTTTGGGGCCGCAAGCATTTAGGCCTTATCCGGGTTCGCCTCTTTATCAAGAGTGCGTAGCCAGCGGCTGGCAGGAGCCTAATAGCCTTGAAGACTGGGGGCATTTGATTGAGAATGAGTTAAGCTATTTAACCGTACAGAATTTTTCCTGGGTGCGCCATAAAGATTTTGTAGAATCCATGGAGGCCTATGTCCGTTTTGGCGCCCATAGTATAAGTAGCGCCATGGGGTCGTCGGTTAAGGCGCAACGGCTTGTTAAATTGGCGTTTGTGTTGCTTTGCAAGTTAAGATGGAAATTAAAATTTTTTTTCTGGCCGATTGAGTTTAAATTAGCGAAAAAGTTTGTAGCTAAATAAGCTTTGAAAAATTATTTTTCCGCTTAGACGAAATAATGTTTATCTGATTTTACCGCATGATGCTTGAGCTAAATTTATAAAATTTTCTACTGCGGAACTCGGCCGCCTGCTGGCGTCCTCAAACAGTCCTCGCACGAAAATTTTACCAAATTTAGCTCAAGCAAACTTTTAAAATATTATGAAAATACTATCCTTAGGTTTAGACAATTCAATTTTAAATATATCTTCCCCTTTGGCGCGGAGGGCAATTCTTTATGGCGAAATGGTGGAAAAATATACGGTTTTAACGCCCGGTAAAAAAAATGTAGATGTTAAGCTGTCCGAAAAAGTTATTGCTTACGGTTTTGGCGGCCATAATAAATTAGAACAATTCATTAAAATTTATAATTCCGCAAAAAAATTATTGCAAGAGGATAAGTATAATGTCATAACCGTGCAAGACCAATATTATTTGGCTTTAATCGGCTTATATTTGGCGAAAAGATTTAATAGCGGCCTGGAAATACAGGTGCATGGTTTTGAAAAATATCGCGGCTTAAGAAAGCTAACGGCTAAGTATGTTTTGCCGCGGGCTAACGCCGTTAGATGCGTTAATCAAAGATTAAAAAAGCGGCTTGTTAACGAATTTGGCGTGAAAGAAGAGAGAATTACCGAAGTGCCGATATATTATGAACGCCTAGAGCCGAGCGCGCGGCGCCCAACGCGCGAGGGAAAAAATTTTGTATTTTTAACTGTCGGCAGATTGGTGCCGGTTAAGAATATCGGCCTGCAGATCGGGGCTATGTCCGAGGTGGCTAAAAAATATCCCGAGTCTGAATTATGGATTATCGGCGATGGAGCGGAGAGAGAGGAGTTAAAAGCTAAGAGTAAAAAGTTAAAAGCTGATGATAAAATAAAATTTTTTGGCGAGAAGGGCCGGGCAGAGCTGGATTTAATTTATCAGCAAGTTGACGCGTTTTTGCTGACTTCAGATAGCGAAGGCTGGGGTATGGCCGTAGTTGAAGCCGCCGGTTTCGGCTTGCCGATTATTATGACTGATGTGGGCTGCGCCGGCGAAGTGATTAAGGATGGTATTAGCGGTTTGATAATCCCCGCAGGTGATAAGCAGAAATTAATTGAAAGCATGTTAAAAATAATTGAAAATAGGGGCTTAAGGGAAAAGTTGGGAGCCGATGCTAAATTGGCGGTTAGCAAACTGCCAAGCAAGGAGCGGACGCTTGAACTATATAAAAAATCTTGGGCGCTGGCCTTAAAAAAATAAATATGAACCAGTGGGATAAATTTTTTAAAGAAAAAATAACTAAAATTTTTGAAGAAAAAAAGGATATTATTGATATTGGCGGAGGCCTAAGGGTTGATCATAAAAAAGCCAACCGCTATGACAAAAAAAATGTTTGGCTGGCCGATTATATTAAAAATTCCAATTATAAAATTTTAGATAAAGTGGCTGACTATAAGCCGGATATTGTGGGCGATATCCATAATTTGCCGATGCCCGATGCCAGTGTAGACGCCATAATCTGCATCGCCGTTTTAGAGCATGTGGAAGAGCCGCTTAAGGCCATGAAGGAAATTTATCGGGTTTTAAAGCCCGGCGGCTACGCCTTTTTCTATGTGCCGTTTTTATATTATTATCATCCGTGCGAAAATTATTATCAGGATTTTTATCGCTTTACTTATGACGGAGTTAAATACTTGGCGCGTGATTTTAAAACAGTGGAAATCCAAAATGTCCGCGGGGCGCTGGCCACGGTAATGAATTTATTGCCTGTATTCTCCAAGAAAAATTATTTATTTGATTGGCTTGACCGGCTGTTTAATAAAACTTTAAGCCGGCAGACCAGCGGCTATAATATATTTTGCGTAAAATAAATGAAATTGCTTATTTTAACCCAAATTGTTGATATAAATGATGATATACTCGGCTTTATGCACGGCTGGATCGCCGAGTTCGCGAAAAAATGCGATCAGGTTATTGTTATTGCCTTAGGCGCTGGCCGGTATGATTTGCCAGGAAACGTAAAAGTTTTATCTTTGGGTAAAGAAAAAGGCGGATCAAAAATAAAATATTTAATAAATTTTTATAAATATATTTGGCAAGAGCGGAAAAATTATGACGCCGTTTTCGCGCACATGAATAAGGAATATGTGATTTTGGGCGGCTGGTATTGGCGGTTAATCGGTAAAAAGGTGGCTCTATGGTACGTGCACAAGCAGGTAAGCTGCCAATTAAAATTGGCCGAAAAAATCGCCAATGTTATTTTTACCGCTTCGCCGGAAAGCTTTAATTTAAAAAGCCAAAAATTAAAAATAATCGGCCATGGAATTGATCTTAATAAATTTAATTATAGCCCGAGAGTTGAGTCTCATGGAAATTTTAAAATTATTTATGTCGGCAGAATCAGCCGGATAAAAAATCAGAAATTATTGATAGAAGCTATGGATATTTTAAATAAAAAAGGGATTAATGATATAAAAATTGATTTAGTGGGCAAGCCGATTTATCAAGACGACTATGATTATAAAAATGAATTGGTTAAGCTGATTGATGGCGCGCGGCTTGAAAATCAGGTACAATTTATCGGCAGCGTGCCTAATAAGGATATGGCGGAGGTTTATCAACAAGCCGACTTAAGCGTAAATTTATGCCCGGTCGGAGGCATGGATAAAGCGGTTTTAGAATCAATGGCGGACGGTTTGCCGGTTATAGCTTATAATAAAACTTTCGCGCCCTTGCTTAAGCAATTTGAAAATTCAATGCTGGATAATTTAAGCAAGGAAGAGCTGGCGGAAAAAATTACCAGCTTTATAAATTTAGACATAAAAGATAAAAATTTAATCGGCCGAAATTTAAGCGATATAGTTTCTAAAAATTATGGCTTGGCCGGCTTAGTGGATAAAATAGTTGGTGAATTATCTTAGTTAAATCTTATCTGATATATAAATAACAAATATGGAGCATCAAAATAAAAAAGTAGCCTTAATCGCTTTACGCTCCGACGACACCAAGGGCATTTCCCCTTTGGGCCAGATGTATCTGGCGACAGCGCTTAAAAAAAATGGCTTTATACCTAAAATCATTTATAAAAAAGAAAGTGAAGTCTGGCAGATTGAAGCGGAGATAGAAGAGTTTAAACCGGATTTAATCGGCATGTCGGTTTTTACCGGTTATTTAAACAAGCAATATGTTGATTTAAGCAGAGCCTTAAAATCCCGGGGCTATTTAATAGCCTGGGGCAACGCTCACGCGTCGTTACTGCCGAGACAAGTTTTAAAAGAAAAATTTATTGATTTTGTAATTATCGGCGAGGGCGAAGAAACGCTGGTTGAGCTGGTCAAAAATCTGGGCAATGTGGAAAATTATAAAAACATCGCCAGCCTGGGCTATAAAGAAAAGAACGGGGAAATAGCCATAAATCAGAGGAGAACTTTCGGCGATATGGATGAATTTTTGATTGACTGGTCGCTGATTAATGTTGAGGATTATATTGTGCCTTATTTTTCCGACAGATATAAAAGAACTTTGGCGGTGGTAAGCTCGCGGGGCTGCCCGTTTAACTGCCAGTTTTGTTATAATTTGGTTTTTAATAATCGGCGCTGGCGCGCCCATTCGGCCGAAAAGCTAATCGCCAATTTAAAGCCGGTGATTGAAAAACATAAAATTGAAGCGATTAGGTTCCTTGATGATAATTTTTTCGTCAATAAAGAGCGGGCTTTCGCCATCGCCCGAGGCTTGGATCTGCCGTATTTCGCCGATGCCAGGGTTGAATATGTTGATGAAAAATTCGTGGCCGATTTAAAAGAGACTAAATGCAAAGAGATAATGTTCGGCTTTGAGTCCGGCTCGGAAAGAATTTTAACGGAAGTGGTGAAAAAGGGGACTACCACCAAAGATACCATTAAGGCCGTCACGTTATTAAATAATTCGGGCATCATGGCTTCGGGCTCAATCGTTTTCGGCCTGCCCACGGAAACCGAAGACGAATATAAAGAGACCATGAAATTAATAATTAAATTATTGGAAATAAATAATAATTTGGCTTTTACTTGCGGTTGGTTTTTACCTTACCCAGGAACCGGACTTTATGAAAAGGCTAAAGAATTGGGCTTTAAGCCGCCGGAAAAATTAGAAGATTGGGATCAGTTCGACCGCTGGCGCAATGACTATAAAATGGAGTGGGTTGATTGGGATTATACTAAAGCGGTCAAATATTCCAGGCAGGTAGTCCATCTTTTAGCCCTGGCTTATAAAAGAAACATACCGATTTTAAAAACCATCCTTAAAAAAAGAGTTGAACATTTAAATTATTCCTGGCCGATTGATATTTATCTTTTTGCCAGATTAAGAAATATTTATTTATTCACCGGGCAGAAAAATTTTATGACTAGGCTGATTAAGCGAGTTATAGTTTATATAATAAAATTGAGGCAAAAAGCATAATTATATTTTATGACGATTTGTTTTTTTGGAATTTATGATCCGCTTTACAGCCGCAACAGCATTTTAATCAAGGGGCTAAAGCAGAACGGGATTGAAGTGATTGAATGCAACGCCACGGCCGGCAGAATCGGCAAATATTTAACCTTAATCGCCAAGCATCGGCAGATTAGAAAAAAATATGACTTTATGATAGTGGCTTTTCCCGGCTATCAGGCGGTTATTCTGGCAAAATTTTTAACCTTAAAACCGGTTATCTATGACGCTTTTTTTTCAATTTATGACTCCGAGGTTTGCGACAGAAAATCCACCAAAACCGGGAGCTTAAAAGCTTTATATTATTGGATTTTAGATTGGCTGGCTTGCCTGGCGGCAGATAAGATTATGCTTGATACTAGCGCGCATATAGATTATTTTTGCAGATTGTTTCGCTTAAAAAAAGAAAAATTCATCAGAGTTTTGTTAGGCGCCGATGATCAGCTTATAAAATTTACGCGGCCAGAGGCAAAAGAAAATTTAATAGTTCATTTCCATGGCATCGCCACGCCGCTTCAAGGAGTCGGTTATATAGTGGAGGCGGCCCGCTTGCTTAAGCAAGAGAATATCAAATTTAATTTAGTCGGCAGTAAAATTAGGCGCTATGAAATTAAAGGAGACGAGGCTAATATTAATTATATTAAAACCTTGCCCTACCCGGAGCTAATTAAGATTATGGCCGAAGCCGATATATGTTTGGGGATTTTCGGAAATTCCATGAAAACTCAAGTGGTTATTCCCAATAAAATTTATGAGGCGCTGGCAGGCGGCAAGGCGGTAATTACGGCTGATACTAAGGCGGTCCGAGAAGTGCTTGCCGATAAGCAAAATTGTTTATTTTGCCGAATCGGTGATCCGCGAGATTTGGCCGATAAAATTATCATGTTAAAAAGAGACGAGAAGTTGAGGCAACAAATTGCCGAAAACGGCTATCAATTATTTATTGATAAATTAACGCCGATTAAGGTAACGGCCGATTTGGCTGAGCGGATAAAGCAAGGCGAATTTAATAAAAAACAGCCGGTCGGCCGTTAAGTCGGAGTTTAAAAATTAATAATATTTATGTTTTATTTTTTTTGCACCAGAAAACCAAACTTTAGCAATATCAAAAAAATCGATTATAATGATTATTGGGTTAATAGGAAATTTGAAATTAATAAAAAATTGAAAGAAAGGGAAGAAATTATATTAAAATGGGTGCCTCAAGGCGCGAAAGTTATCGACCTGGGCTGCGGCAACTCGCTCTTGCCGACAAAGCTTAAAGAAAAAGGCTGTGATATAACCGTAGCCGATATTTCACCGATAGTTTTGGCCGGTTATGAAAAATACGGCCTTGAGGGCAAGGTAATAAATTTAGAAGATATAGAAGCGGTTAAAAATATCAAAAAATTTGATTATATAATTTTAAGCGAAGTTTTAGAACATACAAAAAATCCCGAAGAAATTATCGAGGTTTTAAAATCTCACGCCGATTATTTAATAATTACGATTCCTAACAGCGCTTTTTACCGATACCGTTTGCATCTTTTTTGGTCGGGCCGCTTTTTTACCCAATGGGTTTATCATCCTTCCGAGCATTTAAGATATTGGAGCCATCTTGATTTTTTGGATTGGCTGAGCGCCTTAAATTTAAAAGTGGTGGAATGCCGTTCGTCTAACGGCCTAACCATCGGCCCGATAAAGCTGTTTAATCTTTTTAAAAATTTATTCGGCCATCAAATCTGCTATTTAATAAAAACTTAAAAATTCAGTTATGCCAAAATTATCCATAGTGATACCGGTTTATAACGAAAAAAATACCTTAGCCGAAATTTTAAAAAGAATTGAAGCGGCTGATTTAGGCGTGGCCAAAGAGGTGATTATTGTTGATGATTTTTCTAGCGACGGAACCAAGGAGATTTTAAAATCATTGGAAAATGATTATAAAATAATCTATCAGCCTAAGAATTCAGGCAAAGGCGCGGCTTTGCGCGCCGGCTTTAAATTGGCGACCGGAGATTGGCTGGTGGTGCAAGACGCTGATTTGGAATATGATCCTAATGATTTTAAGGCCATGCTTAATCTGATGCGCGAGGCCGGAGCGCTTGTTGTCTACGGCTCCCGGCGCTTAGAGCACAGTTATTTTAAAACCCGCCATTCCGGCCATATTTACGCTTTCGGGGGAATTTTCCTGACTTGGTTCACTAATTTGCTTTACGGCATAAAGATTACTGACGAGCCGACTTGCTATAAAATGTTTAAAACAGATTTTTTGAAAAGCATAAATTTGGAATGCCAACGGTTTGAATTTTGCCCCGAGGTTACGGCGAAAATCGCCAGGCGCGGCATAAAAATTTATGAAGTGCCGATAAGTTATCGCCCGCGCCATAAAAGCGAAGGTAAAAAAATCAATTGGCGCGACGGCCTGGAGGCGCTTTGGATTTTATTAAAATATCGTTTTATAAAATAATGCCTAACCAACAAAAAAAAGTTTTACTCATTAATCCGCCTTGGGTTATCGGTGAAGATAAGAATTTATGGAAGCAGGTCGGAAGCTGCTGGCCGAGTTTAGGTTTGGCTTATATAGCGGCCGTGCTTGAGCAAGCCGGCTCACAAGTCAGATATCTTGACTGTTCCGCCGAGCATTTTACGGTCAACGACGCGGTAAAAGCCATTGGCGAATATCAGGAGAGTTTTGATTTTATCGGCTTAACCGCCACTACGCCTTTAATTAATAATGCTTTGGCGATTGCTCGGGCGGTTAGAAAAATTTTCCCTCGGGCAAAAATAGTATTTGGCGGCGTCCACCCGTCAATCTTGCCAGATGAAATTATGGCGCAACCGGAAGTTGATTACGTGGTTATTGATGAAGGCGAAGAGACATTCATGGAGCTGGTTCAGGGCCGCGAGCCAAAAGATATCTTGGGGCTGTGCTATAAAGAGAATGGGCAAATTATTAAAAATCAGCTTCGGCCGCTAATTAAAAATTTAGACGACATACCCCCGCCGGCTTATCATCTCCTGCCTATGGATAAATATTATCCGGCGGTCGGCAGCTACAAGCGCTTGCCGGCGATGATTCTATTCGCCACTCGCGGCTGTCCCGGCCGCTGCACTTACTGCCATCGCGCTTTTAGAGGCATCGTGCGCAAACGTTCGGCCCAGAGCATTTTAAATGAAATTAAAATTCTTAAAAAAAATTACGGCATTAAAGAAGTCGCCTTTTATGATGATACTTTTACTTTATTTAAAGACGTGGTTAAGGAATTTTGCGAAACGGTTATTAAAGAAAAAATTGACATCACTTGGTCGTGTTTTACTCGGGTTGACTGCGTTGACGAGGCGATGTTAAGATTAATGAAACAGGCCGGCTGCCATTTGATTTTATTCGGCGTGGAATCGGCCGACGAGCAAATCTTAAAAAATATTAAAAAAAATATTTCCCTTGAGCAGGTAGAAAAAATAGTCAAGTTATCAAGGGTTATAGGCATAGAAACGCGCGCTTCTTTTATGTTCGGCAATCAGGGAGAAACCGAGGAGACAATAAAAAAAACCATTGATTTTTCCCTTAAACTTGACCCGGACGAGGCGCAGTTCAATATAGCCACGGCTTACCCTGGGACTGAACTTTACGATTGGGCAAAAGAAAGGGGCTATATAAAAATTTTTAATTGGGACGATTACAGCATGTCTAATGTAGTTTTGGAATTGCCTAATTTAAGCAAAGAAAAGATGCAATATTATTACGCTCTGGCGCACCGCCGATTCTATCTAAGGCCTAAAATAATTTTACGCCGGCTTTTCCGCATAAGAACTTTTGATCAGCTAAAGCAGGAGATTCGGGGCGGGCTCTTAGTTTTAAATTTTATTTCCGATAAAAAATGAACAAAGAAAAATGGCTGTTATTCTGGCGACAGAATAGAATTTTAATTTTAATTTTGGTTGGGTCTTTTATCTTAAGCCTGGCTTATTCTTTTTATTTTAAAATTCCGCCGGCGGTTGACGCCCGGGCTTATGATAACATCGCCCAAAATCTAGCCAACGGCAACGGCTACCGGGAAAATTTAGATACCGATTTAGTCCATGATTTTGCCATTGCCCGAGTTGGACCTTTATATGAATACTTTCTGGCCGGAGTTTATAAAATTTTCGGCCATAGTTACGGCGCGGTCTGGACGATTCAGGCGGTTTTGCACGCTTTAACCGCCTGGTTAATTTATTTGGCTTCAATTCTAATTTTCGCGGCCAGCCAACAGCGCCGGGCGATCGGGCTCATGGCCGCGGCGATAATCGGCTTTTATCCGGATTTAATTGAAATCTCCGCTATGCTCATGACCGAGACGCTGTATTTATTTTTTATTTGTTTATTCTTTTATCTATTTTTCCGCTTTTTTTACGAACCAAAAAATTGGCTGTTGGTTTTTTTATTCGGCCTGGTTTCCGGTTTAGCGGTTTTAGCAAGGCCGCCGGTTTTATTTTTGCTGCCGGTGGCTTATTTTTTATTTTTTAGAAAAAAGCTGCTCTCACAGGCTATTATTTTTTCCATAGTTTTATTTTTGGTTTTTACTCCCTGGACGGTTAGAAATTATTTAACTTACGGGGAAATTATGCCTTTTGGCGCGGCCGGTAATTTTAATTTTTGGATAGGCAACTATCATGGCGGCAACGGTGAGCAGGAGCCGACCGAAGAGCATATTCAATTTTCCGCCAAGTACGGCGTTAGGGAGATTAACGGAGAATCCATGAGGCAATTTAAATTATTTTTAAGCGATTATCCGGCCGAATTTTTAAAGTTAACCGCTCTCCGCGTTAACAAATATTTCAGCATTATCCGGCCGATGGGCTTTTGGTTTTATCAAACGGGCTGGAGCCAGTTTTTATTTATTTTTTCTTCAGCCATGGCTTCAATTATTTTATTTGTTTTCGGCTTGGCCGGGGCGATTAAGTCTTTTTTGGCGCGCGAAGAGAAATTTTATTATTTATTGGCTTTCGCGGCCATTGCTCCTTTGATTATTTTTATTACGGTAGTTGAAACCAGATATCGATTTCAAATTTATCCTTTATTGGCCATTTTCGCCGGTTATTTCGTCGTGTCATTAAAATATGAGGCCAGGCGCTGGACCAATAAGATATTATGGCTGTCGATCACTTTGATTTTTACCAACGGCCTAATTGATTTATTATTGAGTTCGGCGAAATTAAAAGAACGGCTGGGCTTGTTTTTCTAGAAAATATGGAAAATATTAATAAAAAAAATAAAAAAATAATCGCGATTTTGCCTGCTTATAACGCGGCTAAAACTTTAGAGCCGACGGTTAATGACATACCGCCGGATTGGGTTGATGAAATTATTTTAGTGGATGACGCCAGTAAAGACGAGACGGTGGCGATCGCTAAAAAACTTGGCTTGATAACTTTTGTCCATGAAAAAAACCGCGGCTATGGCGGTAATCAGAAAACCTGCTATCGGGAAGCATTGGCGGCCGGAGCGGACATTGTGGTGATGGTCCATCCCGACCACCAATATGATCCCAAGCTGATTCCGGAAATAGTTAAGCCGCTGCTCCTGGATGAAGCCGACGCGGTTTTCGGCTCAAGAATGTTAAACCCTAAAAACGCCATTAAAGGCGGTATGCCTTATTGGAAATTTACGGCCAATATTTTTTTAACCGCCATAGAAAACGCGATTTTAGGTTTTCATTTAAGCGAATATCATTCCGGTTTTAGGGCGTACTCGAGCCGGGTTTTATGTACGCTTCCTCTTGAAGAAAATTCAGATGATTTTGTATTTGACACGGAAATTATTACCCAGATGAAAAAGGCCGGCTTTTCCAGGATAAAAGAAATTTCCATCACTACCCGCTATTTCCCCGAAGCTTCAATGATTGGATTTTGGAAAAGCACTTTTTACGGGTTGTCGATTCTCTGGGTTATGATTAAATACTTATTATGGAAGATCAAGCGTTAAACAATCATTTTTGCTATATCTGCGGGGGCGCTTTAGGCTTTTTATTTATGGCTAAGGATTATATCAGTTCCGAGACTTTTAGCCTCTATCAATGCCCGGTTTGCTCTCTGGCCGAGATTAAGCCAAGCCCGAAGCTGGCTGACTTCGCGAAATATTACCCTAAATTATATTATGGAAAAAGGAAGTCGTTCACCGACTCTTTGATAAATAATGGCCGGCGCCGAAAAATTAAAAAAATTGCTGCTAGTTTTAAAAATAACGCTGATAAAAAATCGCTTTTGGATGTTGGCTGCGGCGACGGCGGTTTTATTTCGCTGTTGGCCGCCGACGGCTGGCAGGTCGCTGGCACGGAAATGGCTTCTTTAGGCAGCCACAGCAAGCCGGCTTTGGTTAATATCTGCCGCCAAGAGCTTATTGATTGCGGTTTTAACGAAGCTGGCTTTGATATAATTACCATGTGGCATTCTTTAGAGCATTTGGCCGAGCCGCTTTCATATTTAAAAGAAGCCGGCAGGATTTTAAAAAAACAAGGCATGCTTTTAGTGGAAGTGCCGAATTTTAATTCCTGGCAGTCGGTGATTTTTAAGGATAACTGGTTTCATTTGGATGTGCCGCGGCATATTTTCCATTATGACAAAAAAAGTTTGGCGTTAATTTTAGAAAAGGCTGATTTTAAAATTGTTAAAGTTTCTTATAATTCTTTAATTTACGGCCTGTTCGGCTTAATACAAAGCTGCCTTAATGTTTTTTGCCAAAGAAAAAACTTGCTGTTTGATTGGTTAAACGGAAAAGTCGGCTTAGCCGATATAAAGGCGGGTTCGGTTGGCGCCGGGGATTTTATTATTACTTTTATTTTAGCGATTCCGGCATCAATTTTTTCCTTGCTGATTTTCGCGCTAGAAGTTATTTTTAAAAGAGGGGGAGTTATTACTGTTTGGGCGAGGCGAGAATAAAAAAGTTTTAGCTATCGGCCACATGAGATTTGGGTAAATTTAATAAAATTTTCTACTGCGGAACTCGACCGAGATTACTCGGCCTCAGACAGTCCTCGCACGAAAATTTTACAAAATTTACCCAAATTAGATGCCAAAAATAAATTATTTATGCTTAATTTTTTTAAAAAATATTTTTTTAAGTTAATGTTGGCGGCGATTATTTTAGCTGTCATAATTTTTTCTTTGACAACTTTAACCACTAAACCGCGGCTTTGGACGGATGAAGCTTTAAATATTGAACTAGCCAGAAATTTTTTATTTTTTGGCCATTTAGATTTAGCCGTTGAACCGGGCGTATTTTCCGGCGTTCCATATTTATTGCAGTCAACCGGCTATCCGCTGACTATCACTTTAGCCGCATTTTTTAAGATTTTCGGTTTTGGCCTTATTCAAGCGCGGCTGTTCGCCTTATCTTTAATGGTAATTTTGTTGGTTACGGTTTATTGGTATGCCAAGAAGCTGTTTAATAAGACGCAGGCGCTTTACGCCACGCTGTTAATCGCGACTTTCGCTCCATTTTACGGCAACGGGCGCTGCGTTACCGGAGAAATTTTAGGGTTTATTTTTCTTATTTTCGGCCTTTATTTTTTGTTTGAGAAGAATGCCGCTCGTTTTAAATTTTTTAATTCAGGCCAACTTTTAGCCGGCATTTTTTTAGGGCTGGCCATTGTCACTAAGCCGTCGGTTTATTTAATGATCCTGCCGGCCGTTTTAATCGCTCTGATTTTTTTAAAGCGAGAATTTTTTAGCCGGGCATTTAATGTTTTATTAGGCATGGCGCCGGCGGCATTTTTTTGGATAATTTTAAATGTTCCGAATTTTTTGGACCGTGAGCCTTGGCTTAAAATTTTAAATTTTTATAAAAACCCTTACGCGCCTTTATCGGTTTCCGATAATGTTTTTTTAAATTTCGCCGGTTTGCCGCAGAATACAACTTTAATTTATTTTTTGGGCCTGTTAGCCGTAATTTTTTGGGCGTTTTTAAAAAGAAGAGATTTTTTTAAACGTCATAACGGCCTAATAATTTTTTTCGCCGGCTATAGTATCCTCGCCCTGATTTATTTTTTTAAAAGTCCCGGCTGGCTGCGCTATCTAATGGCGGTTGAACTTTTTGCTTTTATAGTTTTAGGCCCGGCGCTTGAGGCGATTTTAGGTTCGCTGAATTTTAAAAATTTTAGCCTGGCCAATAAAGCGAAATTATTGGCCGGCGCCATGATTTTTCTGGCCATGTTCCAGGCCTGGCATCTTTTTACCAGAGCTGATATATTTTATTCGGACACCTACTTAAAGGTGGCTGAATTCGTGGGAGGGCGTTCATCGGGCAAAACGGTTGGACTTTATAACGCCCTGCCGATTGCCTCATTAATTTTTCCGGAAAGAAAGTTTCAAATGACCGATGTTATGCTGGGTGTGCCGGTTTTGGGCCGTGACTTTTTGGCGGTCGAGGAAAGCCAGTGGCCGGATTTTGTTGTTGCCGCTACAAACGAGCCGTTAATGCTGCCGCACCAAAATATTATGCAATCAAGATATGAGCCTGTTTATTTTAATGATCCCTATACGGTTTATATTTTAAAATCACGCTAATATGAAATTAATTTATATAACAAACGTAAGGATTCCCACCGAAAAGGCCCATGGCTACCAGATAGGCAAAATGTGCGAAGAATTCAGCGGCCAAGGGGCTGAAGTTGAACTTTGGGTGCCGAATAGAAAAAATTTTATTAAGGATGATATTTTTTCTTTTTACGGCTTGAAAAATAATTTTAAAATTGTAAAAATCAACAGCTTTGACTTTTATAAGTATTGGAAATATCTGGGAAAATTAAGCTTTTGGCTGCAGAGCTTTTGGTTTATGCTGGGTTTAATATTTATTAAAACCGATAAAAACGCGATAATTTATACCAGAGAGGCTGAAATTGGCTGGATTTTCCGCCTGCGAGGCTACCGGACGGTTTATGAAGCCCATAATTGGCCGAATAAAAATCGGCTCTATAAATTTTTAATCGGCAGAGGCGGCGAAAATAATAAAATAGTGGTGATTACCAAAGGCTTAAAGGATTTATTTATTAAAAACAATTGGCCGGAAAATAAAATTTTAGTGGCGGCGGACGGGGTTGATTTGGAAAAATTTGATATTGATTTAAATAAAGAGCGGGTCAGGAATGAATTAAATCTGCCACTGGATAAAAAAATAGTTTTATACATCGGCCATTTATATGAATGGAAAGGAGCGCAAGATTTGGCTGATGCCGCCGCTTTACTAAAAAATAATTTTTTAACGGTTTTTGTCGGTGGAGTCGCCGGCGACGCTAAAATTTTTAAAGAAAAAAATAAAGAAGCGATCGAGGCCGAAAAAATCGCCCTTTATCCGCACCAATCGCGTAGTTTAATGCCAAGATGGCTTAAAGCCGCCGATATTCTAATCTTACCTAATAAAAGCCAAGAAAAAATTTCAAGCCATTTTACTTCTCCCTTGAAGCTTTTTGAATATATGGCCAGCGGTGCGCCGATAATCGCTTCGGATTTGCCAAGCCTTAGAGAGGTCTTAAATGAAAGAAACTGCCTTTTTTTCAAGCCGGACAACGCCAAAGACCTGGCGGCAAAGATTATGTTGCTATCTGAAGATCAAACGGCGGGCGAGAGAATAGCCAAGCAAGCATATTTTGACGTAAAAAAATACGCCTGGGAGGAAAGGGCTAAAAATATTATTAATTTTATGGCAGAGAATTAATTTATCTATATTACCGAAAAAATTAAAGAAAAAATATGAAAAAAAATATTTACGTGACTCAACCGTCTCTGCCTGACTTGGAAGATTTTATTGTCTATTTGAGGCAAATTTGGGAAAGTAAGATGCTGACTAATAACGGCCCGTTCCACCAACAATTTGAAAAAGAGCTGGCTGATTTTCTCGGCGTTAAGCATATATCGGTATTTACCAACACGACGCTGGCTTTAATGATTTCATTGCGAGCTTTAGAAATCAAAGGGGAAGTTATCACCACGCCGTATACTTTTGTCGCCACCTCTCATGCTCTCCATTGGAACAATATAAAACCTGTTTTTTGCGATATAAAATACGCCGACGGCAATATAGACGAATCAAAAATTGAAGCCTTAATCACGCCGGAGACTTCAGCCATTATGCCTGTCCTTACCTACGGCCATCCCTGCGATTTTAAGAAAATAAGCGAAATAGCCAAAGCCCATGGTTTAAAAGTTATTTATGACGCCGCCCATGCCTTTAACGTCAAAGAGGACGGCGCTTCGGTTTTAAATTTTGGCGACCTGGCCATTCTTAGCTTTCATGCCACGAAAATTTTTAACACCTTTGAGGGCGGGGCGATAATTTGCCATGACCAAAAAACAAAAGAAAGAATAGACTATCTTAAAAATTTTGGCTTTAAAGACGAAGTCACGGTTGTCGGGCCGGGAATTAACGCTAAAATGAATGAATTTCAGGCCGCTTTGGGTTTGCTCCAGCTTAAAAAAGTAAATTCTTATATAGAAAAAAATAAAGCCATTCATGATATATATGAAAACGCCCTGAAGAATATAAAGGGCATTGGCTTGTTTGCCAAGAAGCAATCGATAGATTATAATTATTCATATTATCCGATTTTAGTAAAAGACGATTTTCCTTTAACTCGTGACCAGCTTTATGATAAGTTAAAGAAAAATGGCATTTACGCCCGCAGATATTTTTATCCTTTAGTTACGGAGTTTAAGCCGTATAATAGCATGGTTAAGGCAAAAAGCGATTTGGAAATCGCCTATAAAGTCGCTGACCAAATATTGTGCCTGCCCATCTATCCAGGCCTGGCTAGCGATGAAGTGGACAGAATAATAAATTTAATTTATGAAGAAAAATAAAAAAATTTTAATATTCGGCTCATCCGGGCATGCCAAAGCAATCACCGAAATTTTAGAAGAACAAAATTACGAAATAGTCGGCTATCTTGATTCTTTCGCTCCGGCTGGATCTAAAGTGCTTAGTTATAAAATTCTCGGGAACGAATATCTTCTGGCGAACGCTAATAAAAATTTTAAAACCGATAAAGTGGTAATCGCGGTCGGGGAAAATAGCGATAGATTTAAAGTATTTCAGAAACTTAGGAAAATAAATAAAAATTTAAAATATCCGCCCGTTGTCGCCAACAGCGCGAAAGTTTCTAAAAGCGCGGCTTTAGGCGAAGGAGCGGTTATTATGAATAATGTTTTAGTTAACACGGCTGGCGATATCGGTAAGTTTGTCGTGTTAAATACGGCCGCGATAGTCGAGCATAATTGTATTATTGGAGATTTTTCCAGCTTGGCCACGGGCGTATTATTGGGCGGCAACGTGCGTGTAGGCCAGGAAGCATTTATCGGCCTGGGAGCGCGGATAATCCAAAATAAAAAAATCGGCGAAGGCAGCGTAATCGGCGCCGGAGCAACGGTATTAACCGATATTCCGGATAAAGTTTTAGCCATAGGCACGCCGGCGAAAATTAAAAAAATAAATTATTCCAATTATAAAATTTTTTCTAAATAAATATGATTGATATTTCAATCGTGATTCCCGTCTATTTTAATGAAGGCAGCATTGAAAAAACATTCCTTAGATTAAGGAACGAAGTTTTTGTTAAATTTCCCAACTTATCGTTTGAAGTAATTTTCATTAACGACGGCTCCAAAGACGGCTCTGGGGAAGAAATCATGAAAGTAAAAAATAAATATCCGGAAAATGTCGTGGTTATTGAATTTACCAGAAATTTCGGGCAGGTTTCGGCAATCTGCGCCGGTTACGCTAACGCCCAAGGCAAAGCCATAATGAACATAGCGGCCGATATGCAAGAGCCGGCCGTGCTGTTAATTTCGTTGATAGAAAGCTACTTAAATAAGGAAGCTCTGGTTGTCATCGGCCAAAGGAAAGAGCGCGAAGAGACTATGTATAGGAAAACAACCTCGGATATATTCTATTTTCTTATGCGGAAATTAAGTTTCGCGGATATGCCGACGGGCGGATTCGATGTCGCTTTGATTGATGAAAAAGTAAGGGACGTTATTTTGTCGTTAAACGAAGCTAACCCGTTCTGGCAGGGACAAATTTTATGGACCGGCTATCCGGTAAAAGTTGTGCCTTATGAACGAAAGCAGCGGTTAGTCGGCAAGTCAAGGTGGACGTTTTTTAAAAAAGTAAAATATTTGCTGGACGGCGTTCTTAATTATTCCTACGCGCCGCTGCGTTTCTTTTCTTTGCTGGGCATAATTTCTTTTTTTCTGGGCATTCTATATTCAATTATCATAGTTATCCAATATTTTTTCTTTGAAACGCCTTTTACCGGCTGGGCTCCGATAATGATTGTTATCATGCTCTTTTCCGGCGTGCAATTATTGATGCTGGGCTTAATCGGCGAATATTTATGGAGAATTTTTGACCAAACGAAAAATAGGCCAAGATACATGATTAGCAAGTTAATTAAGTAAAGTTTCACGCTTCCACAAAAAAGTATGCAAGACGCCCTGAAAAAAATAAAAAATTTTGGCCATGAGCACGGCTGGATTATTATCGCCTCCTTTTTATTGACATTCATAATTTTCGCGCCGCTTCTGGCTTTCCCCGGCTTTATAAAAGATAAATATCATGGAATTAATATAAATCGTTTTAGCGGCGACGCTCATTTTTATTTAACTCGGGGCAAAGAAGTTTTGGACGGCCATGGCTTAGGCAGCCCGGTTTTAAGGGGAGGAAAGGAGGGGATGGATGTTCAGCTTTCTTCCAGCGAATATATTTTGCTCGCGCCCATAAAATTATTGGGTTTGGAGAAAAAATTCAATATCGCGTCGATTTATAATTTTTATAACTTTATCGGCGTTTTCTTTTTAATTTTACTTATTTATTTTTTTGTTTGGCAGTTGTCCGGCAGTAAATTATTGTCAATCGCCGCCGCTTTATTCGTTGTCGGCGGCTATTCCATTGTTTATAATAAATCGCTATTTTATAGCGATTTTAACGTCTACGCCCGGGTGATTTATCCTTATTTCAGTTCGCTCATTCTTTTTGCATATTTAAATTTACTGGTTGCCGGCCTGAAGACGGCCAAACTAAAATACAAAATTTTGGCCGGCTTGGTTTTCGGTTTGCTGTTCTATATATATTTTTACGCCTGGACATTCGCTTTGGCTTTTAACGCTTGTTTATTATTAATTTATTTATTTAGAAAAGATTTTTCAGAGGCGAAGGCTATTTCATTAATAAGCGGCATCGGCCTAGGGCTTGGTTTATATAATTTAATCAGGCTGGTGTCTTTACTTAACCCCGAAAACGGAAGCCAGACGGCTTATTTTATGGCCATGTCGTACGGCCACGCGCCGGTTTTTAGTAAAATTGGCTTTATTGCCTTAGTTATATTCTCGCCTTCTATTGGTATAAAAATAAAGATGATAAAAACGCGCCTTTTATTTTCGCCGTAATTTTAAGCGGCTGGGCCGCGCTTAATCAGCAGATAATTACCGGTAAGCTGCTTCAGTACGGCCATTATTATTGGTACTTCATTGTTCCTTTGTCAATCATTATTAGTTTATACATGATTTGGCAACTGATAAAAAATGAAAAATTAAAAAAATATTTATTTTTAGCTTTAATCGCCCTGGTTTTCATTAACACCGCCGGGGGCCAGTATAAATCTTTTTTTACCACCGTCGAGTCAAAAACATATGAACAAAACTTCGGCCCGATATTCGACGCTTTGAACCGCGACAAAAATCCGGGAGTAATTTTAGCCGCCCAAAGCAATGCTTATCTATTTACCATTTATACTTCCCATGATTTGTTCTGGCATTCAGCCGCCTTTTTAAGCCTAGTGCCGGTTCAAAGATATGAAGAAGCGCTTTTCGTCTATTTATATTTAAATAAAGAGGCTAGAAATGATTTTAAGGGCTATTTGGAAAAAATTAGCGATAATAAAGCGCCGGAATCTTTTTATCAAGCCCTTTACCGCGACTTAGAAGGTTATCAGTCAGGCTATTCACTTTATGAGTATGACGATAAAGTCGCGAACGATGATAAAGAATTGAGCCTGAAGCGGCCAATGATAATTGAACAATTAGATAAAAAATATAATGAAGCGATTAAAGATAATGGAATTAATAAAATATTAAAAAAATATGGAGTTAATTATATTGTCTGGGACAAAAATAAAAATCCGGAGTGGGATTTGTCTTTTATGGGTGATAAGATAAAAGAAGTTGTTTCTTTTAACAATATTTATCTTTACCGGATTTTCTAAATTAGCTTGGCCGGATAGGCTGGACAAAATCGGCCTAAAGGCGTAAATTATGCTTGTCTTGATATCTTATAAATTATGAGAATTACTTTTATAGTTACCAAATTAAATTTTACCGGCGGCGGCGAGAATCATGATATTATCATAAAAATTCGCGGGCTTAAGGAAAGGGGCCATGAAGTGACGGTTGTAACTACTTTTTCCAAGTCCAATAGTATTCCTCCGGATATTAATTTTCAGCTGATTGAAGAGCAAAAACCGGGCAACGGACTTTTAAGTCTGCAATTTTTTATAGCCAATATTTTAAAAAAGCACGCTCCTGGTACCGATGTTTTTTATTTGATCAACAGCTCGTTTCTTTTCGGCGCCGGCTGGTATCGGCTAAGCGTTAGAGGCAGTAAGCCGGTGGTGGCCGATTTAAACGGTTATGCCGATTTTGTGGAAACTTATTATAAGAAAGAGCCGTTATATCCGTTGGCGCGGATACCCTTTAAGCAAAGTCTCTTGCGAAAAATAAAACATTGGTTTCGCATTTTGCTGGAGCGTTCAATCGGCGTTTATTTAACAAATCGTTTGGACGCGATTGTGATTATGACTAAAACAATCGCGCAACATTACGCTAGGGCAGGAGTAAAGCAAGATAAGATAACAATTATACCAAGCCCTCATGACATCCTGGCGCTTAGTAAGCAGCCGCTTCAAGACAATCCCTTTTTTAAATATCCTAAGAATATTTTTCATATTCTTTTTACCGGCCGTTTCCATTTTGACAAAGGCGTTGATATACTGATTAAGGCATTTTCTCAATGCGATTGCCCCGGCGCCATGCTTCATCTGGTCGGCGACGGCCCGGAGAAAGCGGCGCTGGAAGAAATGGTTAATAAAGCCGGGTTAAGCGAAAGAGTGAAATTTTATTCTTGGCGAGAGCCCGGGAAGCTCATTCCTTTCTACCAGCACGCGAGTTTGTTCGTTCATACGGCTCGCTTGCCCGAGCCCTTAATCAGAACTACTGTTGAAGCTATGGCTTTCGGTTTGCCTTTGGTTGCTACTGATACTTGCGGGGAAGACTGGTTTAAGGAAGTGGCAAAAACATTCCCGCTGGGCGATATTAGCGCCTGCGCCAAAGCGATTGAAGCCGCTTACAGCGATAATAATTTTAGGGTTATGGCTAAAGCCAACGGCATAAAAAGAGCCAAGGAATTTGATTATCGGCAGCAAATAATTAATTTAGACAATATTCTAACTTGTGTTTATGACTAAAAAAACAGAAACCATTCTTATAACCGGCCATTTGGGCTTTGTCGGTAAGCATACGGTAAGGCGCCTCTCGGATTTAGGGCATAAAGTCGTGGGCTATGACATTATTGAAGGAAATGATATTAGGGATTATGACAAGCTTTTAAAAATGATTGAGCCGGGCATGAAAATCCTGCATTTAGCCGCGGTATCGACTTTTTGGGGCGCTGACAAAGACCCGATAGAGGCTTTTACGACTAACGCTTTGGGCACAAAAAATATTATTCAAGCGGCCAAAGCCAAAGGCGCCGAGAGGGTTGTTTACGCCTCGACCGGTTCGGTTTATATGCCCATTGTTGAACAGCCTCCGTTAACTGAGAACCATCGAGCCATGGGCAATTCCCATTACGGCTGTTCAAAAAGATTGGGCGAGCTTTATGTTTTGCAGGCAGATTCGCCTTATGTTATACTGCGTTATGCCCATCTTTACGGCCAAGGCAAAGAGAAAGAAGGGGCGGTTGGCGGATTTATCGACCGCATGCGCCGAGGCATGGCGCCGGTGCTTTACGGCGGCAAGCAATCCAATGATTTTTGCTACATAAAAGACGTAGTGCAGGCGAATGAATTGGCTTTATTTACCCCGAACCTTAATGAGATTTATAATATTGGCACGGGCGAAGAAACCACCACCGAAGATATATTTAAAATTATGCGCAAGGTAAGCGGCTATAATAAAGATTTTGAGTATCAAGAGCAGAGGTTGGTTGACGCCAGCAGATTTTTTTATGACATATCAAAAGCTCAAAAACTCTTGGGCTATAACCCCCAATGGAGTTTAAAAAAAGGGATTGAAGATATGTGGAATTTAATATGAAAATACCATATCAAAATTTTTGGGGAAAACAAACCATCGGCCAAGGCTCTACTTTTGGCGCCTTTGTTGACATCGGCGACGGCGTGGTAATCGGCAGTAACTGCAAAATTGAATGCTTTGTTTCCATCCCGCCGGGAGTAACTTTGGAAGATGATGTTTTTGTCGGACCGCAAGCCTGTTTTACCAATGATAAGCATCCGCGGGCGCGGGGCGAATGGAAAATGTCAAAGACATTGGTAAAGCAAGGCGCTTCTATCGGCGCCAACGCGACAATTTTACCCGGAATAGTAATCGGCCGAAACGCCACGATTGGTTCAGGCTCGGTTGTGACTAAAGATGTTCCGGACAATGAAACTTGGGCCGGCAATCCGGCGAAAAAAATATAAACCTTTGAAAACTTTTTTAAAAAAAGTTTTCAATACTTTCAAAAAATACAAGGTATCAAATAAAATTTTATAGCGAGCAAAGCTCTACGGCCATAAAATTTTATTTGATTATATTAGGATATGAAAATCAAATTATGCGATGTTAGTTTAAAAAAAGAAGAAAGGCGGGCGGTTGACCGGGTGTTGGCCTCGGGGAAATTAGCTCAAGGCAAAGTCGCGGAAGATTTTGAAAAAAAATTCGCCAAATTTATCGGAACTAAATATGCTTGCGCCGCGAGCAACGGCACGGCGGCTTTAGAGCTGGCCTTATTGGCTTTAGGCGTCGGTCCGGGCGACGAGGTTATAACCACGCCATTTTCTTTTATCGCCACGGCCAACGCCATTTTATATACCGGCGCTCGGCCGGTTTTTGTCGATGTTTTAGAAGACACTTTTAATATCAACCCGGAATTAATTGAAAAGAAAATTACTTCTAAAACTAAGGCGATTATGCCGGTGCATCTTTACGGTTTGCCTGCCAATATGGATAGAATCATGGAAATCGCTAAGAGGCGCGGTCTGGCCGTAGTGGAAGACGCTTGCCAGGCGCATGGCGCTGAAATGAACGGCAAGAAGGCCGGCTCAATCGGCGCGGCCGGCTGTTTTTCCTTTTACCCGACTAAAAATATGACGACCGGCGAGGGCGGCATGATAACCACCAACGACGCTAAGCTGGCGGAAAAAATCCGCCTGTTGCGCAATCATGGCATGCGCGTTCGCTATCAGCATGAAATAATCGGCTATAACTTAAGAATGACGGATATAGCGGCCGCTATCGGCCTGGAGCAACTAAAAAAGCTTCCCGGGTTTAACAGGAAGCGAACGGCCAATGCCGCTTTTTTATCTTCGCGCCTTAAATTAATAGAAGGCATAACCGTGCCAACCGTTTCTAAAAATTATAAGCCTGCTTGGCACCAATTTACCGTCCGGGTTGGCTCAAAGTATAATTTGAGTCGTGAAAAATTAATGAAGAAATTAGCTTTAAAAAATATTGAAACCGCCCTATACTATCCGGTGCCAATACATCTGCAGCCGGCCTATAAAAATCTTGGCTATGTTGATAGTTTGCCGGTTGCCGAACGGCTTGCCAATGAGATACTCTCACTGCCGGTTCAGCCGAATTTAACCGTTAACCAATTAAAATATATTATTGCCCAGTTTTAGGGATGATGTTTAATTTTTTGGCTAAGAGATCAACTAATGGCTCAACTTCTTGGGCCATTTTTTTTATATCAGGCCATTGGCTGCGGTATTGCCAGAGATGGATTATATCAACCGGCGCCGAGTTTTCTAAAACCGCGGCGATAAAATAAAATAATTCCTGGCGGTCAAAATGAAAGTTTTCCAATTGCTCTTTAACCAATTTCGGCAAATCAGGCATTGAAGCGCAATATTTCACCATGGACAGGGAATTATAAAAAGCCGCGCCGAAAGTAATGGCTGGTTTTTTGAATAATAAAGCTTCCCAGCCGGCCGTGCCGTTTATGGACGCGACCATTTTAGCTTTTTTAATAATAGCATAGCTGTTTATGCCCGGATTAATGAGCTTGACGTTGGGCATTTTTTTTATTTCCCGGTAAAATTTTCTGGCCCTAAAGCCGAACATATGGGGATGCTCTTTAACATACAATTTATAATTAATCGGCAGAGATTGGGCCAGCTGTTTAATGATATTAATTTGGTCGGTAGCGAAAGGCGCGCAGAAAAGCAGGCTAAGTTCAGGCTCGACGCTAAGTGGGAAGAAGACAAAATCGTCATTATCGTCCATGGCGTCGTATAGATCGTCATAGCCGATTAAAATGCGAATTTTTTTCTTAAGGCTGTCATAAAGATAAAACCAGGGGTTAACTCGCATGTAATCGTTTTTTTGCTCGCTTGAGTAATAGTCTTTTATGGTTTTAATAAAACAGCGGATTGACCAATAGGCGCCGGACGGCAGTAAAAATTTCATTTGCTTAAAACGGCTGATTGGCTGCTGCTCAGGCGTGGCGGTTTCATCGTAAGGAGCGGGGTGATCAATATATTCCAGCAAAAGCGCTTCGGCGCGCGACGTTATCTCGGGCGAGGGCGATATTTCCTTATTTTTTAGTTTTAAAAATTGTTCGTTTAAAGAAGAAAAATCGCGGGGATCTTCCGTAATCATGTATAAATTTCTAAAGCGGGGGAACTCCCCGGAGAAAACAGGGATATTTTTCTTTTTGGCGATACCAAGCAAAAGAAAGGTGCCTAAACTGCCAACCGTTGGGAAGAAAACAAAGTCGGGCTTTTCGGTTTCAAGAAAAGCGATGATTTTTTTAGCGGTGGCCTGCAGTATTTTAAGCAAATCCATGTGGTTAAAGATCGGCTGATCGTAAGGGTATTGCCTTAAAAATTGCCCATGCAAAAGAATCCTGTCAACCGTTAGATAAGGCCAAAGATTGGGGAGGCCGTATTCCTGCTCCAGCATTTTAAGATATGAAAAATCCACGATTTCATTTTTATATTGCGCGTGCAAATCTTCGTCAAAAAGCAGCTCTGTGTATTTAACATCATTCTGGCTTAGGAGATAGTCGTAATTTTTTCTGACGCTGGTAAAACCGCAATGTGAAGCTACGTTATATTTTTTAGTAAAAACGTAAGCCATGGCATGGCCGACAGGGGCAAAGCTTCTTTGCAAAAGAAAGCAGCCTTTTAGCTGTTTTTTCTCGCCGCTAGAACTATCAATATTTTGTTTATTCATAAGAATATTATAAGCTGATATTAGGGCAATGTCAAGGTGATTTTGCGCCAGTTGACACTTTTTGACACTTTGGTTATAATGAGTCTATAAAGTTAAATATATGGCAGACGAAATCAAAAGCAACGCCGTTTATACTACCGGCGAAACGCAAAAATTATTAAAGATAAGCAACAGCACGATTAAGCGCATGCTTAAGAAAAAGCTGATTAGAGCCAATAAAGTCGGCGGGCAATATCGTATTTTGGGCAAGGAAATTTTGCGCTTGGTTTCTCCGGAAGTTGAAAAAAAGGCGATCAAATCATATTTAAAACTGAAACAAAAAGTTGTGGATAAAATAAATAAATGGTAAAATTTTATTATTATTTATGGCTTTATTTAATAATAAATTAGTAAATTTTTCCAAGATTTTTTATAGAGCCTACTGGGGCTATAAAAAACAGATTTTAGCGCTGACCCTGCTCGGGTTTTTAAGCAGCTTGCTTGAGGGTGTGGGAATTAACGTGGCTATTCCCATGTTTTCTTTTTTGACCGGAGTAAGCAATCAGGCGACCGATACGATTTCCAGCTTTATCGCCAAAGCTTTTAAATTTCTCCATATAAATTACAGCTTGAAATATTTATTTATTTTTATCTGTATTTTGCTTATTTTAAGAGTTTTGGTCTTGCTCTTGTCAAATTATATCAAAATTAAAATCACGGCCACTTATGAAGAAAAAACCAGGGGCGAATTATTCAGGCTGACCGCCGGAGCCAGCTGGCAGTATCTTTTAAAGCAGAAATTAGGCCACCTGGAAACTATTTTAATTACCAACGTTCAATATGGCGGCTATTTATTGCAGTATATCAGCAACAGCTTAATGATCATGGCGAGCTTGGTTATTTTTCTTTTGGTGGCGATCAATATTTCTTGGTTTATTACTTTGATTACTATAGTCTTGGGCGGAATAATTTTTCTGGTTTTTAGGCCGTTCTTATACAAAACCAGGTCTTTTTCCCGAGAAAGGGAAAAAATTAATCGGCAGACGGCCCATCATGTTAATGAAAATATTCTAGGCATGAAAACGATTAAAGTGATGACGGCCAATAATAGCATCGCCGATACGGCCGAACAATATTTTAAAAAATTAAAGGAGCTGGTTATTAAAACTTCTTTTCTAAGCATAACTACCGATGCTTTAATTCAGCCGATTGGTCTGCTCTTTGTTTTCATAATTTTTGCCATTTCCTATAAAACCGGAGCTTTTAACTTTGCCGCTTTAATCGCCATAATATATCTAATCCAAAGAATTTTTACCTACGCCCAGCAGCTTCAAACCGTTCTCTACTCTATGACTGTTTCCGCCCCGTATGTTACTAAGATGCTGGAATACAGAGACGAGGTTAAGCAGAATAAAGAAATTGACAGCGGCACGGCTGATTTTAAATTTGACGATTCCCTAGAATTTAAAAATATTGGTTTTGAGTATGACAATAAGAAAAGAGTCCTAAGAGACGTAAATTTTATTATTAAAAAAGGCGAAATGGTCGGCCTGATCGGGCCGTCGGGCGCCGGTAAAACCACGATTGTGGATATAATTTTACGCCTGTTTAATCCTACTATAGGAGAAATTTTATTGGATGGATCCAATATTAATAAAATCAAAGTTAGCGATTGGCGGAAAAACATCGGCTATGTTTCCCAGGATATTTTTCTTAAAAATGACACCGTCGCCAATAATATTAAATTTTATAATAATTCAATAACCGATGAAGAAATGGTGGCAGCGGCCAAGATGGCCAATATCCATGATTTTATCCAAAGCTGCCCGGAGAAATACGATACTGTTATCGGCGAACGAGGCTTGCTCATTTCGGTCGGGCAAAGGCAGAGAATTATTATCGCCAGAATTTTAGCCAGGCGGCCGAAGATTTTAATCTTGGATGAAGCCACTAGCGCGCTTGACAATGAATCGGAAGTGAAGATTCAGCAGGTGATAGAGAATTTAAAAAATAAAGTGACGGTCTTGCTGATCGCCCATCGTTTATCAACGGTAATGAATTGCACTAAGTTATTTGTGCTGCAAGACGGAAAAATCAGCGAGCAGGGTTCGCCCGAAGAGCTCTTATCGGACAAGAATTCTTATTTTTATAAAGTAAATTATATTCGGAAATAAATTTATAATTATATTAAATAAAATTTAACATTATTTTTTATGGAATTTCTAGCAATTATTCCCGCCCGCGGCGGCAGTAAGGGAATACCTCATAAAAATATTCGTAAATTTAACGGCCGGCCGTTAATCAGCTATACCATCGCTCAAGCTAAAAAATCAAAGTTTATAACCAGAGTGGCGGTTTCCACCGAGGCGGAAAATATCGCGGCCATTTCCAAAAAATACGGAGCGGAAGTACCGTGCTTAAGGCCTAAATCTTTAGCTAAAGACAACAGCAAGGCGGTTGACGCCGTTCTCCATCTTTTGGATTATTTAAAAACAAAAGAAAATTATGTTCCGGATTATATTGTGGCTTTGCAAGTAACCTCGCCCATGCGGCTGGTTGAGGACATAGACGGGGCGATTAGCTTGCTTTTAAAAAGAAAAGCGGACGCGGTCGTAAGCCTTTGCGCCACCGAGCAGCTTTTATATATTAAAGACAAAAAAGATTTGCTAAAAATGGTTAGCGATGAAAAGTTTTTAAAATCAACCAATCGGCAGGAATTGCTCCAGACCTATAAGCTTGACGGTTCAATGGTCTACGCGATTAAAACAAAAGTTTTTTTGAAAGAAAAATCTTTTTTAGCGGGAAAATTAATCGGTTATGTTATTCCCCGCTGGCGGGCTTTAGACTTGGACGAGCCGCAGGATTTCGTGGTCAGCGAACTTATTTTCCGCCATAGAAATAAACTGGCGCGTAAAATCAAAAATTTTATTTAAAAATATGAACAAAAAAAATAAAGGCGTCGAGCTTTGGAAAAAAGCGAAAAAAATAATTCCCGGCGGCAATCAGCTTTTGTCCAAGCGCGCCGAAATGTTTTTGCCGGAGCAGTGGCCGGCCTATTATAAAAAGGCCAAGGGCATAAAAGTCTGGGATTTAAACGGGAAGGTCTATAAAGATTTTACTATTATGGGAGTCGGCGCGTGTATTTTGGGCTATGCCGACCCTGATGTAAATAAAGCGGTTAAAGCCGCGATAGATAACGGTTCAATGTCCACGCTTAATTCTCCTGAGGAAGTGGCTTTGGCGGAATTGCTCGTTAAGCTTCATCCTTGGGCAAATATGGTTAGGTACGCCAGGGGCGGCGGCGAGGCTATGACAGTAGCCGCGCGCATAGCCAGGGCTCACTCCGGCAAGG
>JAQVNC010000024.1 GCA_028703305.1 Patescibacteria group bacterium
GGATCTTTAAAATATTTTTCGCCTTTATCATAAGTAAAAGCCTGGCAGCCAACCGCGCTGGCGGAGCATAAAATCTGGCTATATTTATCCGGATTATTTTTTAAATAAACATCGCCATAAAGCAAGGTTGTTTCATATTTATACGGCTTGCCTAAAAGCGCGCAGCCTTTAGCTTCAGCATTGCATAGTTTGCTTTGGTCATAAACTACGTAAGTGAACTCGTCTGCCGGCACGGTAAAGCCGTCTCCGCCGATAGTGGCCTGCCAATTTTGCTTGGTGGCCGGATCGTTATTGCAAATCAAGGTGCCGCTTATGGCGGAGAAGCCGGCGTTGACGGTTCCGGTATGGACGCAGTTGATGGTGGAGGTAATAACCACCTGCCTGGTAGCCGGGTCATAAGTTCCGGTTAAAGTGGCATTGTTGCCCAGATTCACGCCGCTGATAATATTGCCGCTCTGGCTTAATTGCCAATCATTTAAAGAATTATTGGCCGTTCTTGTCCAAACGCCGGTTAAATCATTTCTGGCGGTACCATTAAAAACTTCCGCGCCGATGGCGGTTGAATTTTTCGTATCAATCATTAATTCACAGCCCACGGCCGACTCGGAGCAAAGTTCGCTGAAGCTTTTTAAATAATAGTTTCTATTGGCCCGGTCAGTATATTGGCCGCAGCCCAGCATGTAATAATCGTGAGCCGTGCCGTCAAGCTCTTGGTCGCACGAGGCCGGCGTCTGCCAGGAATTTTTAATCAGATAATAACGATCAACGATTTCGGTTAAAGTTATGTTGTCAATATAAAAATTATTTCCGGCTTCTAAAAGTAAAATTTCATCGGCCGCTACTTTATGGTTTAGACTGGCTAAATTAACCGAGATAATTTGCCAATCGGCCGTAAGGCGCGCGGTGGAGAATTCAGCTCTGCCGCTTAAGCCGGTTAAGCTTAATTTTAAATCAGCCGGCCCTACCGCTTTAACCACAAAATTCAAAACATAAGACTTGCCTTCGGTTACCGCGTTGCCGACCTGCCGGCTGGCGCTATGGGAGCCGCCCGAAACGCTTAATGAATTGCCTTTATTATCCGAATCTAAAGCTAGCGCTTCGCTTGAAGGCGCGGCCGTAGAGCCGTTAACGCCAACCCAGCCGTTGGTAGTGCCGCCGGAAAAATCATCCGTAAAAATATTGCGGACATCATTGCCGGTGTTGCCGGTGTATTCGCGGCAGCCAGCTTGCGCGGCCGAGCAGGTCGCGCCTTGCCCGGGTATGGCCATATAGACGCAGGCCTTTTCCGCGTCATTCCAAACGCCGCCGCCTTTGCAAGACGAAGCCGTATCGTCGGACGCTACGGTTTTGCGGTAAGGATGGCAGTCGTCCGAGCAGGAAAAAGTGCGGCTGTATAAATGATAAGAAATGCCGCCGCCGCGGTTATAGAACTGGCGGCAATCGGCGTTATAGGCCGGATTGGATGGCAATAAATTATAAATATCTTTAGTGCATAAAGCGGAATCATTTTCGGTTACCGTTGGTTCGGCGCCGGCGCTCTTTAAGCTTTCAACCCTTAGTTGATAGCCTGACTCGTCCGAACCTTCCCAAGAATAAAATTCGGCGCAATTGCCTTCATTGCCGGATTTTTTAAGGCACTGCCTTAAGCCGGTATAATATTCAATTCCTTCGCCGCCTTTTTTAATTTCATCCAAGTTGGTAAATTGGTCGCAGCCAACCGCTTCGGCCGAGCAGGCCTTGGCGGTTTTAGGAATAAAATAAGCGTCATGGCTGGAATCAAAATTGGTTGCTTGCTGGATAAAAGTATTATAACCCACGCATTCGGCGACGCAGTAATCATTGGGATTAACTTTAGCCGGAATTTTAGAGCCATCAGCTATATTAGTGTATAATTCACAGCCGGCCTCTTCGGCCTTGCACTCGCGGGCAAAATCCTGGCACTTGGCCGGAGCGTTAGCTAAAAGCCGGCCGTCTGAAATATTGCCGTTTGCGTCATAGCTGTAGCAAGAATTTTTTAAATAGTCGGGCAGTATTTTTTCATAAATTAAACCGGTTGAAGAAAATCTTTCATAAGCTTTTTGGACGCCGGCGGTTTTAATGTCGCCGTAAGTTTCGTTTTGATTTGGCGTTATTCTGATAAAGCCATGGCAACCCTCATCGGCCGCTTCACAGGCTTCCGCGTTTTTATTTAAATAGATTGAATTATTCCCATTCCAGTTAACCGTGCCATTGGCGTAAGTACCGCCGGTAGCGTATTTTTGGCAGCCGGCATTGCCGGCATTGCAAGAACCGTAATCCAAAGTATTTTGCAAATAAGAAACCGTCTGGTCGCCTAACTGAAAAGTTTGGCAGGTATTATCGCGCGGCTCGCAGGATTTGCCATTAAAATCCCAGACTCTTCTTTCTTCGGTGCAGTAGCCGTAAATATTGGAGCCGTCGTTTCTTTCTTTAATAACCGATTGCTCGTCAGCGCAATAAGTATCGTTGCGCAAAATATTCAGGCTTGAAGCCGTGCTTTCGCCGGAAATCTGCTCGGATAAAATTTCCGGTCCGGCGCCTTCGCGGGCGCAAAAATTCTGCGGCGCTTTTAAAACCCAGTTAGGGTCAACCAGGCCGGCGCACCAGGCGGCCTTGCAATTTATTAAATCGCTTAGATTCTTCGTGCCCCCGACTTCGCTTTGCTTGTCTTTAATTTTCTGCGCCGCGGTCTCCCAGCCAACCGGAATAATTCTGAACTTTCTTAAAATCAGCATAGATCGGTAAGGATAGCCTTCATTATATCTAGGCTCTAATCCGTCAGAGGTAAAACCGAAAACGCCGTTAGCGTTTAAATAGCCTTGATCCATAGCCTGCTTAACCGTCAATCTTTTTTCAATGGCCTGGCGGAATTTTTCATCTATAACGCAGTTAGTCGGCCCGGCTTTATTCGGATCCGGGCACATGGTTAGCTCGCCTAAAATATCATAATCGCCGCGGACTTTAAAATTAGGCTCAATTAAACTTCTAAATCTGTCTTCCGCGCCGGAGATGCCCTCGCCTTGATTTTGCGCGTCTATATCGGTTAAACTGCTCATCTTCTCCGGAAAATTAGTTACCAAGCCTTTTTTTAACCATTTATCTAATAATCTGCCGGCGAGGGTATTTACAAAAACATCAATAGCATCGGCGGCGATATCTCCTGTATAAGTTAGCTCTTGCTTTGTAGAATCATCAAATACACTTTGAATCTGGCTAACCACTACCTTGCCTGGACTTTTGATAAATTTACTTATTGGATCTGTTATATCCTTAATACCATTATTTTTCTTTGCTTCTTCCAGCGCTAAATTAGCCTGTTTATTTATTTCTGTTTCCATGCCGGTCTGCAGAGTTAAGGCTATACCTAAATCATTTGACCAAGGATTAAACATATCCTGAAATTTAGGTAGAAAATTTTTATCTTTTAAGGCCGTGTCCCAATTTTTAGTCATTTGAGAAAAAGTACAAGCTGGCGCCTTTGGCTTAACTTTACTATTTAAGCCTAAATTTATTTTTAATAAAATTTTTGGGTCAGGCGTACAAAGATTAAATTTCGCCAAACTATTGCCTTTGCCCACTTCTTGTATAAATGTCCCGGCCGCGTTATCGGCCGCGTCGCTTAATACCCTGCCAAAATTTCTAGTTTCAAACATTGAGCCTTGGCCCCAATCTCCGGTAGCTAAATAAGTCGCCGTATCATAAGCTATATTATTTAAAAAGTTTTTTGCCGCGGCCTTAAAAGCAACCGCGCCGATGTGCTTTAAATATTTATCATAATTATCAATAGACCAAGTTTTAGCCTGATCTAAAGCTCTCTCTACAATACCACGCTCATCTATGCATTTAAGTTGCTGTACTTTCCCGCTAACTGTAACATCCAATGTTGTTATTTCTTTTCCTGAACCAATTACTTTTTTAGCCGCATCGGCGGCAGCTTCTTCAGAACCAACCGGCACATCACACTTTATTTTTCCTTGCAGTAACGTGCTATTAACACCACTAGTATTTATTGCCTTTAAATAATTAAGAGGTAAAAAAATAGAAATAATAATCAAAGAAAAAAATAACCAATTTTTAATATATTTTCTTTTAACTTGACAAATTTTCATAAATATGATATATTTTTCTTAAGAATAATCGCTCTATAAAATTAAAAAGGGGAGGTAAAGATGAAAACTTTAAGATTTTTTGCAGTTGCGGTCATGGTGTCTCTCTTGCTGGGTTGCGCTGCTGCATCGCCAGTTGCGCAATACGCATTGGGAGCGGTAGATATATTAAACAGCGCGGGAGCTTTTAAAAACTCAACCTCTTATTCTCGCGACCTTGTCCTGGGACAAGAAGTTGAAAAGTACAGTGTCGGGAATTATGAGGTTGCGTTAAGCGACGGACAATACCTAAAAAATCCAAGTTTTATTTTCATGGCCTATAAAGATAATAGGCAAATTCAGAGTCTATCCTTCAATAAAAAAGACTCTGAGGACATGAAAATGTTCAATGCGTTTCTGGTGTTGAGCCCTGTAGATAAAAAAATATTTATCAAGGGGATATTCATCAAATACGCAAAGATTGACCTCGGCCCCGTGGAGGAACCGGAACCACCCAGCGAAGTGGCTAAAAAATCGCCACCTTCGCTGAAAGATATACCGGCAACCAGCTTTGCACCTGGCCGCCGTTAATCCTCCACCTCACATTGAAAGGAGCTCGCGCTCATGCTCATGTTCGTTCTCAAACTCCCTCACTCGCAGCCTCGCGGATTCTATGCCGACTAAGTGACAAGTCAGCAGAAAATCCCCGAGGCTTTTTCTTTTTATCCAACCTTAAACCCAATCTCATTTTTTAATTTTCCATCGTCTTTATCTTTAATTAATTGATCAATAATATCCATAATTTTAACAATCTTCACGTCATATTTCTTTTCCAACTCCGCTATTTTAATGGCTAACCCCTCGTAAGAAGAAACGAATTTTCTGATGTTGACGAATATGCGCATAATCGCGATATTAACTTCAACTGCCCGCTTGCTTCTTAAAACGCTGGACAGCATGGCTACGCCCTGCTCGGTAAAAGCGAATGGATAGCTGGAAGAGTGCTTTAGGATTTTGAACCGGTCGCAATTTGCGACCAGTACTTCTGTTTCGGCTTTATTGAGACGAAAAATAAAATCATCTGGAAATCTCTCTTTATTTCTTTTAACTTGCTCGTTTAATCTCTTGGTTTGCACTTCATAAAGTACGGCCAAATCATAATCAAGCATTACTTTCTGCCCGCGAAGATACAAAATTTTACTTTCAATTCTATCAACAGGAATTAAATTTTTTGTTTGTTTTATTTTTCTCATATCATTACTGCCCGCTACTAAAAGTTTCACCATAACTTTTCATTAAATCCGTATCTGAAATTTTATCCAAAGCGCCTTTATCCATGCCGGCTTGAATTAAAAGCTCGCGCAAGCTGGCCGCGTCTATATTTTTAAGAGCATCCAATTGATCAGAAGTTAAATTTTCCGTGTTAAGGGTTGATTGCGTTTGCGGCTCCGTAGCGCCAAACTGATTTAACAAGCTATTTAAAGTGTCGTTAGGCGCCGCCGAAGCGCCGCCGGATTGATCGGCTGTCGCTGAATTATCCAATAAACCGCCGGAGCAGGTTTCGCCTTTAGGGCAGTTCGGGTCAGTGTTGTTTTTTATTTCTTCGCCATCTTTAAGCGTGTCGCCGTCAGTATCTTCTAGGTAGGGCGAGGTTTTATACATATTAAGCTCATCATAATCGCTTAAGCCGTCGTTGTCGGTATCTTTAGTTTTTAGCGCTTCGTCCCTATTTTGCTCCTCGGAAGCGACCTGGCTTTGGCCGCTTGAGCTATTAAACGGCTCGTAAATATTGCTTCTTAACTGCGCCATCCATAAAACCACGATTAAAACGGCAAAAACAGCCAAGCCGGCTGCCGCCATTTTTTGGTTTTTGTCTAAAGGCGGAGGCGATTGCCTTGGTTCTCTATTAAAACCGCCCTCATCTTCATTAAATGGTTCATTCTCAAGCATGGGAATTATGTAAAAAGTATTTTAAAAATCTCTCACTTTGGCTTCAAACTTTTTTTTCAGGTGTTTTACCAGCCCGCCCTGTATTTCATCAACTTCTTCCGAGGTTAAAGTCTTATCGGCCTGATATATAATATGAAAGGCCAGGCTCTTTTTGCCGTCGCCCAGCTTACCGGCCTGATAGACATCAAACAGATCAACTTGTCTGATTAAATCATTGAAATTTTTTATTTCTTTTACAATATTATTATACAATACTTTTTCATTTACCACAAACGCCAAATCTCGGCTTACCGCCGGATACTTTGGCGGCTCAACGTATTGCTTAACCGGACTGTTTTTCACTAAATTTAACAGCTTGGGCAAGCTGATTTCCGCTATGGCCGTTAATTTTTTAATGCCAAAATTCTGCCTGACATTTTTTTCCAATTCGGCGACCCGCCCGATATCATTCCCCTCTGCCATGATTTTGGCTGAAGCAAATTTATTATATTCGGTGGCTTCAAATTCAAAAGTTGCTTCTAAATTTAATGATTTTAATAAAAATTCTATAACGCCTTTTAACTTTCTAAATAAATCATCAGGCGCGTCTCCGGCTAAAGCCAGAGCCAAGCGTTTTTCCTGTAATGGCAAATTTTCTTTGCCGCTATCGTCTTTTTTTATTTCTCCCTCTTTTTCAAAAAATACGCTGCCGATTTCATAAATAGTTATTTCGGACTCGGACGCTTGGTTGGTTTTTATGTTTTCTAAAATCCCGGGGATTAAGCTCGGCCTTAGGTCGGTTAAATCTTCGGATAGCGGGTTAGCCAGTTTAATGGTTTGGCCAAATTTTAATTTTTCAAGCCGGTTGGCGTTTAAAAACGAATAATTATAAACCTCGCTTAAGCCCGCGCCCATGGATAAAATATTTTTTATTTTTCTGATTAAAACTTTTTCCGGGATTACTAAGGGCGGCGTTAAAGCTATTTTGGGCAGTTCTGATTTTAAATTATTATAGCCATAAATTCTGGCTACCTCTTCGGCTAAATCTTCCGGCAAGCTTACGTCATGCACCGCGCGCCAGCTTGGTATGGTTACTTTAAAACCATTGCCCGCCGCTTTTACTAAAAAGCCTAGTTTTTCTAAAATTCGCTTAACCTCTTTAGCCGTAAATTCATAGCCGATAAATTTATTCAGCCACATTAAATTAAGATCAATCAGCCCTTGGTTTAATTTATAGCGCTTTTCATCGGCCAAATTACCGGCCACTCGGGCGCCCGGGCAAATTTCTAAAATCAGTTCAACCGCGCGGATAAGCCCCAGCTCGCATAAATTCGGATCCAGCCCTTTTTCAAAACGCATGCTGGCCTCGGTTCTAAGCCCTAATTTTTGCGCCGTCTTTCTTACTGAATCAAAATTAAAATTAGCCGACTCTATTATAATGGAAGCGGTCTGATTATTTATTTCACTATTGGCTCCGCCCATGACGCCGGCCACGGCCACCGGCTTGGTAATATCCGCGATAACCAGCATGTCCGGCTCTAATTTTCTTTCTACGCCGTCAAGCGTTTTAATAGCCTCGCCGCTTTTTGCCTGCCTGACGATTATATGGTCAATAAAATTTTTATCAAAAGCGTGCAATGGCTGGCCTAATTCCAGCATGACATAATTAGTCACGTCCACGATATTGTTGATCGCTCGCATACCGGCGGCCGCCAAACGCTCTTGCAGCCATTTGGGCGAAGGCGCGATTTTAATATTTTCCAAACCGACCGCCATATAGCGCGGGCATAAAGAAAAATCTTCCACTTTGGCTTTAAACCTGAAAGTTATTTTTTTAGCCTTTAAAATAGCGGGCTTAGGCGCGTAGACTTTAAATTTAGTATTTAAAAACGCCGAGATATCGCGCGCCATGCCATAATGCGACCATAAATCGGCGCGGTGCGTAATGCTTTTATTATCAACTTCAAAAACCACGTCATTTAATTTTAAATAATCGCTAAAACTTTGCCCGATTTTGGCTTTTTCTAAAATCATAATGCCCTCATGGCCCTCGCCCAAGCCCAATTCATCTTCGGCGCAAAGCATACCGTTTGATTTTATCCCCCTGATTTCCGCCGGTTTTATTTCCATGCCATTCGGTAAAATTGCGCCGACTAAAGCCACGGGCACAAATTGCCCCGGCTTTATATTAGGCGCGCCGCAAACTATTTCCAATTTCTCTTTATTAATATCAACCAAAGCCAGCCTTAACCTATCCGCGTTCGGATGCGGCTTAACTTCTAAAATTTTTCCCACTATTACATTCTTAAATTTTTCCGCCTGATATTCAACTTTTTCAACTTCAACCGTATGCATAGTCAATTTCT
>JAQVNC010000013.1:0-18693 GCA_028703305.1 Patescibacteria group bacterium
ATTACGGCTTATGTTAATACTAAAAATTTAAAAAGCGGACAGGCTAGAATTGATATTTTAGACGGTAGCGGCGCGTCCGTCAGGCCAGAGGTAATTAAGCAGGATTTAGGCAATGATTGGCAATTTCAAGTGGGCATGTTCGCCACCGGCGCCGGAAATTCAAGAATTAAGATTAAGCTTTATTCCAGCAATCTTTATGCCAACAGAAGCGATTTAACCGGCGTTTGGCAAAGAATAGCCAACAACTCTTTAAACGATTGGCGCTTAAGCCAAAACGGCAATGTTATTACCGGAGTGAACCTGGGCAATGGCGCGACTCTTGCCGGCAGCTATAATCCGGCCAACAGGCAGGCTGTAATTACTTCAAGCATCGGCTGTGTCCACACCGGAACGGTTAACGCTAATTTTACCGGCATGGGCGGAACGATTATCTGTAATAATGACCCGGCCACCAGCCAAAGTTGGCAGGCAACTTTTCGCGGCGACGGTTCTGTTTCCGAAGGCAATTTCTATTTTGATGATATAAAAATCAGGCCGGCTTTAAATTCCAAAAGCAACTGGCATACTACCCAGTCCTGCCGGCTTTATTCTAAAACCGATTCACTGTCTTGCGATTATTATGAAGATTCAGGCGCGCGGCAAAAGGGCTGGTACGGCTATTGCCTTGAATACGACCGCGCGCCAGGCGACCCGAACGCCTGCATTCTCTGGTATCCGGTGGATAAGGTTAAAGGCGACGGCGTGGAAGAAGGCGCCGGTTATCAAGGCAAAGCGCCGGTCTATTATTGCACCGAAGCCAAAGCGTTAATACCGGTGGAATATAGATCTTCTCATCACGTCGGGCAGACCGGCGAAGGCGTTGATGCAGAATTTTGGATACCCTATCAATATTTATGGAGCCAGGGTTATAGCGGTTGCGGAATGGGAGGAAGTATATCTCAAGCATACGTCGTTCCGGTTGCTGGCAGTACTTGCCATAAAGATTGCGTAGGTTCAACCGCCAACGGCAGCTGTAATACGAGCGGTTGGTATGAATATAATGGAAGTTTTGTTTTGGACGAAGCGGATAAGGGCATAAAATTTTATGACCCTGACGCCAATCAGCTTTATGACGATACTTTTGCCTATTGCACAAAAATAGTGCAAACCGTAAGCGCGGTTGGCGATAATAAATATTGGGCCAGCCGGGTATATAGCGGATCTGATTGGAAAGTTCAGCCTTTTGGTTATCAATATAATACGGCCGGCGCGCCGTTCGGTTCAATCGCGGTTCCGTCCACCAATCCTTATGATTGGGATGGCAATACGGCCGAGGGCATTCAGCCTTTGCCGGTTATAACCCCTAATAACAGCGGCCAAATTGGGGTAGCCAACCCATATAAAATAATTGGCAATGGCACTTATGGAGTCTGCTCAATTTCTAAAAGAATTTGTTCGTCCGACCTGGCTGAAATTGATTGCGCCTCGGGCGAAGGGACTTGCGTGGCGGTTGATTTTTCAGGCGATCCTGTCAGTAAGCTAAAGCTTCTATTCGCCAAAAGCTATGGCTCTTGGATTTGGGACATAGGCAGTTCACGGTATTTGCCGAATAATGTCTTGGGAACGACTTGGAATTTGCCGGGAAAATGCGCCGGCAATACCCGAGCCAAGCCAACTGATTTTTGCGCGGTCGCGCCGGCCATATCAAATGTTAAGATTAACGGCGCGGGCACCAGTATCAATTTAACTAAAAACGGTTTTATCAACCTGACTTTCAATACTCGGGTTGATTCTAATCAGCTGCCATTAGTCATGTACGCGGTTGACTGGGGGGATGGCGGCAAGATGGTTGTTTCCGGAATGGAAATGCGCGACCGCCCGAATGAAAATATTCCGCATTCGCTTTATCATTTATACAGCTACTGGGATTTAAAGGCTAAAGCCAATAGCGGAGTAACGAGCATCAGTTGTACGGCCGTAGATGGAGTCGGACAATGCAGTCTTCAGCCTAAAGTTCAGGTTAAAGATAATTGGGGCTGGTGCAACGGCGGGGCATCAATCAACGATTGCTCGAGTTGGATCTCTTTCCCGGGAGTGGTGGTGGTGAAGGAAAAATGAAGTATGAATAATGAATTATGAATTATGAATGATGGAAATAAAATACGATCATTTACAGATTTGAATGCTTGGAGAGAAGGCCATAAGTTAGTTCTTATGGTATATGAAATTACTAAAAAGTTTCCCAGAGAAGAAATATTCGAACTGGCCAATCAACTAAGAAGAGCGGTAGTTTCTATTACATCCAATATCGCTGAAGGATTCAGCCGGCGGTCGTATAAAGAAAAAACGCAATTTTATTCCATATCATTAGGTTCTATTACGGAAATCCAAAATCAACTTTTAATTGCTAAAGACGTAAAATATATTAATAATAACGAGTTTCAAAAAGTAGCTGAACAAACGGTCATCGCCCATAAGTTGACCAATGGATTAATTAAGGGTTCTAAAAACCATAATTCATAATTCGTTATTCATAATTCATATTTTATGGAAAATTTAGATAGTAGATTATTAAGAAATCAAAATGAAGAGCAGAAAGCGGCGCAAGAGCTAAAAGAAAAAAAAAGAGGCGAAGCCGGTGAAGAGGGTGGCGATGAGTCCAAGTCTTTAAGGCAAAGGGTTCAGACGGCGCGTCAAGCCATGAATTTAAAAGAAACCGCCAAAGAAAAATTAAAAGAAAAAGCTTTGGCGCCGGCCAAAATCGGGACAAGCCAACTTTTGCAAAAAGCTTGGATAGCACTACTGCCGAGCTGGGGCTTAAGTTCAATCTGGATAAATATTCATGTGTTTTTAAAAAGTATTTTTGGGGAGAAGTTATTTTGTAAATTGGGTGACGAGTGGCTGCCCAAGAAAGCTACCGAAGCGACCGGCGAAGCGGGTAAAATGATAACTAAGAGTTTCGGTTTAGTTGAAGTGATGGTTTTAATATTTATAGATGTAATAATATTTTTTGTAATCGTTAGTTTTGTCGCGATGTTTACTGATGAGAGTACTTTTAAGGCTATGACCGGAGAATCTAATAAAACTCAAACAGCACCAGCCGCTCAACAAACAAAATAAAAATTTAAATATAAAATGAAAAAATTATTCAGAAAAATTAAGATTAATAAAAAATATTTTTTGCTTGGGCTATTTATATTAGCGGTTGTAGTTTTTATATTTCCACAAATAGTAAATGCCGCTGAATCTAACCTCGGTAGTACAATAGCGAATTCAATTAAATTCTCAGTAGCCTCGCCAATATTATTAGCTTTAGGGGTTATTGCTTCTCTTATAATAGTCATATTTGGGGCGTTAAATACTATAATTATCAGCGCCTTAGTAAATATTGTCCAATATAATAATTTTATAAATGAACCTTCGATTAGGGACGCTTGGGTGGTGGCGCGTGATTTGTGCAACATGTTTTTTATTTTAATATTATTAGTTATATCTTTCGCCACAATTTTAAGACTACCAAATTATGAATGGAAAAAAATATTGCCTAAATTATTAATTATGGCGGTTTTAATAAATTTTTCTCGGACGATTTGCGGGTTGATTATAGACGCCTCACAAATTATAATGTTGACTTTTGTTAATGCTTGGGCGGCCGGTGGTAATTTTGTCAACATGCTAAGTATGGCTAAGTTTTTTACTGGCGTTACTTTTAATAATATTACTACCGCAGAGTGGAGCATATTGAATGTTGTCGCTGGCATGCTGATTGGTATTATGTTTTTAATTATTTGCGGGATTGTTTTAATAGTGACTTTGGCGGTTTTTTTAATGAGGGTAATTATGCTCTGGATTTATATAGTTTTATCTCCCTTTGCTTTTTTGGCAGCCGCTTTCCCGGCCGGACAAAAATACGCTACGCAGTGGTGGTCAGAGTTTGTTAAATATATTATTAATGGTCCTGTTTTAGCTTTTTTTATTTGGCTAGCCTTAATAACGTCGAAACAAATAACCGATAATGGAGTGTTTTTTAATAATACTGCTAACGCTAATCAATGTTTTGGCCTCGTCGAAGGGATGTGTATGAATAATTTTTTGCCTTTTATAATTTCTATCGGCATGCTACTCGGTGGTTTAATGATAACCCAGCAAATCGGCGGTGTCGGCTCAAGTATCGCCGGTAAAGGCTTGGATTGGGCGAAGAAGATTGGTGGAGCACCTTTGGCAGCTGGCGCATGGGGGAGTAAGGCATTGCTCTTTAAGGCTGGAAGGATGTTAGATACCGGGCAAATGAAAGTTCAAAAATGGGCAGGTTTAGAATTTCCTAAATCAATGAATTATCGCATGATTGCGTCTGGCTGGAAAGCGGATCGGGCAAAAAAGATGGCTGATTATGAATCAGGAGTTTTAACTAAAACCGGTCCCTTGCATACCATGTGGCAAGAAACTTTTAATAAATATCTTGAAGTTAAGCAATATGGTGCTGTAAGAAAATCTAGAGCACAGAGAGAGAGCGAGGTAAAAAAGAAAAAGGCGTTAGAGACCGAGAATCTTGCTCTAGAAAATGATATTAAATCTGGAAGATTAAGTCCTGCGTATAAAGCTGGGGCGGAAAAAAGAATAGCAGAAAATAAAGAACAAATAAGGAAGTACGAAGATGTGAGAAAGGGAGGCATAGGTTTAATTTCGGCGGAGAGGGCTAGACCGTATGATTTTGTTTTAAGCAAGTCTGGAGATAAAGAAAGGGAAGATAAAGAAAAAAGGGCTATGGAATTAAGAACTCAGCAGAGATCTTTTGCCGTTAACAACGAATTGATTAAAGCTTTTCACGAAAAAGATAATGATAAATTGGTCTCGGCATTAAAGATTTTAACCCAGAATAACGATCTAAATGAAGGTCTAAAAGATAAAAGAATTATTGATCTAATGACCAGAGAGAATGGTATTTTAGATAAGATGGCCAAAAAAGGTCAGCTAGGAGAGTTGGGCAAGGGCGGAGAGTTTGATAATAATTTAAAGGTTTTAAAGGAAGACTTCTCAGCCAACCCGGTAACTCCGGCTCATGCTCAAGCCATGGTTAGAGGCATGTTAGAGGAGATGGGTGTTAGCGAAAAAAAGGCGGCTCGAACATCAAACGATATTGGCGAAGTTTCTTTTGCATCTGGCGCTGGCCTGCTTTTTGGTTCGGCTTTGGGTAATGCCGAAACAGGAGAATTTGAGTTTGAAAAATTGAACTTCAAAGATGGCAAGTTACAAACCAGTACGACAAAAAAAGCAGCGATTGCTGCTAAATATACTAACCTGGAAGCGCAACAGAAAATGAAAACTCTGCATCCTGATATATTTATTGCTGAGAATTCGGATGGCGACGGGACTAGATTGACTGAAGATGGGGCCTATTTTCTGGAGTATTCCCTTAATGGCAATGATTTAACTCAGCTTAGTAGATTGAGGTCGGATCTTGTTAAGAAGATATCAAAAAGCCAGGGCGTTTTAAAGGGGATTAAAGAGTTGGTTGATAAATTAGAAAAAGATGGTAAGGCAGAACAGGCAAATAATGTCAAATACTTTACTGGTTATCTTGTTGGCAAAATGAAAGGCAAAGCGCTGACTAACGAAAAAGAGTTTTTGGATGTTTATAACCAAGATATTAAAACATCATAGCTATGGATAAAAAAATTTTTACAAAACAAATTGATGAATTGATTTTTTATCTGGACGATGTTAATGGCGCTAAATTATGCCGCGAAATTAGTAAAGAGGATGAGCGGGCGATTGATAGCGACGAAGAATTACGCGGAGCTTTTTTAGCCTTGCAATTTTTGATTATACCATTTTTATCCACTAAAGAAATAGCCAGCTTGCTTAAAGAGTATTTAACTGTTGGTCTGATGATTGATGATTTAAATTTAAGAGAAAGAATTACAAAAAAGTTAATTTTATTAGATTTAAGCGATAGAGATAATTGCAAAAATACTTTAAGACAAGCTTTGCTTGATAATCAAGAAATTATTACTGATGAGATGGAAGCACGTGGCAAAAAGATTAAAACAACTGCCGATTGGTTAAGAGACTATTTAAGCCAGGCAGGGTCGGGAAGCACTAAAGCTCTTGATCAAGCAAAATATTTTTATGAGCAGAGGTATGTTGCAGACTTAAATGAAGATGATAAAATTTTTTTAAAGAAAATTTTTAATTTGTATAAATTTTTAAATACTTCATCATTAACGCCGGAAGGCTTTGAAGATGATATATTATTAAAAGATAAAGACGGGCGTTTGATTACCACTAATAAGGGTAAAGTTATGGTTTTATATGATCCTAAAAAGATAAAACAAAGAGAAGCGACAGCTATGCCGAAAAAAGTTGTTAATATTAAAGGAAATAATCAACTTGAAGAATTAAAGCAGCTAGCCGTTAAATATCCGGCCGGGTCGTTTGAGCGCAAGGCGATTGAGGAGGAAATAGGGAAGATGAATAATGAATAATGAATAATGAATAATGAATAATGAAGAGTGAATTATGGGAATGGATTCCGGCTCGCGGCCGGAATGACAGAAAGGAGACGGGATTGCTTAGTCGCCCGTCCGCCAGACGGCGGAACGAGCTTCTCGCAACGACAAAAGTATTATGCTTAATTTAATTCCTATAGAAAAAATTGAAAATAAAATATTATTAATGCGGGGTATGAAAGTTATGCTGGATCGGGATTTGGCCGAGCTTTATGGCGTGGAAACGAGAATTTTGAATCAAGCGGTAAAGAGAAATAAAAAAAGATTTCCGGATGATTTTATGTTCCAATTGACCAGAATGGAAGCGGAATATTTAGCATCAGAAGGCTATTTAGGAGGAGCTTTAAGATCACAAATTGTGACCTTAAAAAAAGAAAATGCTAATAATAAAGAAAAAACAGGCATCTTGATATCACAAATTGTGATATCAAGATGGGGAGGAACCAAAAAATTACCTTACGTTTTTACCGAGCAAGGCGTGGCTATGCTGTCCAGCATATTAAAAAGTGAAAGGGCGATTGAAATGAATATTATAATTATGCGGGCGTTCGTTAAAATTAGAAATCTTATTTATTCTTATAAAGACTTGGCGGAAAAAGTTGAAAAGCATAGCCGTCAGATCGGCAAGATATTTGAAATTTTAGGTAAAATGAAAAAAACAGAGAATGAAGAAAGGCAAGAAATAGGATTTAAAGGGTAACTTATAAAGTTCGTGAGATTGCCGCGCTCCCTGCGGTCGCTCGCAACGACAATCAAAGTATGAAAAATAATATATTAGTCTGCGGCGCTTTGGCTTATGATAGGATTATGGATTTTCCGGGAAAATTTTCCGAGCATATTTTAGCCGGCAAAGAGCATATTCTGAATCTGTCTTTTACCGTTAACGGTGTTAAGAAAAATTTCGGCGGCACGGGCGGCAATATCGCCTATAATCTGGCAATGCTCGGCGAACGGCCCAAAGTCGTGGCCGTGGTTGGCAAAGATTTTGCTAAATACAAAAAATGGCTTAAGAAAAACAAAATAGATATTAGCGGCGTGAAGATAGCAAAAGATGAAATGACGGCTAAGTTTTATGTCATAACCGATCAAGATGACAATCAGATTTCGGCGTATTATCCGGGGAGTCTGGATTCCCGCCTACGCGGGAATGACAAAGGAAAAAGCGGGAATTATAAGCTAGCCATTATCGCGCCGGATATAGTTGCCAGAATGGTAGAATATGCTAAAATATTCAGGCGAAACCAGACGCCATATATCTTTGACCCGGGCCAGCAGGCCGCCTATTATACCGCTAAAGAATTAAAATATTCCATAAAAGGCGCTAAGATGCTTATTGGCAATGATTATGAAATCCGGCTGGTATTGAATAAATTAAAAATAAAACAAGGCGCTTTGGAGAAAATGGTGGAAATTTTGGCGGTTACCAAAGGCGGCAAAGGCGCGGAAATTTATCATAAAAACAAAAAAATTGTTATACCGGCGGCTAAAAAGAAAGTTTTTGTTGACCCGACCGGTGCCGGCGACGCGTTTCGCGCCGGCTTTATTAAGGGGATGATAATGAATTGGCCGCTAGAGAAATGCGCGCGGTTAGGCATGATAGTCTCGGCTTACGCGGTGGAAAGCCAAGGAACACAGGCGCATCGGTTTACCTGGCGAGAGGTGGAGAAGAGGTATAGGGAAAATTATCATGAAGAATTGTAATTTAAATATTAATTAATCTGGATTCCCGCTTTCGCGGGAATGACAGTAAAGGTTTGTTTATGCAACACGACGTAAAAGATCTAAAGTTGTCTCAAGGAGGCAAGAAACGAATTGAATGGGCTGCTAAAGACATGCCTGTTTTAAATTTAATTAAAGTTAGGTGGGAAAAAGAAAAGCCTTTGCGTGGCGTTAAGCTTTCGGCCTGCCTGCATGTTACGGCCGAGACCGCTAATTTAGTCCGCACGCTTAAAGCCGGCGGCGCCGAAGTTCTATTATGCGCTTCCAATCCGTTATCCACGCAGGACGACGTAGCCGCTTCGCTGGTTAAAGATTATGGCATTAAAGTTTTTGCCATTCATGGCGAAGATAAAAAAAGTTATTATTCTCATTTGCGCGCGGCTTTGGATTTTAAACCCAATATTACTATGGATGACGGCGCTGATTTACTGACGCTACTCCACAATGAATATAAAAAACAAACCGGGGAAGTCTGGGGCAGTATGGAAGAAACCACAACCGGCGTAATCAGGCTAAAAGCTTTGGAAAAATCAGGCAAATTGGCAGTGCCGATTATGGCGGTTAACGACGCTAAAACCAAAAACATGTTTGATAACCGCTATGGCACCGGCCAATCAACCATTGACGGCATTATCCGCGCCACGGATATTTTAATCGCCGGCAAGAATGTGGTAGTGGCCGGCTATGGCTGGTGCGGGCGCGGTTTTGCTTCGCGGGCGCGGGGCATGGGCGCTAAAGTTATTGTCACGGAAGTTGATAAGATAAAAGCTTTGGAAGCGGCCATGGACGGCTTCGCGGTTATGCCCATGAAAGAAGCGGCGCGCATCGGCGATCTGTTCTGCACTTTAACCGGCGATATCAATGTTATCAGGGGAGAGCATTTTAAGCTAATGAAACCTGGCGCCATGGTGGCCAATTCCGGGCATTTTGACGTGGAAATAAATATTAATGATCTAAAAAAATTGTCAACTAAAATAAATAAAAATATCAGAAATAACGTTGATGAATATGTGCTGGGCGGTAAAAAAAGTATTTATTTATTGGGCGAAGGCCGGCTGATTAATTTAGCGGCGGCCGAAGGCCATCCGGCTTCGGTGATGGACATGAGTTTTGCCACCCAGGCTTTAGCCACCGAGCATGTGGCAAAAAATTATAAAAAGCTGGAGAAGAAAGTTTATAATGTCCCGGAAAAGATGGAGCAGTGGATAGCGGATTTAAAGCTTAAAGCCATGGGAATCGGCATTGATAAATTAACGGCCGAGCAGGAAGAATATTTAAGGAGTTGGGAAGTAGGAACCTAGAAAATAGCCTGTCATTGCGACCCCGGCCTTGAGCCGGGGGAAGCAATCTCACGCATGGCAAATTTAGATGAAAGCATGTTGTCCGCGAGATTGCTTCGTCGCCTGTCGTCTCCTCGCAATGACAATAATATATAATAATTATTAATTAAAAGCATCCGTTGGTTGTATAAAATTTTAATCTTTGTCGTTTTGAATCAAGGATTCGGGGAAAATGCTTGCCATTTTTCTCCCGCCAGGCTTGGCGGGTAGAACGACAAAGCGAGAAATTATTTTACATCCAAAAAATGCTAAAAAAATTATGCCAGAAAAAAATGTAAGGCTAATAACTTCGGAATCAGTCACCGAAGGCCATCCTGATAAGGTCTGCGACCAAATCAGCGATGGCATTTATGATGAAATGCTAAAAAATGATCCTAACAGCCGCAGCGCCGTGGAAACTTTTTGTACCACCGGCATGGTGATGGTTGGCGGAGAGGTTACCACCAAAGCTTATGTTAATATTGATAAAGTGGTGCGCGACGTATTACGCGATATCGGCTATGACAAGCAGGAATATGGCTTTTGCTGCGATGATGTCGGCGTCATGGTTTCTATCCATGAGCAAAGCCCGGATATCGCTCAGGGCGTAGACGAAGGCAAGGGCGAATTTAAAGAGCAGGGCGCCGGCGACCAAGGCTTAATGATCGGTTATGCCACTAACGAAACTCCGGAGCTTATGCCTTTGCCAATAATTTTAGCGCATAAATTAACCGCGAAATTAGCGCGCGTCAGAAAAGACGGCATCCTGCCTTATCTAAGGCCTGATGGCAAAAGCCAAGTAACCATTGAATATCATGATGGCAAAGCGGTTCGCGCCGAAACCGTGGTTATTGCCGCGCACCATAGCGATAAAGTAAGTTTAAAGAAATTGCGCGCTGATATCAGGGAAAAAGTTATTGAGCCGATTATGGGAAAATTATTGGATAACAAAACCAAATATTTTATTAATGCCACCGGTAAATTCACTTTCGGCGGACCGCCGGCCGACACCGGTTTAACCGGCAGAAAAATTATTGTTGATACTTACGGCGGCGCCGTACCTCATGGCGGCGGAGCTTTTTCCGGCAAAGACTTGACTAAAGTTGATCGCTCCGGCGCTTATATGGCCAGATATGTGGCCAAAAATGTAGTCGCGGCCGGTTTGGCCGACAGATGCTTGCTCCAATTGGCTTATGCCATTGGCGTGGCCGAACCGGTAGGCATTTATATTGATACTTATGGCACCCATAAAATAAGCGAAGACAAAATATTGAAATTGATAAACAAGCATTTTGATTTCCGACCCAAACGCATTATTGACGCGCTTGATTTAAGGCGGCCAATTTACAGAAAAACCGCGGCTTATGGCCACTTCGGCAGGAACGGCAAAGACTTTACCTGGGAAGCTACGGATAAAGCTAAATTATTAAGGAAAGAGGCGGGCATAAAATAATTTTATGTTTTCAGGTATTGTGGAAAAAATGGGCGAGCTTAAAAAAATTGAAAACAGGTTAGGTAAAATTTATTTTACGATTAAAGCCGGCGGGTTTTTGCGTGGAGTTAAAATTGGTTCAAGCGTAGCCTGCGACGGTGCCTGTTTAACGGCGGTTAAGCTGGCTGGCGGTAATTTTACGGTTGAGTTAATGCCGGAAACTTTGCGGATGACAAAATTCAGCCAAGCCAAAGTTGGAGATTTAATCAACCTGGAAAAATCCTTAAAAGTCGGCGATAGGATTAGCGGCCATTTTGTTATGGGTCATGTGGACGCGGTCGGAGTAGTGGCAAGAGTTGAAAAGCTGGGCGCGGACGTGAGCCTAACCGTAAAAGTGCCAAAGAAAATTATTAAATATTTAGCTTATAAGGGTTCGGTTTCTATAAATGGCGTGAGTTTGACTATCGGCGAAAACGGCGCGGGCTGGTTTAAAGTTTATTTAATCGGCCATACTTTAAAGATAACCAATTTAGGCAAATTGAAAACCGGCGATCAAGTAAATATTGAAGTTGATACTATCGCCAGGTATTTAGAGGGGTTACTAAAAAGCAAAAAATGAAAATAAATACTTTCAACAAAATAGAAATAGACAGTAAAAATTTGCGAGTCGCCATTGTTCAGGCTGGATTTAATCGAGCGATTACCGACAAGCTTTCGGCCGGAGCGCGGCAGGCGCTTAAACAAGCCGGAGTAAAAATTGAAAATATCGGCTTGTTTATAACCCCGGGCGCCTTTGAAATTCCGTTGGTTTGCCGGCAATTGGCCCAAACCGGCAAATATCGTGGTATAATAACCATAGGAGCGGTAATCAAGGGGGAGACCGCGCACTTTGAATATATTTCTCAAGCCGCCATTAACGGCGTTATGTCCGTAATGCTTAAAGAAAAGGTGCCGATCGCTTTAGGCATAATTACCGCCTATAATTTAACGCAAGCCAAAGCCCGCTGCCGTGCCGGCAAAACCAATAAAGGCTATGAAGCGGCCATGGCGCTCTTGGAAATGATGGTAAATTATAAATAAATGTTCAGTTTCAGAGCAAAAGTAGTCAAAGGCTTAAGCCGGGGACGGCAGCTTGGTTTTCCTACTGCTAATCTGGAGATTAAGAGCCTGCCGGTTGATTATGGAGTATATTTGGCGCGAGTAAAGCTGGGCCGAATAGTAAAACTGGCGCTGATGCATTACGGCCCTAAAGCAACCTTTAATGAAGCTGTTTCTTGCGAGCTATTCATAAAGAATTTTCGCAAAAATATTTATGGTCTAACCTTGGAAGTTGAAATAGTTAGAAAAATAAGAAAAGTAAAAAAGTTTGTTGATGTTGAGGCGTTAAAAAAACAGATAAAAAGAGATTTAAAAGAGTTAGAGAAATAAAAATTATAATATAAAACCCATGCTTGGGTATTTGCAAAAATTTAATAATTTGCCGGCCGATTTAAGGCAAAAAGTTTCCGACGGCGAGGCTATGAAAAAGATTGAGGCGCTGGAGAATAAATATAATATTCCCTTGGCTGCTTTAATTATGAAAGCAATGGTGCGTGAAATTGAGCTTAGCAATTTATCAGATTATTTAATTAAAGATAATTTGGCTAAAGATCAAGCCGTAAAATTAGCCGAGGAGCTTAAAGAAAAGATTTTTTCTCCGTTGGAAAATTATTTTTCGGCAAGCGCTGGAAAACCGGTTAGGCCGGCTAAACCGATTACGGAAGCGCCGGCTTCGCCTGAAGCCGCGCCGCCCATAAGCAAGCCTAAAATTAAAGGCGCCGGTTTTTTCTTCTCTGCTGACGATGAAGAAGAAATCAGGAGTTTAACGCAAAAAATAATCACGGCTGAAAGTTCAAGGCTGACTCCGGAAGCGATTGATGATAAGATAAAAGAAATAAAAAGCCGCGTGCAAATTAATTTTGGTTCGGCCGATTTAGCCGATAGGTTTTCGCAAATTTTAAAAACTTATTTGCGCGGCATTAGAAATAAGTTGGAGGCCAAGTCGACTTTAATGAAGCCATTTTCTAACGGCGGGTTGAGTTTTGATGAGGATTCGGCGGAGAAAGTAATGGTCTTGGCGGATAAAATTTTAAATTCTAAGCCGGGCGCGCTGATTAAGCCGTTGGCGAAAATCAATTTGCCGGGGTTAGAAAAAACAGATTCTCCCTTAAAGCGTGAAATTTCCAGGGACGCGGCCTATGATTTTTCAAAATTAGCCAAAAGCGGCGATAAAATAAAAGATGATTTAAAAAAATTGGATACCGGCCATGAGCTCGCTCCCTTGACTCCGGCGGCCCTGCCCGCGCGGGCGGGCGCTCCAGCCTCGGCCAGGCGAGAAAACCCGCCTCGGATTAAGGAAAAAGCGCCTGTTGCTCCTGGAAATATTAAGCCTAAGGTTAAGCCGATTCAGCCAGCGCCGGCCATAGACTCCGGCACCATGCCCTTAATAAAGCGCAGGTTTGAAGCGGAAAATTTAAGCCAAAGCCAAAAAGTTAAAATTGAAGATGTTAAATATGTGCCTCGCGTCATGGGGCCGCAAGACGAAATTAAATACATGGATTTAATTAATTTTCGCCGGCTGGACAAAGACCCGTTAAAAAGCGCTGATAAAATTAAGAGTAAAATTAATTTGCTGGAAGATGATTATGCCAAAAAGCTTGAAAGCATTAAATTTTGGCGCCAAAGCCCGATTAATAAATTATATTTGGAAATCGGCCATTTAAGCATTAGTGAAAACAAGCCGGTTGATGTTATAATAGAAGAAAGAAAAATGTCCGGCTCGGATTATTTAACGGCTGATGAATTCAAGGCGATTATGGATTTAAATAAAAGCTTGCGTTTTTAATTTATGCAGCAATTTATTGTCCCGCAATTTATTGATGTTGAAGACAAGATTATCGGCCCGATAACCACCAGGCAGTTTATTGTCATGCTGGCCGGATTTTTAATTATAGCGGTTGCTTATAAATTATTTGATTTTTCTTTATTCGTGACTTTTGGCCTGTTGGTGCTGATAATTACCGGTATTTTCGCTTTTTTAAAAATAAACGGCCGGCCTTTCCATTATTTTGTTTTAAATTTACTGCAGACTTTTAAGCGGCCAAAATTAAGGGTCTGGCATAACGGCTATTCGCTGTCAGATGATGATTATGGCATTGAAGAGGGGCATTTCAGGCCGGCCGCTCAAGTAGCTTCAGATAAACATTATACCGCCTCCCGTTTGGCCGAGCTGTCGTTAATCGTTGATACTAAAGGAGCTTATCAGGGGGAGAGCGAAGAAACAAACATAAAAAATGTGCAAAGATAAATAAATTAAAATTTTAAAGATGGCCAATAAATTAAACAGAAACAAAATAACCAGTTCAACCCAGCAGTATTTGGATATCGCTGAATTCCGCGAAGACACCATAATCATGCGCGATGGCACTTTGCGCGCGATTCTTTTGGTCGCCAGCATTAACTTCGCCCTAAAAAGCGAAGATGAGCAAAACGCGATTATCTCCGCTTATGTCGGTTTCTTAAATAATATTGATTTTCCCCTGCAAATTGTTATCCAGTCGCGCGAGCTTAATATTGATAATTATTTGGTTTTTTTAAGGCAGAAAGAAAAAGAGCAAACCAACGAGCTTTTAAAAATGCAAACCGCCGAGTATCTGCAATATGTCAGCGAATTGATATCTCTTGGGAAAATTATGAATAAGAAATTTTACGTGGTGATTTCTTATAATCCTTTGTCCGACAAGCAAAAAGGTTTTTTCTCCAAATTGCTTGATTCTTTAAGGCCGGCCTCGCTGGTAAAAATGAAAGAAGAGAGATTTTTAAAAAGAAGAATTGAATTAACCAGGCGGGTGGAAAATGTTATTGGCGGTCTGGCCAGCATGGGCGTGAATGCCATGCCTTTAGATACCCAAAGTTTAATTGAATTATTCTATAATACTTATAATCCGGAAACCTCGGCTAATCAAAAATTAGCCAATATAAATGAATTAAAGATGGCGGAATAAGTTTAACCAATTAACCAATATATGTTTAATCCGGGAAAAATAAAAAAACAGGAAGAGCTTGAATCCAGGGAAAAAGCCTTAGCATCAGAGCAAAAGGTCAAGCAAGTTGAGGAAACGCCAACGCTCACCCGCGAGTTGGTTGAGGAAGAAAAGGCTTACCGGCGAGGCGCGCTTTCCATTAAAGACTTAATCGCTCCGGCTTCAATTGAAGTCAGCCCTGATTTTTTAAAGCTTGGCTCTAAATTCGTCAGGACTATTTTCGTGGTTAATTATCCGCGTTATATCAGCGTCGGCTGGTTCGCGCCGATTATAAATTTAAATTCCACTTTTGATATTTCTATGTTTTTTTACCCGGTTGAAAGCGCGGTGGTTTTAAATCAGCTTAAAAAGAAAGTCGGTAATTTAGAAGCGCAAATTATCTCGGATTCGGAAAAAGGCGCGGCTCGCGATCCTTTACGCGAAACCGCCTTGCGCGATATTGAATCGTTAAGAGACGCCTTAACCCAGGGCATAGAAAAATTTTTCCAGTTTGCTTTGTATTTGACGATTTACGCCAATAGCAAGCAAGAACTTGATAAATTATCCGAGGAAGTGGAAAATATCTTCGGCTCGCGCCTGGTTTATTCCAAAAGAGTCTTTTATCAGGCCGAACAAGGTTTTAATTCCACCTTGCCTTTGGCCAATGATGAATTATATATTGCCTTTAACATGAATTCTTCGCCGGTCGCTTCCTCGTTTCCATTTATTTCAAGCGAGCTGACTTCCGACAGCGGCATCCTCTATGGCATCAATCGCCATAATAACAGTTTGATTTTGTTTGACCGCTTTAGCCTGCAAAACGCCAACAGCGTGGTTTTCGCCACTTCCGGCGCCGGCAAAAGCTATGCCATTAAGCTTGAAGTCTTGCGTAGCTTAATGATGGGCGCGGAAGTGATAATTATTGATCCGGAAAATGAGTATAAGCATCTGGCCGAGGCGGTTGGCGGAACCTATATAAATATTTCCTTGGCCAGTGAAAATAAAATTAATCCTTTTGATTTGCCGCGCTCGGTTTCCGGCGAGTCCAAAGCCGAGGACATAATCAGAAGCGGCGTCATAACGGTCAAGGGTTTAGTTAGGCTAATGTTAGGTGATTTAACCCATGAAGAAGATTCTATTATTGACCGGGCGCTTTTAGAAACTTATGCCAAAAAAGATATTACCCCTGATTCTGATTTGGCCAAGGTTGAAGCGCCGATTATGCAGGATCTTGAAGATATTTTAGAAGGTATGGAGGGCGGAGCCGGCCTGGCTTTAAGGCTTAAAAAATATACCCAAGGCACTTTTGCCGGTTTGTTTAACAGCCCGACTAACGTAAAAATGGATAATCAATTGGTTTGTTTTTCGGTGCGCGACCTTGAAGATGAGCTTAGGCCGATCGCCATTTACACGGTGGTAAATTATATTTGGAACGTGGTGCGCTCGGAGATGAAAAAAAGAATTTTGGTGATTGATGAAGCTTGGTGGCTAATGCAGCACGAAGACAGCGCTAAATTTATTTACGCCCTGGTTAAGCGCTGCCGCAAATATTATCTTGGCGTAACTACCATCACCCAGGACGTTAATGACTTTTTAACTTCGCCTTACGGCCAAGCGATTGTTAATAATTCGGCTTTGCAGCTTTTGCTCAAGCAATCGCCGGCCGCCATTGATTTGGTGCAAAAAACTTTTGTCTTAACCCAGGGTGAAAAATATCTCTTGCTTGAATGCGGCGTTGGCGAAGGCATCTTTTTCGCCGGCTCAAAGCATGTGGCTATAAAAATTGTAGCCTCATATACCGAAGACCAATTAATCACTTCGGATCCGCGCCAGCTTTTAGAAATTGAACAGGAGAAAAAGGAATTCGCTTCCAATATGCTAAGCGGCGAGGCTGAAAATAATGAAGAGAATATTGAAGAGGAAAATATTTAGGCATAATATCATTTTTATGAATAAAAAAGTCTGGGGTATAATTATCGTGGTTGCCGCTCTGGCCATAATCATAGGCATTGTTTATGTTATCTTTTTTTATAAATTTTCAAGCTCTCCCGAACCGGTTGTTGAGCAGCCGGCGGTTCAAATGCCAGCCTCAACGACCGAGCCAATAGTTGAGGCTCCGGTTAAAACTACAACCGCGCAGCCGGTCTCTCCTTTAGAAAAAGCCGAAGTGCGCGCGGATGATTTAAGCAGAATGGCTTCGGCTTTTGCGGAAAGGTTTGGGAGTTTTTCTAATCAGTCCGATTATGGCAATATTCGTGATTTGCAGATTTTTATGACCGATTCCATGAAAAGCTGGGCGGAAAATTATATCAATGACGCCAGGACCAAGAAAACCCAGACAACAATTTATTACGGCATTGTTACCAAGGCGATTTCCGGCGAAGCCAAGCAGTTTGACGCTGATGCCGGCCGAGCGGAAATTTTAGTTAAAACCCAGAGGCGGGAATCAACCGGCATAATCGGCAACAGCGCGACCTTCTATCAGGATATAATAATAAAATATGTCCGCGAACAAAATGTTTGGCGGGTTGATGGGATTTATTGGCAGAATAGATAAATCATGAATTATGAATCACGAATTATGAATCATGGGCGAATGTTTATATTGCGGCATTTTACCATGATTCATAATTCATTATTCATGATTCACTGTGTTAAATAATGAAAAATAAATGTTTGTCGAGTTAGTTAAAAGGATAAATAAAGTAACCAATATCGTTTGGTTATTTTTTTTAGACCTAATTTTTCCGATTGAATGCTTAGGCTGCGGCCGCGAAGGCTCTTGGCTGTGCGGCGATTGTTTTAAAGAAATTAAATTTAAGCCAAAACAGTATTGTTTGCATTGCAAAAAAGAAAATGATTTCGGGCAATTTTGCCCGCCCTGCCAAATTATTTATAGCCTAAACGGCGTTTTTATCACCGCGCTTTATGATGAATTATTAATCAGCCGGGCCATAAAAAGCCTAAAATATCATTTTGTAAGCGGTTTAGCCGATGATTTAAGCAAACTAATGATATTATTTGTTGATAAAATGCTTAAGCAGGCGGAAATTATCAGGCCGGGGCTAGCTACTGGGCTGGAGTTAAAAGTTTTTGAGCAGGCTAAAAATATGCCGGCAACGATTCTAAATTTCAACGATAATTTAATTGTGCCGGTGCCATTATCAAAAAAACGCCTGCGCTGGCGCGGCTTTAATCAGGCCGAGCTGCTAGCCGGGCGAGTGGCGGAGAATTACGGTTTGGAGTTGGATAGTAAAAATTTAGTTAGAATTAAGCATAAAAAGCCCCAAGCCAAGCTGGACGAAGTTCATCGGCTGGAAAATATTAAAGATTGCTTTGTTTGGCAGGGGAGTAATTTAAATAAAAAAAACATCATCTTGATAGATGACGTGGTTACGACCGGCGCGACTTTAAATGAATGCGCCAAAGTTTTAAAAGCCAATGGTGCCGGCGAGGTTTGGGGGCTGGTAGTGGCGAAAGGGTAAAATGCGGAGAGATAGGGATTCGGCTCCGACTCTCGGCTCGCCGTCGCTCGCCTCGGTCTAGCCGCCGCCTCGCGGTTTCGCCTGCTGGCGAAACATCGCTCCGGCGTTCGAATCCCTCTTTTTCGTCAAATAAAAATTAAACCTAACGCAGGTTAGGTTTAATTTTCACTGCGGAGAGATAGGGATTCG
>JAQVNC010000013.1:18793-30805 GCA_028703305.1 Patescibacteria group bacterium
CGCCGCCTCGCGGTTTCGCCTGCTGGCGAAACATCGCTCCGGCGTTCGAATCCCTCTTTTTCGTCAAATAAAAATTAAACCTAACGCAGGTTAGGTTTAATTTTCACTGCGGAGAGATAGGGATTCGGCTCCGACTCTCGGCTCGCCGTCGCTCGCCTCGGTCTAGCCGCCGCCTCGCGGTTTCGCCTGCTGGCGAAACATCGCTCCGGCGTTCGAATCCCTCTTTTTCGTCAAATAAAAATTAAACCTAACGCAGGTTAGGTTTAATTTTCACTGCGGAGAGATAGGGATTCGAACCCTAGAGACCCGTGAAGGCCTAACGGTTTTCAAGACCGTCCCATTCGACCGCTCTGGCATCTCTCCAAAATGTTTATTTATCAAATTTTAAAAAGTATTTTTTTGGTTTTAACTCTTGTTTAACGATTTTTCCCCAATTCGGCTCGGCTTGCGACAGCCGTTTTATTTTTCCTTTATCCATAAATAGCGGGTCAACAATTCTTGATTTGCAGAAGACTCGCGCGTCATAATCGGTGCGGTTTTTTCTGGCCTTAATTTTGCCGTTCATTCTTCGCCAAAGCAGATTTAATTTTTCGTCTTTGTTCAAGTATTTTTTTATTTTTGCCAAAACAATTTTGTCGGTAGTATAAAGATCGTCGGGGGTAATATATTTTTTTTGCAGAGCATATTTTAGGCAATCGCTAACCGCTAAAAACATAATCGCCGAAGGCTGCCCCGCGTAATGTATCATGTTAAGATCATAAAATAATCTAGCGTATTTTTTAGCGGCTTTAAAATTTTTAAAAATCCATTTGCCGTTTTTAACTTCCAAAGTATTTAATATGTTTTGAGTTCCTTTGGAAGAAATTTTTTTAAAAATAACGGCCGTTCTTAAAGAATAATCAATCCGGTCGGCGCATAAATCCGGCAGAGGTTTTTCTTTAAGGGAAAAATTTTTATCATTTAAAATATGGCTTAAAACTAATTTATATTTTTTTAAAATTTTCGGTATTTGCGTCTTTGTGATAAAACTGTCATGCAGATTATCTTGATGACCCTGCTTTTTACCGTCGCCGCCTTCGACAACATAGTCAATGCAATGAGAAAAAACCGAATGGGAAACGTCGTGAATCAGGCCGGCAACTTGTTCTTCTAACGAAGCGCCGTATTTTTTTAAAAGCAGATAAACGCCGATTGAATGAGCTAAACGATTATGGCCGAACTGGCCAGGTTGCGCGTAGGGCTTGGCGCAAAGCGGCCCGTAGCCGCCTTGATCAACATCGCGTAATCTTTTAAGCGCCGGAGAATTAATCAATTCCAAAATAACCGGCTCGGTGATATTAAAATTTCCGTAGACTTTATCTTGGTAATGCATAATATTGTTAGAGGGGGAGGGATTTCCGCCTCGTCCTCGCTTCCGCTCGGACTTCGTTGTCCTGGGCAGCGCTAAGCGCTCCTTTGGTCGCGCTTATCGACGCTCGACTGCGCTTTTCGCCGCCGGAATTGCGGCTCAAAACTGGTCTCGCTTCTGCCCGTTCGAATCCCCGCTCAACTTAAAATATTTTATTCGGCGTAAGGCCGAATAAAATATTTCATGCGGAGAGGGAGGGATTCGAACCCTCGAGAGCCGTTAAGCCCCAACACCTTAGCAGGGTGCCCCTTTCAACCACTCAGGCACCTCTCCAAAATTTAAGAAAACAAGAAAACCGTCTTTCCTGTTTTCTTGTTTTATGCTATAATAAATATATAGAAAAATTTAAATTTTGTCAATCAAAATATATGCCAGAATCAGCCGATACAATTAATTACGGCAAGAAAATTTCCGGCTGGCGCATACCGGAATATGATAAGCATGAGCGGGAAAAAAATTGGTATATTATTTCCGCCATTGTCGGTCTCATATTTTTAATTTATTCGTTTTTTAGCGGTAATTTTTTATTTGCCGCCATAATTATAATTGGCGCCTTGGTTATCATAATCCATGACGGCCAGGAGCCTATAAAAATAGATTTTATTATCACCGACGAAGGCTTAATGGTTGGCAGAAAATTTTATGATTATGACGTTATCAAAGATTTTTCCATTATCTATAAGCCGAAACAGAATATAAAAAATTTGTATTTTGAATTTAAAAATGTGATTAAACCAAGGCTGTCAATACCGCTGGATAAGATGAACCCCTTGCCAATCCGCGAGAATCTGCTAAAGTATTTACCGGAAGACCTGGAGCGAACGGATCAGCCTTTATCCGAGGCCTTAGCTAAAATGTTTAAATTATAATTGTAATCAAATTTGATTTAAAAGGCACAGGCTAATCTCCTGTGCCGTATTAATATAAGCACCTGTCGTTCAATGGATAGGACGCAACTTTGCGGAAGTTGTGATGCAGGTTCGATTCCTGCCAGGTGCACAAAATTTTTAAAAAATTATTTTTATCTTAAAATAATGAATTACTATTTAATACTTTATTTTTTGGCCGGAGTTTTGCAAGATTTTTTATTGACATTGAATTGGCGATTTATTAATAAGGAAAGAGCTCTTGCTGCCGCATTTTTTTCTTTTGCGGTAACGGTTGTGACAATGTTAGTGCTCTATAATATTCTGACTCAACTTGATAAGCAGAGAAGTATCGTGGCGATTATAGTTTATGCCCTGGGCATAGGAGTCGGTACAATTCTTGGGATGAAAACAAAGATTGGCTCTAAAAATTAAACGAGTGCACAAAATTTATGCCTCTACCAGCTAAACAAATTGAACTTGATTTCAAAAAATTGGGCGTTAGCGCCGATATTTTAAACGTGCTTAAAAGCTTGAAGCTGGATACGCCAACGCCGATTCAAATTAAATCAATCCCGGTGGCTCTGTCCGGCCAAGATATGGTCGGCGTGGCTCAAACCGGCACCGGCAAAACTTTTGCTTTCGGCATTCCCATGATAGAGCGCTTATTGATTGAACACGGCCAAGGTTTGGTACTCTTGCCAACTCGCGAATTAGCTTTGCAAGTTGATGAAAATTTAAGGAAATTAGGCTCCAGGCTGGGCTTAAGGACCGCGGCTTTAATCGGCGGCCAAGCTATCGGCAGCCAAGTCCAGGCGCTTAAAAGAAATCCGCATATTTTCATCTGCACGCCGGGCAGACTAATTGACCATTTAAAAAGAGGCTGGGTAAAGCTTAATTATGTTAAAGTTTTGGTTTTGGATGAAGCCGACATGATGTTTGACATGGGCTTTGCTCCGCAGATTGAAGAGATCATGAAATCGGTTCCTAAAAAGCGCCAGACTTTATTATTCTCCGCCACCATGCCGCGGCCGATTTTACGATTGGCCGCCGCCCATATGAATATGCCTATTCATATTGAAGTCGCTCCGCCCGGCACCACGGTTGAATTTGTTGAGCAGGAAATGTATGTCATGAAAAAAGAAGATAAATACAAGCAATTGGAAAATATTCTTAAAGAGCATAAAGGTTCGGTTTTGGTTTTTAGCCGCACCAAGCATGGCGCCAAGCATTTAGCCAATAATTTAAAGCAATCCAGGCATCAGGTGGCGGAAATTCATTCCAATTTGTCATTTAATCAGCGTAAAGAATCAATGTCCGGCTTTAAAAGCAAAAAATATCGGATTTTAATCGCTACTGATATTGCCGCGCGCGGTATTGATGTTTCCGGTATTGAGCTGGTAGTTAATTATGATTTGCCGGATAATTCCGAAGATTATGTCCATCGCATCGGCCGCACCGCCAGAGCCGGTAAAGCCGGCAAGGCGATTTCTTTCGCTACGCCCAACCAATGGAAAGATATTAGAAATATTGAAAGATTGATCAATAAAAAATTAACTTTAACTAAATTCGCCGAGCTGGAAGAGGCTAATACGCGCCCGACCATGAGAAGATATGGCCGGACCATGAGCTTCGGCCGATCAGCCGCGCGGCGGCCCGGAGGAATGGGCAGGCGGCGGAGATAATTTATTATTTTTTGCGCCCATAGCTCAAAGGATACCTGCCCGCCAGTGCCCTTGCCCTCATAGTTCAGTGGATAGAACATCAGCTTCCGGAGCTGAGAACAGGGGTTCGAGTCCTCTTGAGGGCACAGGCAACGGCAGGCGGGGAGCGCAAGCCTCCGGAGTTTGAAATCGCCCCGTTTTGAAATTTTAACCCCGAGGGAAGCACCGAGGCGCTTCAATTCCTCTTGGGCGCACATTGGAGCCGAACAAAAAACAGTTCGTTATTCAGCGGGCTGTTTTTTGTTATAATTTTTATGCTAAAATAGGATTATGCTAACGCTCCAGACCAGCACAACGGAAATCAGCCGGGTTGGCGAATCTACGGCTAAAAAGTTGAAAAAATTGGGCATCACTACTGTGCGCGATTTGTTATTTTATTTTCCTTATAGATACGAAGATTTTACTCGCTTAACGCCGATTGCCAAATTGCAGCCCGGTCTGGCCGCTAATGTCGTCGGCCAGATTGAGTTAATCCAAAACAAGCGCAGCTGGAAGAAAAGAATGAATATTACCGAAGCGTTAATAACTGACGGCACGGAAACTTTAAAAGTTATCTGGTTTAATCAGCCGTTTATCGCGCGCAATCTTAAAATTGGAGACAAGGTGTCGCTGGCCGGCAAGGCTGAAGATAATTATGGCGGCTTAATGATGACGTCTCCGGCCTACGAAAAAATAAATTTTGGCCAGGCGATTCATACCCAAGGCCTGGTGCCTAACTATCATCTAACCGCCAATTTAACGCATAAGCAGGTTAGATTTTTAATTAAGCAGGTAATTGATTTAAGCCCGCAAGTCGTCGATTGGCTGCCTTTGGACATAAAGCGTAATATTAAATTATTGGATTTGTCCCAGGCTATTAAAAAAGTCCATTTTCCTAAAAATAATTCAGATATAAAAAAAGCTCGCGACCGTTTAGCCTTTGATGAGCTTTTTTTAATTCAACTTCAGTCGCAGCTAATAAAGAAAAATTTAAGCTTAAGCCGGTCGTTGGAAATAAAATTTCATGAGTCGGAAACTAAAAAATTTGTTGATAGCTTGCCTTTTAAATTGACCGACGCGCAAAGGAAAGCGGCCTGGGAGATTCTAGGCGATTTGGGCAAGGCTAAGCCGATGTCCAGGCTATTAGAAGGCGACGTGGGCAGCGGCAAAACCATGGTGGCGATTATTGCCATGCTTAACGCGGTTTTAAATAACCAACAAGCGGTTTTAATGGTGCCGACGGAAATACTGGCGAAACAGCATTTTGACACAGTCTGCCGTCTGCTGGAAAATTTTAATGTGAAAGTCGGGTTGGTGACGAGAAGCCAGAGAATGCAGAATTATGAATCAAGAATTATGAATCATGGGGAAAATGCGAAATCTAAAATTCATAATTCATTATTCATTATTCATGATTCACAAATTATCATCGGCACTCACTCTTTAATTCAGGAGGATGTTAGTTTTAAAAATTTGGCGTTGGCTGTGATAGACGAGCAGCATCGCTTTGGCGTGGAGCAAAGAAAATTACTCCTGGAGCATAGCGGCTCCAAGTTAGTGCCGCATTTATTAAGCATGACTGCCACGCCGATTCCCAGAAGCTTAGCCTTAGCTTTATACGGTGATTTGGATTTGTCCATAATTAACCAAATGCCAAAGGAAAGAAAGAAAATTATTACAAAAATAGTGCCGGAAGATAAGCGCCAGGCGGCTTATGAATTTATCCGGGCGCAGATTAAAGAAGGCCGGCAAGTTTTCGTGATTTGCCCGTTAATTGATATTTCCGATAAATTGGGTGTAAAGTCAATTGAAGAAGAATATGAAAAATTGGATAAAATAATTTTTCCCGAGCTGGCCATAGGCAAACTGCACGGCAAAATGAAAGCGGCGGAAAAAGAAAAAATTATGCGGGAGTTTTTAGATAATAAAATAAAAATTTTAGTTTCCACCTCGGTGGTGGAAGTGGGGGTGGACGTGCCCAACGCTTCGGTTATGATGATTGAAGGCGCGGACCGCTTTGGCTTGGCGCAAAGCCATCAATTTAGGGGCCGGGTTGGCCGGAGCGTTCATCAATCTTATTGTTTTCTTTTTACCGATAGCCAATTGCCGCAAACCTTAAACAGGCTGCAGGCGCTGGTTGATTATTCCAGCGGCTCGGAATTGGCTAAATTGGATTTAAAATTCAGAGGCCCGGGAGAATTTTACGGCACGGCGCAAAAAGGCTTTCCCGAACTTAAAATAGCCTCGTTGTTTGATTACGGCTTAATGAAGCAGGCCCGCGATCAAGCCGTGAAATTAATTGATGAAGACGCCGGCCTGAAAAAATGGCCGACCCTGAAAGAAAAGCTGGGCGAATGGGAGAAGCTAGTCCATCTTGAATAATGAGTTTTAAGCCGTCAGAATTTTTATTAAATCAGCCACGCTTTTAATGGAAAAAATTTTTAATTTAAGATTTTTTGCTTCGGCTGCCGGCAAGACGGCTTTTTTAAAACCTAATTTTTCCGCTTCTTTAAGCCGCGTTTCCAATTTGGAGACATTCCTGATTTCTCCTCCCAGGCCGACTTCGCCTAAAACCAGAGTCTGCCGGCTTAACGGCTGGTTTAAAAGAGATGAGGCAATGGCGGCGCAGACAGCCAAGTCCAGGCCGGGTTCGGTAATTTTTAAGCCGCCGGTTACATTCAAGATGACATCCTGATTATTTAAGTTTAAGCCGGCGCGCTTGGTTAAAACCGCGATTAGAACCTGCAAACGGTTTAGGTCAAAACCGGAGGCTTTCCTCTGCGGATAGCCGAAAGCGGTTTTACTGACTAAGGCTTGGACTTCAATTAAAAACGGCCGCGTGCCTTCCATAATGCAGCTTAAAACCGAGCCGGTAAAATTTTGGCTTTGCTCAACGAAAATTAAAGAAGGATTGGTAATTTCCTTAAAGCCGCCGGCAGTCATTTCAAAAACTCCGATTTCATTGATTGAGCCAAAGCGATTTTTAGTGGCGCGCAGAATTCTGTAGCCGTGGTTGGTTTCGGTTTCTAAATAAAGCACCGTATCAACAATATGCTCAAGCGATTTTGGCCCGGCCAAAGAGCCGTCTTTAGTGATATGGCCGATTAGGATAATAGCGATATTGTTGGCCTTGGCCGCTTCCAAAAAATTTACCGCCGAACCGCGGATTTGATTTATACTGCCGGCCTCGCTAATAACGGCCGAGGAATAAATAGTTTGGATTGAATCAATAATAACTAAAGCCGGTTTAAGCTCTTTAATGGTCGCGATAATTTTTTCCGCGTTAGTTTCGTTTAAAAATTTTATATTATTGGCTTTAATGCCCAGCCGGTCAAACCTGGCTTTTATTTGGCCGGCTGATTCTTCGCCGCTAACGTAAATTACTTGGTTTTTTTTGCCAATGGCATTAGCCATTTGGGCGACTAAAGTTGATTTGCCTATGCCTGGTTCGCCGCCCAATAAAATAAGGGAGCCGGGTATAAGGCCGCCGCCTAAAACTCGATCCAGCTCTTGGATATTGGCGGTTAGGCGCCGGCCTTCTTTTTGGCTATCCAATTTCTCCAAATCAATTATTTCCGCCGGACTGGCCGCTATTGTTTTATCGGCGGTTTTTTGGTCAACCGTCTGCATCTGCAAAGTTCCCCAGCCGCCGCATTCTAAACAACGCCCACTCCATTTTGGGGATTGGGCGTCGCAGGTTGAGCAGACATAGATAGTGGAAATTTTGTTGGACATGGTGGAATTTTATTTCAACTTTATCTTATTGATCTTCCCCGTATTAGCATCCGTGAAATATAAATAATAGCCGTTATCCGAGACAATCAAATCAGACATGGTAAAATCGCCGTTCGGTATGGCGACTAATTTTTTTAAGCCGGTTCGGGTATCAATTTTATATAAATTGTCTTTAGTGCTTTTAGCCAAATCGGGAAATAGGCCGGCGCCTTCTTCAAGGCTTTCCGGCACGGCGCAATAAATTTCGGTGGTGTTTGAAAAAACGCATTTATCCGCCCAAGTTTGGATGTCTAATTTATTTCTGCCGGTGCCGATGTTTTCACCCTGGGCGTTAGCCAGCCAAAGTTCCGGCTTTAAATCGCTTGAGCTTGAGTAGACGCTATAAAGCAGAAGCTCGCCTTGGGGCGACCACTTAGGCTCAAACCCCCGGCCTTCAATAGTTAAAGCTTTAAAATTTTCGTTGTTTAAGCCGACAAAATAAACTTTTTGCTGGTCATAACTAACTCCTTCGGTGTACATGGCCACGGTTTGGTTATTGGGCGACCAGGAAGGATAAACCGTCTCGTCTTTATCGCCTAGGGAGGCTACCCTTTGCGCCGAGGTGCCGTCATTATTGATTACGGCCAGCCAGCGGTTGTCCTCGCTGTCCGCCATGCTTTTTAAAACAATTTTTGAACCGTTCGGGGAAAAATCAAAATCTTGCCAATGCTTAGGCAGGGTAATTTGTTGTTTTTTATTAAAGTCGTAAATAATTTTAGATTGATCGGGATACTCTAAGATGGCTTTATTTTTATCCGGCGACCAAGTAACTTTTTCCACTTCATGAAAGACCGTATCCGATAGCGGGGTGGCCACGCCATCTTTGGTTAGGCGGTAAAATTTACCGTCTTGTTTATTGTAATATTGCAGATCGCTGCCGTTGCCGGATAGGGTCGCCGCCAAGCTCGGAGCCTGATTAATTTCGGCAGTCTGGGTTAAGCCGCCTAAGGCAACAGTGCTGCCTTGGCTTGCCGGCAGCCCGGTTTCCGCTGGCAAACCGCCGACCGATTGCCCGGAAGGCGTTATTTGGCCGGCGCTTGGCTTGGAAGCAGGCAAGCCGCCCTGGGTGGTAGTAGCGGCGGTTGGCTCTTCCGTAACAACCGGCGTTGGACTTGGTTTAAAAAACAAGGCATAAAGCAAATAGCCTAAAATAAAAACGGCTAAAATAAAGGCGATGGCAATAAAAATTTTTTTGTATTTTTTTAAAAAATCCATGTTTTGTTAAATTAAAATTTTATGGTATAATAATTATGAAAATTTACTTAGCCAAACCTTTGATTCTTTGGCGCTATTATTATATAATTGTATAATATAATGGGCGTAGTGTCCAATTTATAATTTTATCTTTATTATATGGGTTTATTTTTTCCTAATGAAAGTTATTTAGGCATAGATATAGGCAGCTCAAGCATTAAGATTGTTGAATTAAAAAATCAGGGTGGCAGAGCTATGCTTTTAACTTATGGTTTTAGCGAAAATCTTGATGATTTGGACCAGGCTGACCCGAAAAAAATCGCTGAAATTATTAATAAAATTTGCTCTGAAGCCGGTATGGTCAGCCGTAAAGCCGTTTCGGCTTTGCCAAGTTTTTCGGTTTTTTCTTCTATTATAAACTTAGCCGGAGTCAGTAAAAAAGATTTGCCATCGGCCATTAATTGGGAGGCGAAAAAAGTTATTCCTTTGCCGCCGGAAGAAATGATTTTAGACTGGAAAAAGATTGAGAATTTTGACCAAACCGCGGAAAAAGCGGATAAAAATAATATTAAAGTTTTATTAACCGGCGCTCCGCGGACATTAGTTAAAAGATATATTGAAATTTTTAAAAACGCCCAAATAAATTTATTAAGCCTGGAAACCGAAACTTTTGCTCTTATCAGATCCCTTTTAGGCAATGATAAATCAGCCGTCATGGTGGTAGAAATTGGAGCTAAAACCACTAGCTTCACAATTATTGACCAAAGCATCCCAACCTTAAACAGAAGCATAGATATCGGCGGCTGGACTATTACTAAAGCTATCAGCCATAGCCTTAATATCGGCTTGGAACGGGCCGAGCAGTTTAAGTATGATTTGGGCGTAGGCTCGTTTGATTCGGCCGATAATGCTATCCCCAAGACTATTATTGAGAGCATTTCGCCCATAGTCAATGAGATCAAATACGCCCTAAATTTATTCCAAAATAAAAATAATAAAAAAGTGGATAAAATTATTTTAAGCGGCGGTTCGGCTTTGCTTATGAATTTTACTGATTATTTATCAAAGATATTGAATATAAACGTGGTAGCCGGCAATCCCTGGTCAACGGTTTCATATCCGGTGGATTTAAAGCCGCTCCTGGACGAGATCGCTCCGCGCATGGCCATCGCTATCGGCTTGGCGCTTAGGGAGATGGAATAAAATTTTAAATTTTTTATGTCCGGCATTAATTTTTTAGACAACAAAAAAGGCGACGACCAAAAGCCCAAAGAAGATAAAAAAGAGAAATTGGTTTGGTCTGATCCTGAAAAAGAAGGTAAGAGCCCTAAAGGTTCAGCTTTTTCTTTTTTGCCGTTTATCAATAAAAAAGAGCCGGTTGATAAAAATTCTTCGCCGGTAATTGATAAAAATAAAATTAAAGAGTCTCGCGAAGAAATTTTAAATTTAATAAAGCATCATGAAAACTCCAAGCCGCTATCGCGAGAAAAAAATAAAAAATTTTTAGCGGTTTTGTCAGAGAAATTAAAAAAACAGCCGAACCGTAAAGAAGTTTTAATTGATTATCAAAGAATTTTTAATCAGGAGAAAGAGCGTAAAAATCAGACCGCTAAAATTTTTAATGTTCAGCCGGCGATTGAAAAAAAATCGGCGCCTTTGCCGGCCGGAAAGTCAGGAAATAGTTGGCTTAAAAAGTTAGGCCGGCTGTTTAAAAATAAAATAGCCGCTTTAAAGGCCGGCAAAGGGGAGGCGCCTAAAATAATTCAATTGCCGAAGCCGGAAGTAATAAAGCTGACAGAGATTAAGCCGGCCGCCGAGCCGGAAGTAAAATCACCGGAAGTAAAAGAGATAAAATTTGAAGAAAGTAAGCCGATTCAGCCAGACGAATCAAGGGGGCGTGTTATTGAAACCAATTTAATCCAGGGGGAGCTAGTAACCTTTTTTGATTGGCGTTCTAAAACCGCGGCTTTGGCCGGCGCGATTTTAATCCCGATCCTAATCGTCGCGGCGGTTTATTACGGCTTGTCTTTTTATCAAAAAAGCAGCCAAGCCAATAATTTAGCTCAAGCGGAAAAATTCGCCGAACTTGAAAAAAACATCGCTAAAGAAGAATCAGGCGTTAAAGAAGTTCATGATTTCCAGGCTAAATTAAAAATAATTTCCAAAGTATTCAGCCAGCATATCTATTGGACCAATTTTTTTAAATTTTTAGAAGATAATACCATAAAAGATGTTTATTTCGTTGATTTTAAAGGCGATACCGGCGGTAATTACGCGATGAATGCTTTAGCCGCTAGCTATAGCAGCATTGCCGAACAAGTTAATGCTTTTAAAAATAACCGAAAGATAACCGTTGTTGAAGCCGGCGGCGGCGAAATGGTGGCGGGAGACGATAAAGAGAAATTTTTAGTAAAATTTGTTTTAAATTTTTCCGTCTTAAAGAATATTTTTATTGAATAACTATGGAAGTTAAGAATCATCCGCCGATCGGCGGAGAAAAAAATAAAGAACAAACCGAAGTTTTGAAAAATAAAATAAATAAATTATTAATAAACTATTTTAATTATTTTATTTTTTCTTTGAGCGTTATCATTTTAGCCGCCGGCTTATTTATGCTGGCTTACCCGAAATATCAACAGATTTACAAAGAAAATAAAGAGGCTAAAAATAATCTGCAAGCCGAATATGAAACCAAATATAATTATTTAAATTCCATCCGTAATTTAAAGAAATCATACCAAGCTATTAGCGAAGATCAAAAGACGAAAATCGCCGCCATGGTGCCGGCGGTGAATGACACCAGCCTTATAATCAAGGAAATTGAATCCATTGCCGTAAAAAACAGCGCTATTTTGGATTCAATAAGAGTTGAATCCAAGAGCGCCGGCAGGACCAACCTTAAAGTTGACGCAGAAGAAAAAAAAGAGCCGCCGGCCGGTATTTTTAATGAGCTGCCCCAGGGCGTTGGCTCAATTATGATAGAAGTTAATTTAAGCTCGGTTAATTATTCAATTTTAAAAAATATAATAAAAGCTTTTGAAAATAATTTAAGGCTTTTTGATATAGC
>JAQVNC010000014.1 GCA_028703305.1 Patescibacteria group bacterium
TTGACGCCAAAGATATTCAGACCGCCAATTATTATATTTCACCGCAATATGACTATAATAACGGCAAGCAAACTTTACGCAGTTATTTAGTCAGCCAAAATCTAGATGTTAAAGTAAGGCAAATGGATAAAGTTTCCAGCATTATTGAAGCCGCTGGCGTTATTGGTTTAAACCAAGTAGGCAATTTAAGTTTTGAAATAGATAACCCGGAGAAGCTTAAAGAAGAGGCTAGATTAAAAGCTTTGGAACAAGCCAAGATTAAAGCCGGCGCTTTATCCGATATTGTCGGCGTAAAACTGGGTAAAATCATATCTTTTAGCGAATCGTCAAGCGGCGGCCAGCCCAGCCCGATGTATTCATTAAATAAGATGGCTGACGGCATGGGCGGCGGCGGAGCTGTGCCGGCGGTTGAAGCCGGCAGTAATGAGATTACGGTTTTTGCCACGGTGCAGTATGAAATACTTTAAAAACCTTTTTAGAAAAGGTTTTTAATATTTTCCAAAAATATAATGTATCAAATTAAAATTTTATAGCGGGCGAAGGCCTGCGGCCATAAAATTTTTATTTGATGATAAATGTTTATGCCTAAAATAAAAAAAATTACGGCTCGGGAAATTTTGGATTCGCGCGGCAATCCGACGGTGGAGGCCTGCGTCTGGCTGGATAATGGCATGCGGGCTAAAGCCAGCGTGCCCTCGGGCGCGTCCACGGGCGCGCATGAAGCCGTGGAATTGCGCGATGGCGATAAGGCCAGATACGCCGGCTTAGGGGTTTTAACGGCTATAAAAAATATTGAAAAGAAAATCGCGCCAAAATTAGCCGGGGTTGAAATAACCAAGCAGGCAGAAATTGATGATTTAATGATCAAGCTGGATGGCACTAAGAATAAAAGCAAGTTAGGCGCCAATGCTATTTTAGCCGTGTCGCTTGCCTCGGCGCGGGCCGGCGCGCAAGCCAAGGGGATGGAATTGTATGAATATATTAGTAAGAGTTATGAGTTGCGAGTCGCGAGTTACGAGAAAATGCCCACTCCTTGTTTTAATATTTTTAACGGCGGCAAGCATGCTGACACTAATTTGGATTTTCAAGAATTTATGATTATTCCGGTGCTTGACGCCAGCTTTAAGGAAAAAGTTAGAATCGGTTCGGAGATTTTTCACTCTCTGGGCCGGATTTTAAAGCAGGCCGGTTTTGATACTGATGTTGGCAATGAAGGCGGCTACGCGCCTGACATAGCCTCTTCTATCCAGGCGATTGAATTAATCATGGCCGCGACTATTAAGGCCGGATTTAAGCCTGGCAGCCAAGTTGCCTTAGGCGTAGATGTCGGTTCCTCACAGCTTTATAATAAAGCGGACGGCAAATATATTTTTAAATTAGACCGGGCCAGCTTTACTTCAGCTACTTTAATCGGTTTATATTATGAATGGTTTAGAAAATATCCGATTATTTCCATTGAAGACGGCTTGGCTGAAGACGATTGGGCCGGCTGGCAAGAGCTGAATAAAGAATTGGGTTCGGATGTTATGTTGGTGGGCGACGATTTGTTTGTTACGAATCTTGAGCGCTTGAGAAAGGGGTTGAAAGAGCGCGCGGCTAACGCTATTTTGATAAAACCCAATCAAGTCGGGACTTTAACCGAGACTGTCGCCTGCGTTAAGCTGGCGCAAAAACATAATTATAAAGTTATTGTGTCCCATAGAAGCGGGGAGACTACCGATGATTTTATCGCTGATTTGGCCGTGGCGGTCGGCGCTGATTATATTAAAGCCGGATCACTTTCGCGCGGAGAAAGAGTAGCGAAGTATAATCGGTTGATGGAAATTGAAGAACAGCTAAAATAATTTTTATTTATGCCTAAACAAGAAAAATCAAATAAACCCGCAAAAAATAATCTTCCCATGATATTAGTTATTTTAGACGGCTGGGGCTTAGCTTCGCCAAGCTCGGGCAATGCCATTGCCTTGTCAAAAACTCCGACTATGAACGGCTTAACGAGAAAGTATCCCAATACCAAGCTTTACGCCCATGGCAAATATGTCGGCTTGCCGCCGACTCAGTCAGGCAATAGCGAGGCCGGCCATATGAATATTGGCGCCGGCCGCGTGGTTGAGCAAGACGCAGTAAAAATTTCCAAGAGTATTAATGACGGCGCTTTTTTTAAAAATGCCAGCTTTGTAGAGGCCGTTAGGCATGTTAAAAAAAATAAATCCAGATTGCATCTTATGGGCATGATTTCCAACGGCATGAGCGCGCATAGCGATCCGGATCATTTGCTGGCTTTATTATCTTTGGTTCAAAAGAGCGGCGTAAAAGAAGTTTATTTGCATTTATTTACCGACGGCCGAGATTCGCCTAAATATGCTTCATTAAAATTAATCGCGGATATTCAAAAAGCCTTTAAAAACGGCGAAGCCATCGCTACGGTTATGGGCAGATTTTATGCCATGGACAGAAAAAAAACTTGGGAGAGAACGGAAAAAGCTTATAATGCCTTAGTTGATGGCATTGGCAAAAAAGCCGTCAGCGCCCAAGCGGCAATTACCGAAAGTTATAATCGGGGTGAAAATGATGAATTTATTGAACCGTATATTATTACCAAAGACGGCAAGCCTTTGCCCAGGATAGCTTCGGGCGACAGCGTGATATTTTTTAATTTGAGATCTGATCGAGCCAGGCAATTGGCTAAAGTTTTCGTTCAGAAAGAATTCTGTGAAAAAAATAAATTTTGTTTTTTGAGAAAAAAGTTTTTGCATGATTTATTATTTGTCGCCATGACTGATTTTGGCCCTGATTTAGACAGCATTTTAACCGCTTTCCCGTCGGGTGATTTAAAACATACTTTACCCGTAGAATTGGCTGATTTAAAGCAGCTGTATATAGCCGAAACCGAGAAGTATGCCCATGTAACTTATTTTTTTAACGGCGGCTATGCCAATCCGATTGACGGGGAGGACAGGCAAGTGATTTCTTCGCCCGACGTAAAATCATATGACGCCACTCCGGCTATGAGCTCAAGTAAATTGACCAAAAAAATATTGAATGATTTAGCCAAAAGAAAATATGATTTTACGGTTTTAAATTTTGCCGCGCCGGATATGATCGGCCACACCGGCAATTTAACGGCCGGCATAGAATGCTGCCATAAAGTTGATAAATATTTGGGAGAAATTGTCAAAGCTTATACGCGCGCCGGCGGCACGGTTTTAATAACCGCCGACCATGGCAATATTGAAGAGATGATTAATTTAAAAACCGGGGAGATAGATACCGAGCATTCATGCAACCAAGTGCCTTTTATCGTGGTTAATAAAAATATCGCTAAAAAAGTTAAATTTAGAAGCAATGGATCCTTGGGCGATATCGCGCCGACGATACTGGATTTACTGGGCATAGATAAGCCCAAAGAGATGACGGGAAAGAGTTTGATAAAATGATATTTTTTTAAATATATTATGGTTACCAAAAAACAAAATTCTCGCCCTAAGCCCGTTGTGCTGATGGTTCTTGATGGCTGGGGCATAGCTACGTCATATACCGGCAATGCCATCAGCCAAGCCAACACGGCCAATATAAAAAATTATATAGCCAAATATCCGTCTATGACCTTAGTGGCTTCAGGGGAGGGCGTGGGGATCCCTTGGGGGGAGTCGGGCAACAGCGAAGTTGGCCATCTAAACTTAGGTTCGGGCCGGATTATATATCAAAACCTGCCCAGGATAAATAAATCCATTGCCGACCGCAGTTTTTATGAAAATAAAGTTTTGCTCAAGGCGATTGAACAGGCAAAAAATAATAATTCAAAATTGCATTTATTGGGGCTTGCTTCTTCGGGCTGCGTCCATTCATCGCTTGAGCATCTTCAGGCTCTTATTGCTTTAATGGCGGAAAGCCAAGTTGATAAATTTTATGTTCATGCTATTTTAGACGGCCGGGATACGCCTTTTAACTCCGGCTTGAATTTTATCAAAGAAGTGGAAGCGTCGCTTATTGGCACCAAAGGCAAAATCGCCTCTTTATCCGGGCGGTTTTATGCCATGGATCGGGATAATCATTGGGATAGGACGGCCAAAGCCTATGAGGCTATGGCTAGGGGCAAAGGCGAAAAGAGCGAATCGGCAGAAAAAGCGATTGAAGAAAGCTACGCGAAAAAGATATATGACGAAGAATTTATGCCAACGGTTATAACGAAAGGCGGCGAGGCTATCGCTAAAATTGAAGACGGCGACGCGGTTATATTTTTTAATTATCGGCCTGATCGAGCGCGAGCGCTTACCAAGGCCTTTGTTTTGCCTAGCTTTGAAAAATTCAAGCGGGAAAAATATTTAAACATTTTTTTTGCCACTTTCGCCGAATATGAAAAAAATTTGCCGGTGGAAATAGTTTTCCCGCCGGAAGTTCTAAAAAATACCTTGGGTGAAGTTCTGGCAGGGGCAGGGCTTAGGCAGCTAAGAATTGCCGAAACAGAAAAATACGCCCATGTAACTTATTTTTTTAATGGCGGACATGAAGCAAAGTCCGCGGGCGAAGATCAAGCACTGGTTTCATCTCCGGCCGTGCCGAGCTATGACCTTAAGCCGGAGATGTCGGCCTTAGAGGTAACCGATAAAACCCTTAAGGCGATTGAGCAGGATAAATACGATTTTATTTTGATAAATTTTGCCAATGCCGATATGGTAGGGCACACCGGCAATTTAAACGCTACCATTAAGGCGATTGAAGCAGTTGATAAGTGCGTCGGCAAAATTGTTAATTCGGTTTTAAGCAGGGACGGTCTTTTGTTTATTACGGCCGACCATGGCAATGCCGAAGGTTTGTTTAATATGCAAACCGGCATGATTGACAAAGAGCATTCGGCCAATCCGGTGCCGTTTTTAATTATTAGCAAAGATTATGAGGGTAAAAGTTTGTCATTGCCGGACGCGCCCGGCGGCGATTTAAGCTTAATTCAGCCTCAAGGCCTATTGTCTGACGTGGCGCCGACAATCCTCAAGGTAATGGGGTTGGAAAAGCCGAAGGAAATGACCGGACGGAGCCTAATTTAGAATTTTTATTTTTTTTATGTCTATCTTAGTTATAAATTGCGGTTCCACCTCGGTTAAATATAAATTATTTTCCGATAACGAAGAGGAAATTAAACAAGGTGATATTATCGGTGTGACTGACCATCAAGCGGCTTTAAAACAGGCTTTAAGGGATGTTGGCGGCTTGCATAATCTGGCCGCGGTCGGGCATCGCGTAGTTCATGGCGGGCATAAATTTTCCAAACCGCTTTTGATCAGCCAAAATAATTTTTCCGAGTTGGAGCAGTTTAATAATCTAGCCCCCCTCCATAATCCTTATAATTTAGCCGGCATTAAAGCGACCATGGAATATCTGCCGCAAATTAAGCAAGCGGCGGTTTTTGATACGGCTTTTTACGCCAATTTGCCGGAAACGTCCAGACTTTACGCTCTACCAAAAGAAATAAGCGAAAAATATAAAATATATCGCTATGGTTTTCACGGCACTTCCCATAAGTATGCTTTAGAAGAGAGCGCCAAATTTCTTAAAACAGAAATTAATAAAATTAATTTAATCAGCTGCCATTTGGGCGGCGGTTGGTCAATTACCGCCGTAAAAAACGGCCAACCGATTGACACGTCCATGGGTTTAACCCCCTTAGAAGGTCTAGTTATGATGACCAGGGCCGGCGATATTGACCCGGGAGTAATTTTTAAGCTTTTAAGCGAAATGCCCGGAGAAATAAATCAAGATAAAGTAGCTATGATCTATGATTTATTAAATAAGCAATCAGGCATAAAAGGCTTGTCCGGCGTTAATGATTTTCAAGAGTTGCTCAAGCTGGTTTCTTTGGGCAATAAAGAAGCTAATTTAGCTTTTGATTTATCAATCAATCGTTTAGCAAAATATATCGGCGCTTATTGGGCCGAACTGGAAGGCCAAGCCCAGGCGATTGTTTTTACCGGCGCAATCGGCGCCGGCAATCCGATAACGCGCAATCGGGTGATGAAAAAAATAAAATGCCTGGGCGAATTGCCGATGCTGGTAATTAAAGCTGATGAGGAGCTGATGATTGCCAGGGAAGTAAAAAAATTGATTAGTTAACGCGCATATAGCATCTATGATAAAACGATTATTCCATGGAGAAATAAATAGTATAACTTTGGCTGCTTTATTGGTCGGCGGATCTTCTTTGATTAGCCGGCTTTTAGGAATTTTTCGCGACCGCATTTTAGCCGGGCAATTCGGCGCCGGCGATACTTTGGATATTTATTACGCCGCTTTTCGCGTCCCGGATTTGATTTTTAATTTATTGGTTTTGGGCGCCTTATCGGCCGGGTTTATTCCCGTTTTTACTTCCTTGATTAAAAGTCCGTTGGAGAAAGCAAGAAACTTATTAGGCGATGGATATAAAGAAGCTTGGCTTCTAGCCAGTAATATTTTAAATATTTTAGGTTTAGGCCTTTTGATTTTATGCGGCTTGGGGGTAATTTTCGCGCCGCAGATTATGCATTTAATTACTCCCGGCTTTAGCAGCGAGAAGATGGCTTTAACCGTCGGTCTTTCCAGAATTATGTTTTTGTCGCCTATATTTTTAGGCATTTCCAGCGTTTTCGGCGGCATTCTGCAATCGTTTAAAAGATTTTTTGTTTATTCAATGTCGCCGATTTTTTATAATATCGGCATAATTATCGGCGCTTTATATTTTGTGCCGCTAGGGGGAATTTACGGCTTGGCCTGGGGCGTAGTGCTGGGCGCGGCCTTGCACATGTTAGTGCAGATTCCGGCTTTAGCGCGGCTCGGCTTTAAATTTAGATTTAAATTTGAAATTAAAAATCCCGCGGTGATTAAGATTTGGCTGATGATGGTGCCGCGAACCATGAGTTTGGCTATTTCACAGCTGAATTTATTGGTTGTTACCGTGATCGCTTCAACTTTAACCAGCGGATCGCTGGCGATTTTTAATTTTGCCAATAATCTGCAGTCTTTCCCGGTTGGCATTTTTGGTATTTCTTTCGCCATCGCCGCTTTTCCCGCTTTGTCGGCCGCCGCTTTCAATAAAAAGCATTTAGTAAAAGATTTATCTTTAACGGTTAGGCAGATATTATTTTTTATTATTCCCTCAACGGTTATTCTATTGGCTTTGCGGGCGCAAATTATCAGAGTTATTTTAGGTACGGGCAAGTTTGACTGGCAGGCGACTATTTTAACCATTGATACTTTAGGCTTTTTTGCCATTTCGCTTTTCGCCCAGGCCTTAATTCCGCTTTTAATCCGCGTTTTTTACGCTCGCCATGATTCTAAAACGCCTTTTATCATCGGCTTGGCGTCGGCTTTATTTAATATTCTTTTATCAATTAAGTTTTCGCAAAGTATGGGTGTGGCCGGATTGGCTTTGGCTTTCTCCATCAGCAATGTAATAAATTTAATATTACTTTGGGTTTGGCTTAATTTTGAGATAGGTAAAATTGACGAGTTGAAAATTTTCATTTCAACCGTAAAATTCTCTTTAGCCGCCCTGGCTTGCGGCTTGGCGGTTCAGGGTGTAAAATTAATAATAGGCAGTAATATTGACATGACTAAATTTTTGGGCATTTTAATCCAGGGGGCGGCGGCCGGTTTGGCCGGTATTTTAATTTATCTTTTAGTCTGCCTGATTTTGAGAAGCGAAGAATTATTTAATTTTTGGTCGTCATTAAAGCGCCGTTTAGCCGGCGTTAAAAAAGTTGAAACGCCTGACAGGGGAGAGGCGCGAGGCATATAAATTTATGGCATCTAAAATTGAAACATTGGCGGAAAAATCAACTAAATGGATCGGCTCGGTCCATTCTTTAATTTTTCATACCCTGGCTTTCACGGCCGCTTTTTTAGCAGGTTTTTTTGGGCTTGATTGGAATAAGGTGTTGCTGGTTCTAACGACCGTGGTTTCCTTAGAGGCGATTTATTTGTCGATTTTTATTCAGATGACGGTTAATAAAAATACCCAAAGCTTAAAAGAAGTTGAAGCTGATATTGACGAAATTCAGGAAGACGTGGATGAAATTCAGGAAGATATTGACGAAATTCAGGAAGAAGTGGAAAATAAGAACAGCCAGGAGCAAGCTTTAGACTCCATTAGAAGCGAGTTAAACCATTTAATGAAAAGCATTGAAAGTTTTAGCCATCTGCAGCAACCCCCGGTAAGCAAAAAGCCGGAATCAATCAAACAAAGAATAACTAAAATACTGTCAAGAAGACGCTAAAATATTTATTAAGCTTTAATCATGTTAAACGGCGTTGTTTGCCGCTTTTTTTATTGACAATATTTTTTAATGGCATATAATTAAAGAAAGCGATTGAATTATGTTTATAAAAAAAGAAATTATCGGCGGAAAAATAAATTTAAATATTTTTGACTTGTAAACGGCCAAATTATTTTTGGCCTTTTTTATTTTATGCCTAATGGTAAAAACAATGGCAATAACCATGAGCTCGCCGCCAGAACGGCCGAGCCGAAAAAATTTTTATTCGTTTCGCTTGAAGCTTTAAGCGGCGATTTGGCGTGGACTTTGGTTAAAGAAGGGCATCAAGTCAAAGCTTATGTTAAATGCGAAAGCGACGCTGATATTTATGATGGTTTTATTGAAAAAGTTGATAATTGGGAAGAGTATAAAGATTGGGCCGACATTATCATATTTGACGATGTTGGCTTTGGCGCTATCGCGGAGAAATTAAGAAAGCAGGGTAAATTAATAATCGGCGGCAGCAATTATACCGATAAATTGGAAATGGATAGAGAATTCGGCCAGTCGGAAATGAAAAATCAAGGCATTAATATTTTGCCCAGCTGGCAGTTTTCCGATTACGGCGAAGCGATTAATTTCATTAAAAATAATCCGGCACGCTATGTTTTTAAGCCTTGCGGCAATTTAATGTCTTCGGAAAAGGCTTTATTATTTTTAGGCGAAGATGATGATGGCAAGGATTTGCTGGAGTTATTGGAGCAAAATAAAGACAACTGGAAGAAAAAAGCGCCTATGTTTATTTTGCAAAAATTTATTAATGGCGTGGAAGTGGCGGTAGGAGCTTTTTTCAACGGCCATGACTTCATTTATCCGATTAATGTTAATTTTGAGCATAAGCGGATTTTTCCCGGCAATATCGGTCCGTTTACCGGTGAGATGGGGACTCTAATGTATTGGAGTTCACCTAATAAACTTTTTAAGCTAACTTTGGAAAAAATGCTGCCCAAGCTTCAAGCATCCGGCTATATCGGCTATGTTGACATAAATTGTATCGTTAACGGTCGGGGAATTTATCCGCTGGAATTTACCACCCGCTTCGGCTATCCCACGATTCAAATTCAGCAAGAAGGCATTTTAACGCCGAATGGAGAGTGGCTTTATCGCCTGGCTAAGGGGGAAGATTTTGAGCTTAAGGTTAAGCGCGGATTTCAGGTTGGCGTCTGCATTGCGGTTGAATCCATGTTTTCCGATACGATTGATTCGGAAACGGTTAATTTATACCATGATTTGGCGGTCACTTTTAAAAATCCGGCCAATATTGACGGCGTTCATATTTTTGACGTTAAAATTGATAAAGGCATTTGGCGCATCGCCGGCACCTCTGGAGTGTTGCTCGTGGTAACCGGCAGCGGCACTACGGTAGAAGACGCCAGGAATATGGCTTACGGCAGAATTAAAAATATTATTATACCCAATATAATTTACAGAACCGATATCGGAGCCGGTTGGGCGGTTGACGGCGATCGTTTGCACACCTGGGGTTATTTAAGATAAGGCCTTGAAAAAATATAAGGTATCAAATAAACGGATTATGAAAAGAAATTATTTTGGCGATGTTAAATTTGATGAAGCTTATTTTACGGGCAAGCACCCGGCCGGCTATAAGGGAGGGTATAATAAAAAGAGCCTTACAAAAGACTTTGATTGTTATACTCATTTTAAAGAAGACGCTAAATTCATTAAAGATTTGGGCATAGAATCTTATTTGGAAATCGGCTGCGCCTGCGGTTTTTTAATGGAAGAGCTATTGAAACTCGGCGTTAAAGCCAGGGGCTGGGATATTTCAAAATTTATTGTGGAGAAAGCCTCGCCCGAAGTAAGGCCGTTTATTGAAATTAAAAGTATTGATAAAATAAGTTCTCTGCCTGATAAAGCATTTGACCTGGTGCATGTTTCCGGCGTGCTTGGTTATGTGAGCGAGGACAAATTGGATTATTATTTAAGCGAGCTTAAGAGAATCGCCAGAAAATATGTCATTGTTTATGTCGGCACGCCGGCGGAAGATGATATGCCGGAAGAAAATTCCATCAGGCTGGTAAATCGGTCGGATGGCTGGTGGAATAAAAAATTTGCCGAATATTTTAAAGAAAAAGATTTGGAAAATTGCGTGTGGAAGGTTAAATAATTAATTTTATATCCGGAGAGCAATTTATTAATCAAAATTTAATCAATGGCGATGAACAGAAAAAAATATTAGCTGATATGCCTAAAAATATTTTTGATATAATCTGTAAAACTTGCGGCGGCAAATGCTGCAAGTATTATATTTTTTTAACCGAGAAAGAATTGCGGCGTTTGTTAAAAACAGCCGTAAAATTCAAATATAAAAAACAAGGCGCCGGCTTTTTAATGGATACGCCGGCTCGGGGCTGTGATTTTTTAGACCATAAAACCGGCTGCCGGCTTAATAGCCGCCAAAAATCGCTTGATTGCAAATTATTTCCTTTAGCCTTTACTTATAAAAATAAAACTCTGGATTTTTATTTGCTGAAAGCCTGCCCCTTTTGGAAAAAAATCGACCGGCAATGCATTGATAAAATAAAAGCCATCACGCGCCGGGAGCTTAAGTCTTGGACAGAGAAGGAAAAAATAACCTATAGCAAGCTGATAGCGGATTACACTAAAAAAGAATTATTAAAGCTTTAAATAAAAAATTCCGCCGTAAAATCGACGGAATTTTTTATTTGACCAAAACGCGAAAAACTAGTAGGATATTTATAGCAGGGACAGGGCATTGCTCTGTCCTTGTATGAATTTATGTAATGATTTATGAATAATATTAGAAATTTTTGCATTATAGCCCATATTGACCATGGCAAGTCCACCATGGCTGATCGCATGCTGGAAATTACCGGTACGATTGAAAAAAGAAAGATGAAAGATCAGCTTTTGGATCGCATGGATCTGGAGCGCGAGCGCGGCATCACTATTAAGCTGCAACCGGTCAGGATGGATTATAAAGGATATAATTTGAACTTGATTGATACTCCCGGCCACGTTGATTTTACTTATGAAGTTTCGCGCAGCTTAGCCGCGGTTGAAGGCGCTGTCTTGCTTGTGGACGCGTCGCAGGGTATTCAGGCGCAAACTTTGGCAAATTTATATTTGGCTCTAGAGCAGGATTTAACTATATTGCCGGTAATAAATAAAATTGATTTGCCGGCCGCCAATATAGAAAAAACCAAAAAAGAAATTATTCAACTTTTAGGCTGTAAAGACGAGGAAATTATTTTGGCATCCGGCAAAACCGGCCAAGGCGTGGAAGAAGTTTTAAAAGCGGTCATAGATCAGGTGCCGGCGCCCTCCTACGCTAAAGCTTTGGAGGGCAAGCCGACTGTTGAGGCTAATGAAACTACTCCTCTTAGGGCGTTGATTTTTGACTCAACTTATGATGAATATCGCGGCGTGGTAGCTTATATCAGAGTTTTTGACGGCACCATAAAAAAGGGCGATAAGATAATATTATTGGCCACCAAGGCTAAGAGCGAGGCTTTAGACGTGGGAATTTTCAAACCCGAATATAAATCCACCGGAGAATTAAAAACCGGTGAAATCGGCTACATCGTGACCGGCTTTAAAGACGTTAGCGAGTGCCGGGTCGGCGATACCGTAGCCTGGTTAAAATCGGAAAATCAAATTATGCCGCTTAAGGGTTATAATGAAGTAAAGCCCATGGTTTTCGCCGGAGTTTTCCCGCATGAAGGCAATGAGTTTGATGAACTTAGGGAAGCGATTTCAAAATTAAAATTAAATGACGCGGCCTTAATTTATGAGCCTGAACATTCCGAAGCTTTAGGTTTTGGTTTTAGATGCGGTTTTTTAGGGCTCTTGCATTTGGAAATTTTTCAAGAGCGCTTAAGGCGGGAATATAATTTAAGTTTGACGGTTACCATTCCCAGCGTGGCCTATATGGTGTATAAAAAAAACGGCGACAATGCGATTATCCGCAGCCCGCAAAAGTTGCCCAATCCTTCAGAAATTGACAAAATTGAAGAGCCTTGGGTTAGCCTGGACATTATCGCGCCCAAAGAATATATCGGGGCGATTTTAAATTTAGTCCAAGATAAACGAGGCGTTTATAAAAATACCGAGTATATTGACGAGAGCCGGGTGATTTTGCATTACGAAATTCCCATGGCGGCGATTTTAACGGATTTTTATGATAAGATTAAAAGCGCCAGCTCCGGCTACGCGTCCATAAACTATGAGTTTGTCGGTTATAAGCAAGCTGATGTGGTAAAAATGGATATTCTAGTGGCCGAAGACGCGGTTGAAGCTTTGTCTATGATAGTCTACCGAGACGATGCCTTTAAGCGCGGCAAAGACGTGGTTAATACTTTAAAAGAAACTTTGCCTAAGCAGATGTTCGCCGTAAAATTGCAAGCGGCCGTCGGCGGTAAAATTATCGCGGCCGAAAGAATTTCCGCCATGCGTAAAGACGTAACGGCTAAGTTATACGGCGGCGATGTTTCGCGTAAGCGAAAATTATTGGAAAAGCAAAAGAAGGGCAAAAAGAAAATGGAGGCTCATGGTAAAGGCAGAGTGGAAATACCAAGCGATACTTTTGTAAAATTATTAAAGAGATAAAGAAAAATATAATGCAATTTTTTATGAAAAAGAAACCTTTGCAAAGAATAATGTGGACCATTATAAGCATCATGGTGATTTTTTCCATGATCGCTTGGACCGTAGGCGCGTTTTTTAGCTTTTAGCTTTTAGCTTATGACTAGCAAATGGGAGATTAAACCTATCGTTCCAGATGATTTTATTAAAAAAAATCCTGAATATAATAAAATTATACTTCAGTTGCTTTTTAATAGGCATTTAATTGAGAAGCCGGAGATTGAATTGTTTTTTAAGCCGGATAAAATGAGCTTATCCGATCCGTTTTTGCTTAAAGATATGAAAGCGGCCGCGGCTTTAGCGATTAAGCATATTAAAGAGCAAAATTTAATAGTCGTGTACGGAGATTTTGATGCCGACGGAGTAACGGCTACGGCCACGTTGGTTGAAATTTTAAATATTTTTAAGGCTAAAACCGGCGTTTATATCCCGGGCAGAACTTCGGAAGGCTATGGCCTAAATAAAAAAGCGATTGCCGAATTAATTAAAATTGGAGCTAAATTGATAATTACGGTAGATAACGGCATTCGCAATAAAGAAGAAGCCGCTTATGCCAAGAGTTTGGGTTTAGATGTAATTATTACCGATCACCACGAACCGCCGCCGGATAAAAATGATTGGCCTGATTGTTTGATCATTAACCCAAAAGCCGAGGATTATGCTTATAAAAGTTTAGCCGGCGTGGGCGTGGCTTTTAAATTCGTTCAGGGCTTAATTAAGCTTTCTAAACTTGACGAACAATTAAAAAATAAACTGGCGGAAAAGGTTTTGGATTTAGTGGCTATCGGCACGGTAGCCGATATGGTAAGCCTCTTGGGCGAAAACAGAACTTTGGTGAGTCAAGGCTTAAAAATAATAAACCAAGGCAAACGGCTTGGCGTGGCTGAACTTATAAAAATAGCGCAAGCCAATGGCAACGCGAAAAAAATAAATTCGTTCACTATCGGCTGGCAAATTTCTCCGAGATTGAACGCGGCCGGCCGGCTAGACCATGCCAATACGGCTTATGAGCTTTTAGTTACTAAAGATAAAAACGAAGCGCAGGCTATCGCTAAAAAGTTAAATATAAAAAACAGTGAGAGGCAGAAGATAACCGAGGACATAACCGCTTATTGCCGAAAAGTTGTTGAAGAAAAAATGCTTGGGGATAAAATTTTAATAGTTTGTTCGCCTAATATTGAAAGTGCCTCCGGCGAAGCTTGGCCCGAAGGCGTAGTCGGGCTGGTGGCCGGACGTTTATGCGAAGCTTACGCCAGGCCGGTTTTGGCGATTACTAAAATAAAAAACGAAATAAAAGGTTCAGGCAGAAGCATTGATGAATTCAATATTATGGAAGCGATAGAGAGCTCCGGTAAATATTTAGAAAAATTCGGCGGGCACGCGGCGGCTTGCGGCTTTACTTTAAAAAGCCGAGAAGATTTAAAGGGTTTTATGAGAGAAATGAAAAAAATTGTTAATAAGGCTTTGGCTAAAGTTGAATTAGCGCCGAAAATTTTAATTGAGGCGGAAATTGATTTGCCGGATATTAATGACGAGCTTTTAGAAGCGCTGGAAAAGTTTGAGCCATACGGTGAAGATAATGATAAGCCTAAATTTTTAAGCAGGGGGATGCAAATAATGGATAAAATGAATATGGGGGCTAACGCCCAGCATATTAAATTCAGGTTTGGCTCAATCTGGGCCGTGGCTTTTTCCCAGGCGGAAAATTTAAAAGAATTTAAAATAGGCGATAAGGTTGACGCGGTTTATTATTTGGAATTTAATGAGTTTAACGGCCGGCGTGCGGCGCAGATGAAGATTGTGGATATTAAGAATTCTAGTTCCTAGTCCGGTCAGAAAAATTGTTTTTTATCGCGCATACGAAATTGTAGTGACCGCAGGGAGCCCAAATTTCGTCTAAGCGAGAAAAAATAATTTTTCTGACCGGGCCAATTTCAAAATATATATGAAATATGAAAAATTAAAACTTTTTACCGATGGCGGCGCGCGCGGCAATCCTGGTCCGGCCGGCATTGGCGCGGTTATTTTAAATGAGCATAATAAAGTAATAGCCGAAATTTCCGAATATATCGGCGAGGCAACTAATAATCAAGCCGAATATAAAGCCTTAATCGCCGGCCTGGCTAAAGCCAGGGATCTGGGCGGGCTTGAGCTTGAAGTTTTTCTAGATTCTGAATTAGTGGTGAAGCAATTAAATCGGGAATATCGGGTTAAAGACAAGCATCTTGCGCCTTTGTTTGTTCAGGTATATAATATTTCATTAGGATTTAAAAAGATTATTTTTAAACATATTTACAGGGAAAAGAATGAGTTAGCCGATAAGTTGGTTAATCAGGCTTTGGATAAGGCGGGAAAATAATTAGGACGCATGGCTCAGTTGGTTAGAGCGCTCCGTTCACATCGGAGAGGTCGAAGGTCCGAATCCTTCTGCGTCCACCAGTATAAAAATAGCGACGTTTTTTTATTTTTTATTAATCCGTCAGATAATAAGGGGGTAGAAGATGGAGGAAGAAAGAATAGTAATAAAAATAAGAATCACAGATATTTTTATTACTCTTTTAGGATTTTTTCTTGGGAGCATACTGGCCATAGCGCGGCCAGGCGGCTGGCTCAACTATCTGGTAGCGTTTTTAATTTTCGCTATCGCGCTCGCTCTGTATATTAACTATAAAAAAGAGAAGAATTAAAGGAAATAGAGTAGAATGGATGGCTACGGCATTTATGTTTGTAGCCTTTTTTTATTTGACTTTTTATTTAATAAGTGGTAATATAATTCAAGATTTTGTACTTTATATTTTACTAATATCAAGGCAAGCGGATGATCGCTCTAATTTTTATTAGAGAGGAAAGTCCGGACTCCAAAGGTGCTTTTGTACCGGAAAATGGCAATGGATAACGTCCATCAAGAGTAATCTTAGGGAAAGTGCCACAGAGACAATACTAGTTCCGCTTCGGCGGGATGAAAGGTGAAAAGTTTTAAGGTGTGTAAAGTAATTAAGGATATCCTTTAGTTTACGCTACTTAATTCGTCCTCTGGCAACAGAGTGTATGTGGTAAACCCTGCCTGGAGCAAGAGCAAACTACGCCGCATTTTGTGCGGCGTAATGAAAAGTAGCTCGCTTGACCTTAGCGGCAACGCCAAGGCTAGATAGATGGTCATCTTCCCAATTTATCGGGGAACAGAATCCGGCTTATAGCTTGCCTTGATATTAGTAAAATATAACTCATATAACACGCGGCCGCGTGTTATGTTTTAAGCGATTTATGAAAAAAAGTGAATTATTTTTTTCTTTTTTATTGGTGCCGTTGGATTTTTTAATGATTATTTTAGCCGGAATTTCTGCTTATTATTTGCGCTTTACCGGCGTAGCGGCCGAGATTAGGCCGGTTATTTTCAGTTTGCCTTTTAGCGATTATTTTCAAATTTTATTGTTAATCGCTTTAGCTTGGCTGATTATTTTCGCTTTAGCCGGCTTGTATAATATAAAAGGCTCGCGCCGTTTAACCGCGGAAGTTTATCGGGTGATTTTGGCTTGCTCTACCGGCTTGATGTTAATAGTGATTATGATTTTTGTTTTCAGGGAGCTTTTTTCTTCCCGCTTCATAGTCTTGGCCGGCTGGCTTTTAGCCATAGTTTATATAAGTTTTGCCAGAATTATAGTTAGATCTGTCCAGAGAATTTTATTGAAATATGGTGTCGGCGTCCATAAAATAGTTTTAGTCGGCGATAGCAACACTACGGATGTTTTAATTCATGAATTTTCCAGCCGAAAAAATTCAGGTTATGAGGTTGTAAAACGTTTGAAAAATTTTAGTTTGGAAGCGGGGGATGAATTGGCCGAATTTATAAAGACCTGTGAAGTTGATGAAATTATGCAGAGCGACCCGAACTTAAGCAAGGCCGAAGCGATTCGGTTATTTGATTTTGCCGATGAAAACCATATTATTTTTAAGTACGCGGCGGATTTATTGGGCGCCAAAGTTTTAAAGACCGAAGTTTCGGAAGTCGCCGGCATACCGGTAGTGGAAGTAAAAAAGACTCCTTTGGAAGGCTGGGGGAGAATTATAAAAAGAGTTTTTGACGTTATCTCATCTTTATTTTTTATCATACTTTTTAGTCCGATTCTTATTATCGCCGCTGTCGCCATAAAGCTTGATTCCCGCGGGCCGGTAATTTACAAAAATGAGCGTGTTTTAAAAAACGGCACCTTTAAATTATATAAATTCAGATCAATGATTTATCAGTATTGCGTGGGCGATGATTACGGCAATGACAAGGCCTTAGAGCTTGAAAAAAAATTAATTGAAGAAAAAAGCGTTAAAACCGGGCCGGTTTATAAAATAGCCGATGACCCGCGCTTAACCAGAGCCGGCAAATTTATCAGGCGCTGGAGCATTGATGAGCTGCCGCAATTTTTTAATGTTTTGCGCGGAGATATGAGCTTGGTCGGGCCGCGGCCGCATCAGCCCAGGGAAGTGGCCAAATATGAACGGCATCATAAAAAAGTTTTAACAATCAAACCCGGATTAACCGGCCTGGCGCAAATTTCCGGACGTAGCGATTTAAGCTTTGAAGACGAAGTAAAATTAGACAGTTATTATATTGAGAATTGGTCATTAATTTTTGATATTGCCATTGTCGCCAGAACTCCTTTGGCGGTTTTAAGGGGCAGAAAAGTGGAATAGAAAAAGTTAAAAGTTAAAAAATCAAATTTAAATTTACATTTTAATTTTTTTAATATGAAAGTAGCTTTAATCCATGACCACCTGGCCCAAGACGGCGGAGCGGAAAAAGTTTTAAAAGTTTTAGCGGATATGTTTCCCGAGGCTCCTATTTATACCCTGCTTTATGAAAAAAGGTATGCCGATAAATATTTTAAAAGCCGCCACATAGAAACTTCAATTATTCAAAGATTGCCTGGCGGAGTTAAGCATTATCAGTGGTATATGCCGTTTATGCCCATGGCCGTGGAATTTTTTGATTTAAACGATTTTGACGTGGTAATTTCCGATGCCAGCGCTTTTGCCAAAGGCGTTATTACTTCAAGCCAAACTTTGCATATTTGCTATTGCCATACGCCGACCCGCTATCTTTGGAGCGACACCCATCAATATATTTATGATTTAAAATATAATAAATATTTTAAAAAAGTCATATCATTGGTTTTAAATTATATTAGAATGTGGGATAAATTGGCGGCTGATCGGGTGGATAATTACATAGCTAATTCGCGGTTTGTGGCCGGTAGAATTAAAAAGTATTATAAGCATGAATCAACTATAATTTACCCGCCGGTAGAAACGGAAAAATTTGGAATTTCATCTGAATTGGGGGATTATTTTTTAATCGGCGGCAGATTGGCGCCGTATAAAAGAATAGATTTGGTCATAGAAGCGTTTAAAAAGACTAATAAAAAATTAAAAATTTACGGCGACGGCGTTGATCTTGATCGGCTTAAAAAAATGGCCAAAGGCCATGCTAATATTGAATTTTTGGGCTGGGTGGACGACGCGGCCAAGGCTGGCTTGTATAGCCGTTGCTTGGCTTTTATTTATCCCCAAGTAGAAGATTTCGGCATAACCGCGGTTGAAGCCATGGCCTCGGGCCGGCCGGTAATCGCCTATAGGCGAGGCGGCGCCGTGGAAACGGTTATTGACGGCGTAACCGGCGTATTTTTTAATCAGCAAACTTCCGCCAGCTTAGCGGAGTCTTTAAATAATTTTGACAGTTCAAAGTTTAATCAGGAAGCCATAAAACAGCACGCCGAAAAATTTTCCGTGGCCAGATTTAAAAGTGAGATTAATAAATACATAGAAGAGTCGTGGAAAAATTTTAAAAATAATTAGATGAAGATTGGTATAGACATAAGAACTCTAATGGACGCTCGCTATAGCGGCGTGTCCGAATACGCGTTAAATTTAATTAAGGAGATCTTAAAGCTGGATAATAAGAATGATTACCGGCTTTTTTATAATTGTTTCGGCGATTGCTTGAATATCCCCGAATTTGCCGGTGAAAAAGTAAAAGTGGTAAAATATAATTATCCGAATAAAATTTTAAATTATTTATTTTTTAAATTTTTTAATTATCCTAAAATTGACAAAGCGCTTAACGTTGATGTATTTTTCATGCCGCATATTAATTTTATCGGTTTATCCGGCAGGGCTAAAAGTATTATTACTATCCATGATTTATCCTTTTTAAAATATCCCGAGTTTTTTAGCCGGCGCAAAAATTTTTGGCATAAAATGATTAATATTAAAAAATTAATTAAGCGGTTTGACCGCGTTGTGGCGGTAAGCGAAAACACCAAGCGGGATATAGTTGAACTCTGCGGCGTTAGTCCGGATAAAATAAAAGTTATTTATTCCGGGATAGGAAGTGAATTTAAGCGGATAGATGCTGATGAAAAAAAATTGGCTGAAGTAAAAGATAAATATAAATTGCCCGAAAAATTTATCTTGTATCTGGGCACTTTAGAGCCGAGAAAGAATGTTGACGGCATAATCAGGGCATATAATAAGTCGCGGTCTAATCACGAGCTGCGAGATTATGCGTTAGTGATTGCCGGCGGCAGAGGATGGAAATTTGATGAAATTTATAAAGAGTGGGAGCAGTCTGAATTCAAAAATGATATTAAATTTTTAGATTATATTGACAGTAAAGATAAAGTTTATCTTTATAATTTGGCGGGCGTGTTTGTTTATCCTTCATTCTATGAAGGCTTTGGCTTTCCGCCGCTTGAAGCTATGGCTTCTGGCGCGCCGGTTATAATAAGCTATGCCGCCAGCTTGCCGGAAGTGGCCGGTGAAGCGGCTTTAATGGTTAATCCTTATAACATTAGCGATATCGCTTTGGCCATAGAAAAAGTTTTAACCGACGCAAATTTGAGAAATAAATTAATTGGCCGGGGATTGGAGCAGGTTAAAAAATTTAGCTGGGAAAATACGGCGAAGGAATATTTGTCCGGCTTTGCCGGATCTGGCGAAGCCAGAGAAATTAGTAGCTATGAATAAAAATAATTTAAAAATTAGAATTGTTTTATGGCTTACATTAGCTATAATTATCAGCTGGTTTGGCTATATGAAAATTGTGCCGTCAGGCGCTATCGGCTATGTTTATGATTTTCACAGGCTAAATTATTTTATTGGCGAATTAACGCCCAAAGAAAGGGTTACCATAAATAAAACAGAAGCAAAAATAAATGGCGATCCGGTTTATTTTTTTCTTAAGACGCCGCGAAGATTTGAAAAAGCCAAAGTAACCGTAAAGTTTAAAAATACCACTGATTTTCCGATTATGGAAATCGGTTTGCTTAACAATAAAGCCGCTTGGAGTTATGATCTTAAGCCTCTGCAAAATAAAATTATCGACCAGCTATCTTTAGCTTGGCCGATCGTTCCGGGCGAAAACAGCGTTAGGTTGATTGAGCGCGAAAAAAAATATGATACGGTTGAGCAATTTTTAGGCAATTTGCCGCCGCCGAGCGAAATCGCCTTGTATAATTATAGTATTAAAAATAATTTCTTGCTCAATAATTACGAGCCTGGCGCTGAAAGTAATCTGATTGATTATAGCTTTCGCGGCTCCTATCAATTTTATACCTATATAAAACAGGAAGAGCTTGATTATGTTTTTAATTTTACTGATTTAAATATTAACCCCGAAGATGATCCGGTTGAAATAAAAGTTTATTCTAAAGACGGCGAAATCTATTCAGCTTATTCGCCGGATAAAAAAACCAACGACAACGGGCGCCAAGTTATTATTAAAAAAGCCGGTTTGCCTGAGGGCGTTTATCGTTTTAGCGTTATCGCCAATGATGATGTAATAACTAAAAGCATAGCTACCGAACAAAGCCGGTTTGTTTTAATTAATAAAGCATGGCTGGCGGAAGGCAATAAAGAAAATTTTGCTTTATTTACCAACAGCCGGCTAGTCAACGCCCAGATCGTAAATCCGGCCAGCCTTGGAAAAATAAAAGTTGGCGATGGTTTTTTAGATATTAATGAGACTTATAAGCAATATTCCGTAAAAACTTTAAATCAACCGGCTAAAATTGAATTGAACAAAGATGATATAATTATTTCCGGCGACGGCGTTTTTAGTTTCTCGGAGAGCGGCTTGTTTGATCCAAAATTTAAAAATGTTGACGGCAATCTTGATATAAACGGAGAAAAAATAAATTACGTTTTAACGAATTATAAAACTCCGGTTGATTCCGATGGCTGGCAAACGGCTTCCGCGGAGTTTGATTTAACCAGGGGCTATTTAGAAAAAGGCCAATATCGATTTTTAATTTCCGTTCCCAGCCTTAAAGCCGAAGAATCAACTCAAGGCGAAATAATAATAAAAGAGATTAAAGTTGATCTAACGGGGACTACTCTCAAGCAAAAGCTTAAAAAATATTTTAATTATGCCAAATAACATAAACAATGACATGCCCGATAGGCCAAAGACTTTTATTAATTATTTTTTTTATGAATTATTTTATGTTTTAACCGCCGCCATATTGATTTTTGCCGGCTTGGAAATTTTTTGGCCGGGGGTTGTTTTGGCTTATCTAAACTTAAATTATGTTTTGATATTTTGGCTGGTTACTGGTATAATAATATTATCTTAATTGCCTTCGTGAAAAATTAAAAAGAAGAAGTAAGTATTCATACGCCTTATGATAAATCGGCGAAAAAATAATTATTTTAAAAAAATATTTTTTAATCAAAAATTTTTAACATTACTCGGCTTAGCCGCCATTATTTTAATAAGTTTTCCTTTTGCTAAAAACACGCTTAAGCAATATAGGATTAATAAAGAGATAAGCGAACTCAAGAAGGAAATTTCCGATTTGCAAAATAAAAATGTTGATTTAAAAAATTTTGTTTCTTATCTGGAGTCGGATCAATTTGCCGAGGAGCAGGCTAGGCTTAATTTGGGCCTAAAAAAGCCAGGGGAAGAGCTTACCGTAATAAAATCGGCGGCCGGCGATAATTCGGCCGGCACCTCTTCCGGCGCTTCAATCTTTAATATTCCCGGCTACGAAAAAGGAGAGCTAAAAGACAAGAAGTCTAATCCGAAAAAATGGTTGAATTATTTTTTCCGTTAAAAATTTTTTATAAAACGAAGATTGTATGGGAAAAAATTTGGATGGCATAAAAAAAATAAATTCCGAAGAAATAAAGAAAAATCGTAAAATAGTTTTAAGCTATATCGGGGAAAAAGACACTAAATTAACTAAAGGACCTAAGGCCGCGGGCCGGGCCGGCCGAGTTTCAAACAAGGTTGATGGAATTAAGCTAAACAAAAATTTTGATTCTAAGCCAAAGAGCCAGAACGAGCCGGAAAAACCGGCCCCGGCCAAGTCCGAAGAAGCTAAAAAACAGCAGGAAAAGTTAAAATTGAAAAAAAAGTTAAGAGAGGAAGAAAGAGCGGCCGAAGAAAACAGGCGTTTGGAAGAAATAAAGCGAGAGCAAGAAGTAACAAGAATAAATCAAGAAATTAAATTAGCCAAGCTGGCGGCCGCGGCCGAGAGAAAAATAAAACGGCGAAAAGCCTTGGAGCTTTTCAGAAAAAGATTGATTGATAAGCTAAGCGAAGTTTTTTCCGCTATCAAAAGGAATTTTTTTTACGGGACGCTGTATTTAATTGTTTTTTTGATTATTGGCTACGTAATTTTTTGCTTATTGGTGTTAAGATTTAAAATTAATGATAATATCGCCTTGAAAATGGCGCGCATTTTACCGGTGCCGGCGATAGTTGCCGACCAAGGAATAATGAATTATTATGATTTTCAAACTATGAAAAGTGATAATTATAATAATTTAAGTTCGGCAGATAAAAAAAACCATTTAGCCAAACTGGTAATTTTAAAAAACTTAAGCGAAAAATACGATTTGCCGGTTAATTCATCCGAAGAAGCTTTGGCTATGGCATTTGTTGCTGATGAAAATTACAATCAAATAGGATTGTCTAGAATAAAAAAAATCAGCCAGCTTTTGAAAAACGTTAACGACCTGGAGCAATTTAAAAAATATGCCGATGAGTATAGCGACGCGGTTTATTATAACAGCGATGAGGCAACAAAAAAATTCGGGCAAGCCGTTTTTAATTTAAGCCTTAATCAAATCAGCGATATAATTTTTGCCAATAATGGCTATTATATTATACAAATCGTTGATAATAACAACGGGCAGTTAGATATAAAATATCTTTTTGTCGGAGCAAAAACCTTGGATCAGTATGTTAATGAAAGGCTGGCCAAGATTAAAATTTTCATTTTAGCAAATTAAATATCAAATAAAATAAAAATCAGCCGTGCTTTCGCTTGGCTGATTTTTATTTATGAGCCGAGAAGAGGACTTGAAGCGCCTCGGTACTAATTTCGGAATAATCAAAACGGGGCAACCTATGGTTTACGATGATATTTATGAGCCGATGGTCGGGATTGAACCGACAACCTGCGGTTTACGATACCGCTGCTCTACCAGTTGAGCTACATCGGCGCTACTTAGCATGAAGCCTTATAATATCATATTTAAAAATAATATCAATATCTTAGGCTTATTTAAAATTTTGAGCGGGTAACGGGAATCGGACCCGTGCCTCAACCTTGGGAAGGTCGCGTACTGCCATTATACTATACCCGCGTGATAATTTTTAGTATTTATTTTAATTTATGCTATAATTATATTTGTATGAGGTGGCAAAGTCAAATTTGGAATAAATTAATAATATTTTTCCTAATATTAACACTGGCGCAAACGGCCGGTAGTTTTGTTTATGCGGCCGAAACAGCCCAGCTGGCGTCTAGCCCCGCTTATTTTATAAATCTAGACAAAGAGACAATCAGCAAAGGCTATACGGTTAGCGCCTTTGCCGGCGCCATTAAGCTGTCGCTGGTTCCCGAAATATTAAGCGAATCTACCGGCGTAGACGTTTTAGAATTAAATGAAACGATTGACAGCCCGTGGCAGCTTGAAAGAATCAGTAAAGTTTATCAGTTTGAGTTTAGAAATAAAGCGGCTTATGACAATAAAAAGCCGTTTAACATACAAATATCTTACGATCAAAATTCGGATTATTATAAGCAAGTTTTTTATTATGATAAAAATTATTCTTCTTGGCGGCCATTGCCAACGATTGATTATCCGGATAAATCGTATGTTCGCTCCTTAATTCATTTGCCTTTCGCCCGTCTGGCGGTATTCGCCAACCCGGAAGCTTTAGCCCAAGGGCAGGCCAGCTGGTACAAATATAAGGGCGGCCTATTCGCCGCCTCACCTGACTTTCCTAAAGATTCAAAATTGCGCGTTTATAATATGGCCAACAATAAATTCGTGGACGTAGTAGTAAATGATTTCGGCCCTGATAGAAAACTTTATCCAAACAGAGTTATTGATTTGGATAAAGTGGCTTTTAAAAAACTGGCGCCCACCGGCGCGGGCACGATTAGTGTAAGAGTTCAGCCAATCAGCATCGCCAAAGAAAATAATAAAATTTTAGGCATAGCCGAGTCTGGCGCCAAATCAGAACTTTTAACTACCGCCAAATCCGCCATAGCCATGGATGAGCAAACCGGCGAAATACTTTGGCAAAAAAACGCTACCAGTACTTTGCCTTTGGCCAGTTTAACGAAATTAGTGGCCGTAAAAGTTTTTTTAGACACCAAGCCTGATTTAAAAAACCAGGTAGCTTATAGCGTTAAGGATGAGGAATATAATTATAAATATGCCGAGAAATGGGAATCGGCCAGATTAAAATTGGCCGATGGCGATATTTTAACGAACGAAGATTTGCTTTACGCGGCCTTAGTCGGTTCGGCCAATAACGCCGTTGAAACTTTAGTGCGGATCAGCGGCTTAGACAGGGATGAATTTATATTAAAAATGAATCAAGCGGCCGCTAATTGGAGCGCCAGCTCGACGCGCTTTATTGAGCCGACAGGCTTATCTCCGGAAAACGTGAGTTCGGCGCTTGATTATGCTATAATAACCAGGGAAGTTTATACTAATCCGATTATCCAACAGGCCAGTACTATATATAAGTATAAATTTACTACAATAAACACTAAGAAAGCCCACACCTTAACCAATACCAATAAACTTTTGCAAATCAGCGGCTTAAATATAACCGGCTCCAAAACCGGCTATCTTGAAGAAGCGCAATATTGTCTGATGGTAAGGGCAAAAAATAATTCTGACAGGCAAATAATTGCCGTGACCATGGGTATTAGCGACCGGCAAAATAGTTTTGACGAAACCGAGCAATTATTAAAGTACGCCTTTAAGGCGGCCAATAATAAAAAGTATGATTAAATTGTCAAATATCACGAAAATTTATCCGCCCGATATTACGGCGCTGCATAAAGTTAATTTGCATATTAAGCCGGGAGAATTTGTTTCCGTAGTCGGGCAATCAGGGACCGGCAAGACTACCTTGGTTAAGCTTTTAATTAGCGAGGAAAAGGCGGACGATGGTAAAATTGTTATTGGTGGCTGGGATATTACCGCTATCGGCCAAGCGGAAATTTCCGTTTTGCGCCGGCAAATCGGAGTGGTTTTTCAGGATTTTAAATTATTGTATAAGAAAACTTTATTTGAAAATGTCGCTTTCGCGCTTCAAGTTTGCGGCGAGCCGCAACGCAAGATAAATAACATTGTGCCGCAAGTTTTAAAAATCGTGGGGCTGGAAAATAAGATGCATCGCTATCCTTTGCAGATTTCCGGCGGCGAGCAGCAGCGCGCCGTGATTGCCCGCGCTTTAGTCCATCGGCCAAAAATTCTTTTGGCTGATGAGCCGACCGGCAACCTGGATTCAATTAACGCCGATGAAATTATTGAAATATTGCAAAAAATTAATAAGTTCGGCACCACGGTGGTGCTCGTAACCCATAATAGAGAGGTAGTAAATAAGTTAAGAAAAAGAGTAATTACCATAGAAAACGGGTTGGTAGTTGGCGATCAAGCTGTCGGAAAATATGTTTTGTAATAAGATAATTATAAAATAGTTTTTATGTTTTTATTGTCTTTTTTAAGAGTAATAAAATTTAGCTTGCAGGATATAGCCAGAAATATCTGGCTATCAATTATTACGATAATAATTATTACCTTGGCTTTGTTTTCTGTTAATTTGCTTTTAACTGTGAAAGTATTAACTTCGGCCACGGTTGGCGCTGTTAAAGACAAAATTGATGTAAGCCTATATTTAAAATCCGAGGCGCCGGAAAATCTTATTTTGGCTTTAAAAAGCCAGATTGAGAACATTGATTCGGTCGCGAAAGTTGATTATATTTCCAAACAGGCCGCCATAGAAAGTTTTAGGGAAAAACACAAAAATGATCCGGAAATACTGCAGGCCTTGCTGGAATTAGGCAAGAATCCGCTGTCGCCAGGCTTAATAATCAAGCCTAAAGATATTAATAATTATGATGATTTAATCGTGAGTTTAAACAAGATTGATAATGATATAATTGAATCAAGAAATTTTGATGACCATAAAGCTATTCTGGCAAAAATTAATAATATTGCCGACAAGGCCAGCGAGGCCGGTTTGTTTATCAGCTCGCTGTTTGTTTTAATAACCATACTCGTAGTTTATAACGCGGTGCGCGTGGCTATCTTTACCCATAAGCGGGAAATCGGCATTATGAAGCTAGTCGGCGCCTCCACTTGGTTCATCCGCGCCCCTTATTTGATTTCCGGAGTAATTTACGCGCTCTTAGGCGTGGTCGTAGCAATAATTATCATTTATCCTTTTTTAAGCTTGATCCAGCCTTATTTAGCATCATTTTTTTCCGGCCTGAAAGTCAATATATTGGATTATTATAATAGTAATTTTTTGTTGATTTTCGGTTTGGAATTTTTAGCCGCCAGCCTGGTTAATGTTTTGGCCAGTTTAGTGGCGGTGGGGAAGTATTCTAAGGTTTAATAAATCAGGCTTTTTATTTAAAAATAATTTTTACTATTTCCGGGTCGGCTAAAACTCTCATGGGCGGCCCCCAGACGCCGGCTCCCGAAGAAGTGTAGATTATAGTGGATCCGGATTTTTTTAAGCCATATTGGAAGCCGTCATACAAGAAATATTCAATAATTTGTATGGGGAAGAGCTGGCCTTTATGGGCATGGCCGCAAAGCTCAAGCGAAATGCCGAATTTAGGCGCTACCTCAATTTTATCAGGCACATGCCTTAATAAAATACTGGGTTTATTTTTATCTATTTTAAGGCTGGCCAGGATAGCTTCATAGTCATTTTTATTAAAAGCCGATTTATAATCAACGCCGATAATCTGCAGGCCGTTTATTTCTGTTAATTTATTATCCAAAACGTTAATGCCGGCTTTCTTAACGGCGTCGGTATATTTGGCGCTATTGCCGAATTCTTCGTGATTGCCAGTTACAAAAAATTTGCCCAAAGGCGCTTTAATGGTTGAAAAAAATTGTGCTAATTTATCCAAATCAACGTTTGTTTGACCATCGTAGAAATCTCCGCCGATCAAGAGGATGTCCGGGTTGAGCTCGTCAATTTTGTTTGCGACGCTAGAGGCGAATCTATAGTTATCAATCGCGCCCAAGTGCAAGTCGCTTATAAAGACCGCGGTTTTTCCTTGCCACTCGGCTGGTGAATTAGGCAGAGCGATGTTTAGCTCTTTTATTTTAATGTTTTGAGCCGCTATGATGCCATAGATAATTACCGCGGCCGCGGCCAGAGATAAGCCGATAATTAAAAATTTTTGGTTAACTTCAAAACAAAATACTTTGCCTAAGTATATGATAAAATACGCCAATAAACAGGCCAAAACAAAATAAAGCAAAATGCCGAACCAGCTGGCGGCGATAGTATAATAAAGGCGGACGAAAATATTTGAAAAGCGGTGGATTAAAATTGAGGCTAGGATAAAGCTAATGGGCAAAAAAATGAAAATGATCCTTAAAGCATTTAAATAAAAATGGCTGGTGATATTGAGAAAGTGCGCTAAAGACAAAAATAAAAAGTAGTGCATTAAAAAGATGAGCCCTAAGCTGGCGATGCCGATTAAAATAAATAAGGCTATCATAATAATAAATTAATTGTTAAGAAATAAGCTAATTAAATTTCTTCAAATTTTACCAGTCTGGGAACTAATTTTATGGTTGGAGCGCTTAAGAAACTGATAATCAATTTAACTAAAATATTGGCAAGTATTATTTCTAAAACCGTGGCTAATGGCAGTTGGCCTAAAAAAGCGATTAAGCCGAAAATAATACTATCAACCAGCAAGCTTACGAAATTAGAAATAAAAACAGCGGCTAAATCATTGATTTTTTTATAAATGACGCTAAAAATTTCAGTGTCAATCAATTCCGATATTACTTGGGCGATTATGCTGGCCATGATAATTCTGCCGACCGGCAGTAAAATCTGTTCATAGGCTTCTTGTAATTGCCAGGCCGGGTCAGCCGGCATTTTGCCAATCAGCCAGAATAAAATAAACATTAAGCCGTTTAGGCAGGCGGCAATAATAACTACTTGTCTGGCGTTATGCTTGCCCCAGGTTTTATGCACTAAGTCGCGCAGAGTAAAGGTTAGAGGATAAATTATCGTGCCGCCGTCAACTGCCAGATTAATGATCGGCAAAACGGTAATTTTAGTTGAAAGGATGTTGGCAAAAATTTGCGAGGCGACGTAAAGAGAACTGCTTAAGAGGGGAAGATTAATTTTAAAGTTATTCTTCATAAAGATAAAGCTGCTCCCGATTTAAAAATTAAGCAAACTTTCACGCTCGTTCTGCCGAATTTAATCCACAAGCAAAAAACAATCTTGCCGAAGGCAAGGCGAAAGAAAAAAGGAATTTAAAACAAAAAATTTAAAAGCCGCAATCGGGGGCAAAGCCCCCGCACCCCCAAAGCGGGCGGGCAAAAAAGGATAGGGGTCGGGGGAAGGGAAATTTTTGCCCGCCCGCTT
>JAQVNC010000025.1 GCA_028703305.1 Patescibacteria group bacterium
GCCCGTCCGAAGCCAAAAGGCGAAGGAGGGCTTTTTACCCCGCCTAATTTCGTGCCAGTTTTACTGGCACGCCAAATTTTTTGCCAAAATAAAACAAATCGGTTATAATAATTACATGTGTATAACTTTTTAATTTGCGTTGACTAAAAATATTTAATATTTTATAATAGTATTACATTCAGAATATAAAGAATAAATAAGATTTATGTCATTAACCCCGGAACAATTTAACAAATTGGCGACTAAAGAAGATTTGAAGAATTTTGCCACCAAAGAAGATTTGAATGAAAAATTTGATCAGGTTTTAATCGCGGTTGACGGTTTAGCAAAAACTGTTAAAGATTTTCATGCTGAAATGGCGGCCAATCAAGGCGCGCATGATCGTTTTGAAGGACGAATAAAGGGTTTAGAAAAAAAACAAGGCATAACTCAATTTGCTTAACATATAATATGACCATGCCATATTCCCGAGAGAGAGAGAGTAAAAGCCCCTCAAATTTTTTATTTACTTTAAACGTTGTTTTTTGACAGCGTTTTTTTATTATGAAAAAATTTAAAAAACTTTTTAAAATTTACATCCGAAAGAGCCTTAGGAGATTTAAAAAAATCAAGCTTGGCTTTAAAAGAAATCGCCAGGAAGCCATGGCTATGGCGCTAATTATTTTAATCTGCTTTTTAGCCATCGGCGTAGTTAACGTTCGCGCCGGTTCTCTAACGCCTTCAGGCGCTCCGGCCGCTAGCGGTTATACCTTAGGTGATATTTATGTCCGTCTCGCCACTAACGCTACGGCGACCGCGGGCAACCATGATTTAGCGACTACGACCGCGCCAACCGGAACTTTTTATACTCTAGCGCAAATCTATAACTCTATTCCAACGATTGACGCTACTTTGGTAAAGCTAGGGATAACCTATCTTGGCGTGACCGGGACTTTAATTCCGTCGGGCGGCACGGCGACGACGAGCGATGTACTTCTAGGCAAAACTTATTTCGGCGCTGACCAGGCGGATTGGAATTTAGCGACCGGAGCCTATAACGCTTCTAACCTCGCCGTGGGCACGGTAAAAAGCGGCACGGCTTTCGGCGTGGGCTTAACCGGCGACTATCCTTCGGCCGCTTATCCTCTAACCGGCGATACCGGGGCGACGGACGCGACCGTGGCGGAAATTTGCAATACTAACGAAGCTTGGTTAAAGACCGGCGTTATGATTGCCGGAACATTAAATCCAACCGCTTCTACTATAATGACCGGCACGACGATTTGCGGTGTGCCCGGAACCGCCGTACCTAACCCGGCTTTCGGCGATAATGACGCCGGTAAAGTTTTAACTACGGCCGGCACCGGCATCGGTACCTATGACGCCACTAATCTTACTCCGGAAAATGTCCGAAAAAATATTGCTTTCGGCGTGGGTCAGACCGGAACTTTTGAAGTCGGCTACGGCTACGGTTCTGATAATGCCGCCGGAGTTTTAACTTCGGCCGCGGGTACGCCCGGAACTTTTAACGTTAGTAATTTAGATAATAGCTTGATAAAATCCGGTATAACCTGGGGCTTAAGCTTGGGTTCCACCGGCACGCTTCTGCCAAACGGCGGAACCGCAATCGCGGCCGATTTATTTAACGGCAAGACCGCCAATTTGACCGCTGACTGGGATTTGGATACGGGCGCGCTTAACTTAGCCTGTAATACCGCTACTTTTGACGGCACGGGGAATAAAGTGGCCGACGCTTACGACGGTGCTGGCAACGGAAATAATCGGTGGTGCATGGCTACCAGCACTAATAGCGCGGCGGTTGGTGATATTCTGTTGGGAAAGATCGCCTGGGTGGACGGTGTGCCTATAACCGGCACTATGCCGACGCAAACTTTAGCCGCGGCCAACGATACGGTTTCGGCCGGCTACTACGCGGCTACGACTTTATCCGCTATAGACGCTGATTTGATTTCAGCTAACATTAAAAGCGGCGTAAATTTATTCGGCGTAGGTGGCTCTTTTGCCGGTTATACTTACGGCGACAGCGTCCAGTCTACGGTTTTAACTACGGCCGCCGGAGCTGGTACTTATAACGCTACTAATTTAACCGTTGGTAATGTTCGCTACGGCCAGACATTCGGCGTTAGCTCAACCGGCACCATGTCGCCTTATCCTAATACGCCTTCGGGCATTTCCGGATTAAATCAAGCCGTTTGTACTGCCGCAAGTTGGACTTGGGTAGCGGACAGCAATAATGACGGAGTCAGCGACGACCCCATTTGCGTTAATCCAAATCGCGAGTCAGCCGGCGCGACAAAAGTATGGAGCACCAGCGTCGGGAACGACAATACTTTTATCGGTAATTATGGTTGTTCCGGCGATACCAACGGCGATGGCGTCGGGACGCTTAACGCAACTTTAACCGGAACGGTTTCAGAAAACGCCGGTTATGGCGATGACGCCGCTACGGCTTTAGCTATTGCTGATTGCAAAGACGGTATTCGCAATCTTTTAAGCCAAGCGGAAGTTGAGGCTTCCGGCTATACCGCGCCGGATATGGATTGCACTCCTACGACTAACGATTGTTATAACGGCCCTTTAACGCCAAAAGCCTTAATGGAATGGAAAGGAACTCGCTTGCCGTCTCATAATGATTTTTTTGGCGTTTGCGGTAATGGCACGACTTCAAAAACTTTTGGTAATTACGGCAATCAAATCGGCCGAACAGATAATGTTATTGCCGCCAATTTAGGAAGCTGGGAATGGCTTTCGGAGCAGCACTACGTCAGTGGCGCGCTGCTAGCCGGCTATGACGCCTGTTCCTACTTCGATAGCAATGGTGTCACTGATAGCCTCGGGGTGCGCGTAGTTTTCCGTCCGTAAGAATTCTCCAGTTTTATTTTTGATTATTAGAGAATTTTGATATTTGAATTATTTGATTTTCTTTTTTATGGCGCGTTTTGAGCATATTTCTATCTTTCAGTCCGTGTATATTCTCACTTTGGAAATATATAAAACAACAAAAAATTTCAGTAAAGAATATAAGTATACTCTGGGCGAGCGCTTAAAAAATATCGCGCATGAAATTCTGGACTTAGTGATAAAAACTAACGCCATGACGGGAAAAGAAAAATTATTTGGAATTGCCGAATTAGATTATAAAAAAGAAGCCTTAAGAATTCATTTGCGCTTGGCCTTTGATTTAAAAGTTATAAGCGCGGGGCAACTAGGAGTCTTTAACGAAAAAATTGAAGAGATCGGCAAACAGCTCGGAGGCTGGCAAAAATGGGCTAATCAATAAAATTTGATTATTCCATTCCTGCCGGAGTCCCTTTTTGCCAAGGCAAAAGGGAGAGGGCAAAAAAATGGAGATTCTAGTTTCGCCTTCCGGGCAGTTTCCCGGGATTATTAAAAATCGGCCATACCGAGCTTCGGCGAAGATTGACCGGTGTAAGGAAAAATGGCGGAACATTTGCTTTCGGAGCAGAACAACAACAATAACGCGCTGATAGCCGGCAATAACGCCTGTTCCAACTTCAATAACAATAATGTCACTAATAGCAACGGGGTGCGCGTAGTTTTCCGTCCGTTAATAATCTTGATTTTTTTCTTGGTAGAACTTTTTAATTGCCGGGTTAATAATGAAAAATGAAAAAGTTTTATCAGCAGGTTCAAGAAAATTTTTCAGCTCTTTAAAATATCCTTGGTGGAGATTTTTTCTAAGGCTTGAGCAATCAGCGTGTTTAAAATGTCCATAATAAGAATTAACGGTTGCTTGAACTTTTTGTATGAATTCCAAAGTCGGCATTTGATCAGAAAATATTAAAGGTAGGGCGAGCTGAAAATTTTGCTTTTCCGGCCAGGGCCGGGCGTTGCCGTTTAGCAGTTTATTAAAATAGTATAGTTTCTTTTTGAAATTGGCGACAATTCTTCTCCGGCTTAAAACATAATCCGGCCTTACGATATAGCCGAGAAAATCAATGCCATGCGAAACCGGTTGTAGAAATTGTTTTTCAGGATGAAGATTTAAGAGGAGTTTTTCTTTTAGGAAATTATTAATTTGCCGCCGCCAATCAAGCAATTTTTCTTTGGAAGCATCGAGAAGCAAAAGATCATCCATGTAGCGGAAATAATTACGGCACTTTAAGTCATGCTTTATGAACCGGTCGATTTCATTAAGATAAACATTGGCGAAAAATTGTGAAGTGTAATTGCCGATCGGCAGGCCATTATCGGGCGAAACGTGAAAAAGAGATTTGTGTTTTGGAATAGAAGCGAGAATTTTTCTGTCCCCCTTAACGAGATAATTATCGGTTGGATTTTGAAAAATGATAAGTTTAGTCAGCCATAAGATATCGGGGTTATTGATATGTTTTTGAACGATTGAAAAAAGAACGTATTTATCAATGCTCATAAAAAAACTTTCTATGTCAACCTGGAGGTAAAAAAGCGGATCTGGGTTATGGGTGGGTACGGCATTTAACAAATATTTTATGGCTTTATGCGCGCCTTTTCCCGACCGGCAAGCGTAGGAATGAAAAATGAATTTTTTTTCCCAAATCTGCTCAAGGCGGTCGACTAAGAGATGATGGAGTACGCGATCGCGGAAATCGGCCGCCCAAACTTCACGGAGTTTTGGATCGGTGATGGCAAAGCAGGTGTATTTCCCAAGCCGATAGCTTTTATTCTTAAGTTCGGATGACATTTTTAAAAGTTCTTTTTCAAAGTTGATTTCAAATTCGCCCGCGCTTGAACTTTTTCTTTTAGTTTTTCGGCATTGGTAATAGGCTTTTAAAAGATTTTTAAACGAGAAGATTTCTGTCCGGGAGTTTACTCTCTCTCTCTCTCTCTCGTGAAATTTGCGTTATACATTTTTTCATAAATATTATGCAAGATAAAATAATTAAAAATTCATTTTTCGTTACAACTGTAATTATAACACTTATTACAAGCGGTGTTTTTGGATTGGTTAGCAATCCGGTTTTAGCGTCAACCACCGACGGCACGATTAGCGCGTCTAATAAATACGCTTGGAGTGAAAACGCTAACTGGTTGGATTTTGGTTTAAGCCAGGGAAATATTCATGTTACTGATTCGGCTTTAACCGGCTACGCTTACGGCGAAAATATCGGCTGGATTTCTTTAAATTGCTCAAACGATAGCTCTTGTGCTACGGCTAATTACGGCGTCGTTAATGACGGTAATGGTAATTTATCCGGCTATGCCTGGAGTGAAAATACGGGTTGGGTTAATTTTAAGCCTACGGGCGGGGGAGTAATTATTAATTCATCCGGCGAATTTACCGGTTCGGCTTACGGCGAAAATATCGGCTGGGTTACTTTTAATTGCTCTACGACTTCTTCCTGCAGTACGGCTGATTATAAGGTGGCGACCGATTGGCGGCCGCGCTCGGCTCGACCGCAGTGCAATAACGCGCTTGATGATGATAACGACGGTTTTATTGATTATCCGGCCGATCCGGGTTGCCAATCTTTAGAGGGCAATAATGAAAGCAATCATCCGGGTTCGGTGCCGTATTTTCTTTTGAATGTCGGTTCGTCCGCGCCGGTTGAAAAAATTCAGGAAATAGCCGCCGAACTGCCAAAAAAGATTGAAGAAATAAAAAATAATGCGGCCGAATTGATAAAGCCTTTGGTTGAAGCTCCAATTGCGGAAACTAAAAAAATACTTAAAAAAACTGCGGATTCATTCAGCCCCGAAGCTAAAAAAATCGCTTTGGAAAAAAAGCAAGCCGAAGAGGCTAAAAAAGCCGTGCCGTCCGAAACGCCGGACGCTTTAAAAGGCGATTGGCCGCTTTTTCCCGAAGGTCCGGTAAATAATTTCGCTTTAACGCCGGAAACTAAAGAATTAAGCTTACTATTAAATAAGTTTCCTGATTTAGAAAAAACTTTTTTAAATTTAGGCGTTAATAAAATAGAAGATTTAGGGAAATTGGCCGGCGTTAAATTATTTTTGCCCGGCCTAACCGAGGCGCTGGGTTTAACCGGCGGAGCGGGAGCGGACGGCGGAATTATTCTGACTGGCGGCATTCCTTTAAACGAGCTTACGCGCGAGGCTAAAGCAAAAATACCCGCGGATATAGTTTTTGCAAAAAGCGCCGGGCAACTAGTGGATTTTAATATGGAACTGACGGTTTCTAAAACCGGCGAAACGCAAAGTAAAATTAAAGTAATTTCCGGCCGATCATTAAGTTTATTAGTTAAGCCGGAAAGCCGGGCTAAAAGCGTTACCGGCTCTATAATTTTTAAAGATAAAACCGCCGAGTTAAAGCCGGATAAAACTTTAGCCGCCGCTTTAAGAGATTTAGCAATTAAGCCGGCTTTAGCCGAAACCGAGACAAGGATGGTTCTAAACGAATTTAATTATAATGATGATGATAAAGACGGCGTCTGGACGGCTGATATTCAAACGCCAATAGTCCAGGGCAAATATGAAATTATTACTAAAATTAATTTTCAGGATGAAAAACTGGCGGCCAAAGAAATAAGGCTAATTACCGTAGTTGATCCCGAGGGTTATGTTTTTAGACGTAGCGGCGCGGAAGAAACGAGATTATCCGGAGCCATAGTTTCTATTTTTTGGCTGAACCCGTCTAGCAATAGTTTTGAACTTTGGCCGGCGGAAAAATATCAGCAAGCCAACCCGCAGACTACCGACGTTACCGGCCGCTATTCGTTTTTAGTGCCGCAGGGAGAGTATTATATAAAAGCGGTTTTAGACGGCTATCCGCCTTACGAGGGCAAGCAATTTACGGTTAAAGAAGGCAATAACGTAAATTTTAATATTGAGCTTAAGGCGATTTTTTGGAATTTTAAAACGCTTGACTGGAAAATAATTTTATTGATTATTTTAACGATTTTAATATTGTATAATTTTTACAGAGATAGAAAGCGGAAAAAGGTGGACAACAAAATATGAAAATAAAAATTATAATAGTGGTTATTGTTTTAGCTTTGGTTGCCGGCAATATTTTTTTTGCGGTTAAATATTTTTCCGCGGCTAAAGAGTTGACGCTAGTTCAGGCTGTTAACGCCGAAAAACAAAAAAGCCGGAAAATTTTGGAATTTAACAAACAGTTTATTGAAGAAGTTCTCGGTGGCGGTAAAGAGGTAAATTTTGAAGCCAGGCTAAAGCTTGAAAATTCGGTTAGAGCTTTAAATGATGAAGAAATTTTAAGCGATTGGCAAAATTTTACCAAAAGCAAAGACGCGGCCGAAGCGCAAACCAATGTTTTGATTTTACTTAAGGCTTTGGCGAATAAGATGTAAAAAGTATTTTTTTATATGTTTTTTAGCGTGGCGTGCCAGTAAAACTGGCACGAAATTAGGCGGGGTAAAAAGCCCTCCTGCGCCTTTTGGCTTCGGACGGAA
>JAQVNC010000026.1 GCA_028703305.1 Patescibacteria group bacterium
TAATGCCTCCAAGAAAAATATTGCGTCAACCTGGCGCCAACCGTTGGCCAGGCCAATTTATTGCTGGCGGTCGGCCTTGAATCTTTTGGCTTAAGCAAATCTTTAAGGATAGAAACGGCTGACGATCTGGACGGCTGGCTTGAAGCATAATAGGTTTTCTTGCCGCCGGGAATAATTAATTTCTGCCCGGCAGAAATCATCTCGGCGCTAGCCAGCTTATTGGTTTCCATAATCGTATTGGCGTCTACTCCATATTTAGAAGCAATCCCGGCCAAAGTATCGCCGCGCGCGACTTTATGCGCCACTCCGCTCATCGGCAGAATAACCAATTTATTGCCCGGCCTGATTAAACTATAGGCGTTAAGGTCATTCTCCCATAAAATAGTATTAACGCTAATGCTAAAATTAGCGGCAATCGTGCTAACCGTATCGCCGGCCTGCACTACATAATCAATAATACCGTCTCTGGGGCGCTGAACCTTGCTGGTAGCCGCTAAATCCGGCTTCCTAATGGCGTCGCCGCCCAGAGTTAAATCTTCCGTGTCTAAAGCAGCGTCTTCCGGCACCGTCATTTCCGCCATGGGCTGGGGCTTAAAAGCGGTTAAATTATCCAGATAAGTCTGTTGTATCGGGGTAATGGCCGCCTGCTCGTCAAAATATTCCTCTATTAGCTGGTCATTTTGGCCGAATTCGCTGGATATTATTTCTGATAAAAAAGTTTTACCGGCAATTTCTTCCGGCGCGACCGCTTGGGTTTTTTGCGTCAAATTAAAAAAAATAAAAAATAAAGTTAAAGCCGCCACCGCCACATGGACTAATTTCTGATTGACAAAAAAGGCGGCTGATTTATTTTTAATTTTATCGGCTAAGCCAAGACGTTTTACAGCCGAGAGATAAAACAAATATAGCCTAACCAGCACCTTATAAAATATAAATTTTAAAATAGCCAAAACCGGCCTTAGCGCCAGATTAATAAAAAAAGCGGCTAATAACCTCTTTAAAAATATTAAAAATTTTATTAAAAATATCAGCGAATTTACCGATATTTTCTTAAAATTTCTAGAAATATAATTGGTCTTAATTTATTAAAATAACATCATTATATTAACATTTTAAGCGCCTTAAGTCAACCGTGAATTTACAGCTAAATAAAGAGAAGCCGGTTAAAAGCTTCTCTTTATAATATATCTGTTTTAAGTTTGTTCTATACTTTTATCACCACCGGCAAAACCATGGGCCGGCGTTTGGTCTGCGAAAACAAAAATTGGCCGACATCGTTCCTGATTTTATTCTTAACATAATCATCATCCGCCGGCGTGCGCGGATTATGATCTTTGACGATTTTTTTGACCTTCATCCTGGTTTTTTGGATTAACTCCTTGTTCTCTTTCATGTAGACAAAGCCGCGCGAAATAATATCGGGATTGCCGATGGTATCACCGGTCTTGGAATCAATAGTGGCAATAATCACAATCATGCCATCTTCGGCCATAACTCGGCGATCGCGCAAAACGATATTGGAAACATCGCCCACGCCCAAACCGTCAACCATGACATAATCGGTTAAAACTTTTTCCTTGGTCAGCTTGCCTTGGACTTCGCCTCCGGCCGTTTTATGAAATTCAATAATTTGGCCGTTATCAGCCACTAATATTTTATCTTTGGGGATGCCGACTTGCTCGGCTAATTCAGCGTGAGCGCGCAGCATATAATGATTGCCTTCAATCGGCATAAAATATTCCGGTTTGATTAAACGCATCATTAGCTTTAAATCTTCTTGCTTGGCATGGCCGCCGGCATGCACATCCATCATCTCATAATTAATGACTTTGGCCCCTTGCCGGACCATCATGTCCATTAAAGTCTGAATGCTCCGCTCATTTCCCGGAATGACCGAGGAAGAAAAAATCATCGTATCGCCTTTTTTTAAGCTGATCGTGCGATGCTCATTATTAACCACGCGCGTTAAAAAAGCATTTGATTCGCCTTGAGCGCCCGTACCGATAATAATAATTTTATTATCGGGCAAACGGTCCAGCTCCCGGTCTTCCACTAAAATTCTGGGATTAAATTTAAGATAACCGATTTGGTGGGCAATTTCTACGTTGTCATTCATGCTTCTGCCCTGCAGGCTGATACGGCGGCCAAATTTTTCCGCTAAATCAAAAAGTTTTTGCACGCGACTTAATTGCGAAGCAAAAGTGCCGATGATGATGCGGCCTTCCAGCTTTTCAAAAATCTTGCCCATTTCGTCGCCAATGGAGGATTCGGAAATCTGATAACCGGTATGGGTGGAATCAGTGGAGTCGGCCAATAAAAGCAAGACTCCGGCGCCGCCGAGCTGGGCGATGCGATTTAAATCCGCCGGCTTATCATTGACCGGCGAATAATCAATCTTAAAATCTCCGGTATGGACAACCGTGCCTAAAGGCGTATGGATAATCACGGCAAAACAATCAGGTATGGAATGATTGACTCTTAAAACTTCCACGCGAAAATTTTTGCCCAGCTGCAGTTTTGACTCTTCATTTATTTCCTGAATATTAAGCTTAGGGCATTTGCCGAATTCCTCAACTCTTTTTCTGACTATGCCGGCGGTTAATTTACCCATAAACATATTCGGGTTGCCCAGCTTACCCATAAGATGCGGGATGCCGCCGATATGGTCCATATGGCCATGAGTAATAATAACGCCTTTTATCCAGTCTTTTTTATCGTCCAGATAATCCACATTGGGAATTATATAGTCAATGCCCGGCATATCTTCCTCCGGGAACTGCAGGCCCATGTCAACAATAATAATTTCTTTATTATATTCAAACACGGTCATATTGCGGCCGACTTCTTCAAGCCCGCCTAAAACAATAATTTTTAACTTATTTTCCACCGGCGCTAAGCCAGCGGTTTTTACCCCGGCGGAATCAAAGCGCTTATGCCCTAATCCTTGGCCGGTTTTAGAAGCAACTATCGGTTGTCTTCTGTTTTTTGATTTATATCTTGTAATCATATTTTTTTAATTGTCATTATAAAAAATGACAGAGTTTTTAATTATGTGCCGGAAAGAGGATTTGAAGCTCCTCGGTGCTTCCCTCGGGGCGGAAAAAGGAAACGGGGCGCGGGATTACTCCCATTATTTTTTATTTTAAGCTTTTAATCAAATGATTTTGTGGGGATAGAGAGACTCGAACTCTCACGGCATTTCTACCACTAGCTCCTGAAGCTAGCGCGTCTACCAATTCCGCCATATCCCCTGATTAAATTTAAAATATTGGCAAATTTAACTTTCATCTTAGCGTTATGAATTACGCGCTACGAGCTATAGTCTTTCTACCAAATAATCTTTTTACCGGTGTTTATATACCACCGGGCGATATCGTCAAAACGATCACTCGGCGAAATAATGCTTTTAACGTTAAAGCCTTTAATTTTTTTTGATTGGACGTAAGTATAATTGGGGCTATAGAGAAATATGGCCGGCTCATCTTCGGCGATAATCTCTTGGAATTTTTTATATTTTTCCTGGCGCGCCTTAATGTCCAAAGTTAACCGGCCGTCTTCCAGCAATTTATCAACTTCTTTATTGGCATAATCGGCGATATTCAGTCCGGATTGGCCGATCTGTGAAGAATGCCAAAGGGCGTAAGGATCAGGGTCGGCGCCGGTTATTTCCCCATAAATTAAAGCGTCAAAAGCTCTTGATTTAATAACGTCAACCTGAATTTGGTTGGCCGGTACCAGATTAATTTCTGTTTTTACGTTAACATCATTCCAAAATTTGGCAATCAATTCAGCCGCTTGGCCATATTCTTGATTATCCACGGTGGTTAATTTTATAACCAAATAATTATTATCTTTTACGCGCCACTTTCCCGCGCCCATTCTTATTTTAGCTTCAGCTTGTTTTTTTATCGCTTCATCTTTGTCGGTTAAATCTTTTTCGGCCTGGACTAAGTCCGCCTCGGTTAATTCCACGATTTTCCAGCCGGCTCCGGTTAATAAGTTGCTTGATGTTGCCGTACTATAATCATATTTCTTAATCTGGTTATTATAAGCAAAGCTGTTAGGCAATATCGGCCCGTCAATAACGCGGGCATTCCCGGCCATGACCTTATTAACTATTTCATTTTTGTCTATGGCATAAGCTAAAGCTTGGCGCACTCTTTTGTCCATTAAGGCCAACCCGGACTTAGAATTAAAAAATACAGCCGAAAGTTTCGGTAAATTAAGATTATAAAAATTCAAAGAATCTTGCGCTACCACTTGGCTTTTGTCCTGCTCCGGCAGATAGCTAAGGCCGTCAATTAAATTATTATTCAAAGCCGAAATAGTTTCTTCTAAATTGCCAAACAGTTTAAAACTGATGGTATTGATATGGGCTTTTTCGCCATAATAATTTTCATTACGGGTTAAAATATAAGTTCTAAGGTTGCCGGATTTATCTTTAACTAAAGATTTAAATTTATATTTGCCTGAGCCAATCGGCTTTAAATTCAATTCGGCCAAGCTGGCTGAAGCCGGTTCAATCTGCTGCCAAAGCTCCTGGGGCAAAATGCCAAAATTCAATAAATCCAAAAAAGCGGCATATGGCTCGGCCAAATTAAACTGAATGGTTTTATCGTCAACTTTAGAAATTTCCACGCCGGTAAAAGCGGAGCGCAAAGGCGATTTATACTTAATATTTTTTATGGTTTCAAAAGTGAAAACTATATCATCAACGGTCACGGGGCTCATATTATGCCAAACCGCGTCTGACCTGATTTTTATGGTATAGACTTTGCCGTCAGAGCTTATTTCATAGCCGATGGCCAAGTCATTAACCAATTCGGCATTGGCGTTTCTTTTAAACAGTGATGAATAAACCAGCTCGGTAAGATCGCTGTCAAGATCCGAAAAGCTGGCGTACAAAGGATTAATATATTTTATTGAACCGACCGCGCCTTCAATATAATCGCCGCCCGCCACCGGAATTACTTGCAGGTGTGTTTTATAAAATCTGGCGGCTAAAAATATTGAGCTGAACAAAATAATTGCCAAACAAACGCCGATCGCCAATTGCTCGGTCGGATTTAAATATTTTTTAACATATTTAAGCTGCTTAAAGCTGGGCCATCTTGATTTAGCCAGAGAAAATACTAATTTTTTATCCAATTCCGCCTGCGCTTGGCCGGGCCGAAAAATATTCTTTGACTCTTTAACGGAAGCGCTAAAATGAAAAATAGAATTTTTAACCCGGCTAAAAAATTGGATTATTTTATCTCTTAATGAGTTCACTTTTAATATTGTTTAACCGCTGATTCGTTTAACCGCGCTAACCAGCCGGAAAAACTATTTATAAAATTAATTAAAAAACCTCCTTGAGTTGTTATTGCTTTGAATTAGCCCTTATATAATAATATAACGGCTAAAGAGACCGAAAAGAATAAAACGGATAAAACTATGGTTGCGATGAATAATTTTTTTTCTACGCCCCTCTTGGTGCGATAAATATTGCCGCTGCCGCCAAAAACGCCGGATAGCCCGACACCGCGGTTCTGCAAAAGAATCGCCAGCATCAGTAAAGCCGCTATTACAATTTGTACTATTTGTAAGTTTCTCATGAGATTATTTAACGGGGTTAATTTGTTCTAAAATTTTAACCAAGATATTTTTATTGTTAACCGCTAAATCAGCTAAAATTTTCCTGTCAATTTCAATCTGGTTAACTTTTAAAAGATGGATAAATTTTGAATAAGACAAACCGTGCTCTTTGGCGAAAGCGCTGATCTTTATCTGCCACAAAGCCCGGTTATCACGCTTCTTTAAGCGGCGATCAATATAAGCGCGGACTCCGGCCTTAACTACGGCCGTAGAAGCGGCGCGCATTAAATTCTTTCGTCCCCACATGTAGCCCTTGGCTTTTTTAAGTAAATTTCTTCTTTTTTTAAGATGTGTTATTGCTCTCTTAACTCTTGGCATAATTATTTATAATCAAATAAAATTTTATGGCCGTAGAACTTTGTTCGCTATAAAATTTTATTTGATACATTATATTTTTTGTTTATCCCCGTAGGGGGAAAATATTAAAAACTTTTTCTATTTACCCCCCTTGCGGGGAAAAAGTTTTTAAGCGTAGTTGTATGGCATTAATTGTTTAATTACTCTTCTTTCGGTATTGGAAATACCGATATCTCGACGCTTATTTCTGGTTACCTTGCCTGATTCACGAGAATTAAAATGATCCTGGCCGGTCTTTCTTTTTAAAATCTTTTCGTTTTTGGTCACTTTAAAGCGCTTAGCTGTAGCTTTATGGGTTTTTATTTTCGGCATATTTTATTTAACATCAAGTTAAAATTTAATGGCCGTAGGGCTTGGCCCGCCACTAAATTTTAACTTGATACATTATATTTTTTGTTTATCCCCGTAGGGGGAAGATATTAGAAAATTTTTTTGAAAAAGTTTCTAAAGTATTTAAAAAACAGGCAAAATACCTGGTTTTTCGTATTCTTGATTATTGCTTATTTATCAATATTATATTAAACCTTCCGCCTTGTTTTGTCAAGCCCTGCTCTATTTCCATATTTAAACCGGGCGTAGCTTTTAGCTTTTGATAAAACTTTTTCATAATCTCTTCAGCCTTTTCCGGATGCTGGCGTTCCCGCCCTTTTAAGATCAATTCCAGCTTCAATTTATCGCCCCTTTCTAAAAACTTCTTGGCTTGTTCAAACCTAAAGTCAAAATCATGCTGGCTTATTCTGACCGATAGCCTGATACCCTTGATTTCCACCTTTTTCTGTTTAACTTTCTGTTTTTGAGCCTCTTTCTCTTTTTTATATTTAAACTGCCCATAATCTATGATTTTAACCACCGGCGGCTGTATTTTAGGATTAACTTCAACAACATCCATGCCAATCTGTTCGGCCATGGCCAGGGCTTTGCTGGTTGGCATTTCACCGATGCTAACGCCGTTTTCATCAATTAAAAAAACCACCGGCACGCGGATTTGCTGGTTAACTCTGAATCTCTTTTCCTCAAAGTCTGGTTTTGG
>JAQVNC010000027.1 GCA_028703305.1 Patescibacteria group bacterium
AATGAAGTCATTAAAGAATATTCCATCGGCTTTGCTGACACCACGGACATAAAAAAAGCCGCTGATTTGCGCGGCGACGAGATGAAAGAAAAAATTGACCGAATCTTAAAAGACAATTTTAAGCTGGAATTTCTAAATCGCATTGATGAAATCGTAATTTTCAAAAGCTTAAATAAAGAAGTTTTGTCTAAGATTGTTGATTTGGAATTGGCTAAGGTTGAAAAAAGATTGAAAAATAAAGAAATTAACATTAAAATCGGCCTTAAAGTTAAAAAAATGCTGGCCGAAAAAGGCTATGACATTACTTATGGCGCCAGGCCGCTAAAACGCATTATTCAAAATATGATTTTAGACGAATTGGCCATGGAAATAATTGAAGGCAAAATTAAACAGGGCGATAAAGTGGAAATAAATTTGGATATAAAAGATAAAATTTTAATGACAATAAAATAATAGATTTACCAAATAAAAAGAGAGCTGGCCGGCATAAGCTGGTCAGCTCTTTAATTTCATATTGTTCTTATTATTTTGGCAACACGCTGATTAAAACGAGCCGCCATTTCCGCCTCTGCAATAAGCGCTATCATCTCCGCCTTTGACGCTAGCTTATCCAGATAGGCCGTACGGATAGTTTTGTCTCGCCTGACATAACGGCAAAATCGCCTTTTAGCATTCATCTTCTGGCGCGGACGATGAAAAAGTTTTTCTTTTGCTCTCGCGACAACGCTTTGACGGGTTATGCCGTGGAAACTGACACGCAGATCGCCTTCCTCCATAACGTCTTCATCCAAATCTCTGTCCGTGAAGATTAAGCCATGCACGGCATTAACTTGGTCGCGGAAATCCACACCGTCAAGCCGATAATCGTCATCGTCCAAAGATTCATTTGCCGCCTGGTCGCCAGACTCGGGTTCATAGTTCGGCGCGGCGCAAATAGCTTCCCCTCGCCGATCGGAGATATCTTTAAACCCGAGAAGATCCCAAGGATTCGTTAACGGGCTGCCGTCAAGCCCAGCGATCATCATATCTTCGTCTGAAATAAAATTGCTTTGCCTTGGAAAATACCTTTTATGGTCGTCCTGCACATACTGGGGCCAATATTTAAGGCCCAAGGCATTGTGCAAAGGCATCAAACAAGAATCCGAACTTTTACCATTACCGCTGATAGCTTGAGACTTTTCCATTTTCTCCTCCAATAAAAGTTTAAAAGAAAAAATTTCGAAGAACAATCCCCTCCCGCTTGATATTTAAATTTAACTATAACACAATTTACGCAAAAATCAAGCCCAATTTTAATACCAAGACTAATATTAGCAAAAATTAAATCTGTAATTTGCCCCATCGTATTTCGTATACTATAATGATAGTATAAATACAAAAATTATTTGTCATTGCGAGGAGCGATAGCGACGAAGCAATCTCAGGTTAGATGCGCTGAACCGGAGATTGCTTCGCTTCTTTCAGAAGCTCGCAATGACAATATTGTCTTATTATGAAAAAAATAATTTATTTACTTATTATTGTAGCGTTATTTAGCTTTCTACAAATAAAAAATGTACGCGCCGAAGGCTTTGATCCCAATAATATTATTAGCGACTTGGAAATTCTGGACTACACTTCCATGGACTTAGCCGATATCCAGGAATTTTTAGAAAATAAACATAGCTACCTGGCCACTTATTCCTGCCCGGACTACGCGGGCGTAACGCGCAAAGCTTCGGAAATAATTTATAACGCGGCGGCCAAAAATTACGATTGCGATGGCGCTATTATGAGCGACAATCCGACTGAAGACGAAAAAATTTCCAAATGCAAAAAAGTCACCATCAGCCCAAAATTTCTTTTAGTGCTTCTGCAAAAAGAGCAAAGCTTGATTGAAGGAAATCCGGCGCCCAGCCAAAGAGCCCTTGATTGGGCGGTTGGTTATGGCTGTCCTGATTCCGGCGGCTGCAATTCGCGCTGGAAAGGCTTTGGCAAGCAAGTTAATTCCGCGGCTTTGCAATTTAGGGATTATATTGACAACCCGCAATATTACACTTACAAAATGGGCAACACTTATAATATTTCAAATACCAACCGTGATCCGATGGATATAACGCCGGCTAACCAGGCCACGGCCGCCCTCTATAACTACACGCCGCATGTCTATAACGGCAATTTTAATTTTTATAAAATCTGGCAGCGCTGGTTCACAAAAATTTATCCGGACGGCTCGCTTTTGCAAGCCGACGGCGAATCCGGAGTCTGGCTTTTGCAAAACGGCTTGAGGCGCCCGTTCTTATCCAAGGCGGCTCTAGTCTCGCGCTTTGATATTAATAAAATTATAAAAATAAATAAATCCGATCTGGATAAATATGAAAAAGGCGTCCCGATTAAATTCGCCCAATATTCTTTGATTAGGTCGCCGCGCGGCACTATCTTCTTATTGGTTGACGATAAAAAACGCGGCTTTACCTCAATGGCGGCTTTCAGAAAAATGGGTTTTAACCCGGAGGAAGTCGTTAACGCCGATTGGGAAGATATAAATTATTACACCAACGGCTCGCCGATTACGGCCACTTCAACTTATCCGACCGGCGCGCTACTCCAAAATAAAAAAACCGGCGGCGTCTACTATGTTATTGACGGGACTAAAGCGCCTTTGGCCGATAAAATTTTCTTGACCGCAAAATTTAAAAATAAAAAAATCATAAAAGTATCGCCGGCCGAGCTTGACCAATATACAACCTTAAAACCATATTTATTCGGCGACGGCGAACTCTTAAAAACCAAAGATTCCCCTTATACTTATGTAATTTCCGGCGGCAAAAAAATACTTATCGCCTCGGATAAAGTATTTAGCAGTTTAGGCTATAAAACGGAAAATGTTATAATTGTGCCTCCGACCGTATTATATTTATATGAAGCCGGCACGCCGATAACCGAGGTGCTGGCTGAAAATGAACAATAATTTAATTTAGAATTAATTATATGCCCATAGTCTTTTCCGCTATCGCCCCCCATCCGCCCATCCTTATACCGGCAATCGGCAAAGAAAATATTAGCCGGCTTAAAGCCACGGCTGATTCTTATTTGAAATTAGAACAGGATTTATACGCCTCTCAAGCCGAAACTATTATTATTATTTCGCCGCACGGCCATTTGCAGGAAGAAGCTTTTACCATTAATTTAAGCCCTGAATTTAAAGGCGATTTTAAAGCCTTTGGCGATTTAACTACTAAATTTAATTTAAGCGGCAATATCGGGCTGGCGCATAAAATCAAAGAAAAATTAGAAACTAAAATTCCGCTCCAGCTTATTAGCCAGCCCGAGCTTGATCATGGCGCCTCAATCCCCCTCTATCTTTTAACCCAGCATCTGCCTAAAATAAAAATAATCCCGCTCTATTATTCTGGACTTAATTTAGCCGCCCATTATAATTTCGGCCAAATGATAAAAAGCAAACTATTAAACTTTAGCGAGCGCATCGCCATAATCGCTTCCGGCGACCTGTCGCATAGATTAAGCAAAAACGCTCCGGCCGGCTATAGCCCTAAAGGGAAAAAATTTGATAAAAAGCTGATTGACAGCTTGCTTAAAAAAGAAACCGGCGAAATAATCAAATTTAAACATGAATTAATCGCCGAAGCCGGCGAATGCGGCTTAAAATCAATTGTAATTTTACTGGGCATTTTAGAGGGTATGAAATACGAACCCCAGCTATTATCTTACGAATATCCTTTTGGCGTAGGCTACTTAACTATGAATTTCAAATTATAATTATTTGCCGCCTGCTACCTTAAAAAAATATTTCCACTTTTCCCCGGTTGGACATAATTCTTTGGTATCATTCAAGCATTTTTCAACATAAGTCCTTGGCCTTTGCTTACATACTTTAAAAACCGCGCTTCTTTTAAAGCCTGGAACATTTAATTCTTTGATAACCGTTAAAGCCAAGTCCTGCCAGGCGTAAGCCGGCATTTTAGGCCTTGGCTGCCGGGCTTTTAGGCCTTGGCTGAATAAATCGCCTATTTTTTCCATGCCTTTGTCTATTTGCATATACTTAGTATAACAAACTATTGCTAAAATTTCATCTATTTGCTATGATTTGTCATTGCGAGGAGTCCGTACTCGGACGACGAAGCAATCTAACAAACAATTATTTTAAAACAAAAATTTGTTCCAAAAATAATCTATAATCTTAATCAATAGTTCGTGAGATTGCTTCGCTCCGCAGATGCGGAGCTCGCAATGACAAAAAATTTATGCCAATCTTAAAAATACTAACCCAGCCTAATCCGATTCTAAGGAAAAAATCGGCTGAAATAAATCCGGCAGCGATAAAAAGCCGCGAACTTAAAAGCCTTGCTTCCTCAATGGTAAAAACCATGATTAAGGCCGACGGCGTGGGCTTGGCGGCGCCGCAAATAGGAAAAAATATCCGGCTCATAGTAATTAACTCCAAAGACGGGGTTTTTTGCTTAGTTAATCCCAAATTTATAAAAAAATCCTGGGCGCGTGAATTGGGCCAAGAAGGCTGCTTATCCATCCCCGGGGTTTTCGGCGAAGTCAAACGGCATAAAAAAATCAGCCTGGCTTATTATAACCAAGAAGGAAAAAAAGTTAAATTAACCGCCGAAGGCATGATGGCGCGGGTGATCCAGCACGAAATTGACCATCTTGACGGGATTTTATTTATAGATAAAGCGGTAAAAATTGAAAAAAATGACCGACAATAATGGCAAAGCAAAAATAATTTTCATCGGCACCGCCGACTTCGGCCTGCCGGCTTTTAAGGCTTTAATAAAAGACGGTGATTTTGAAATAGTTTTAGTGATTACCCAGCCGGATAAGCCGATCGGCCGAAAGCAAATTGTTACTTCCTCGCCCATAAAAATCGCGGCGGAAAAAAATGATCTGATAATTTTGCAGCCGGAGCATATTATTGATATTAAAGAAAAAATTTCTCTTTTAAAGCCTGACTTAATTTTTGTGGCGGCCTACGCCCAGCTTATACCTGAAGAAATTTTAAATCTGCCGAAATACGGCTGCCTTAATCTGCATGCCTCGCTTTTGCCAAAATATCGCGGCTCGGCCATAATCCAGGCCGCTATTTTAAACAACGACGAGCAAACCGGCTTAACCATCATAAAAATGGATAAAGGCCTTGATACCGGCCCGATTTTAGCCCAAACCGTAGTTAGCATAGGCAAAGAAGATACGGCCGGAACTTTATATGATAAATTATCAGCAGCTAGCCCTGATTTTACCATAACCACGATAAAAAAATATTTAGCCGGAAAAATTACGCCGGCAACGCAGAATTCAAGCCAAGCCAACTATGCCAAAGAATTAACCAAAAGCGACGGCTTGATTAACTGGTCAAAGCCGGCCATAAACTTGGAAAGATTTATTAGAGCCATGAATCCCTGGCCGATAGCTTGGACCTGGTGGAAAGGCAAGCAAGTCAAAATAATTTCCGCGCAAAGCCAGCCGATAGAAATAAATTCTTACAAGCCGGGCAAAACTTTTAAGTACAACAGCGGTTTAGCCGTGCAATGCGGCCAAAACGCTTTAATTATAAAAAGCTTGCAGCTTGAAGGAAAAAGCGCTTTATTAAGCGAGGATTTTTTAAGGGGCCATGAAGATTTTATTGGCAATATGCTGGGATAATAAAAATATGTTGACAAGAGGTTAATATGCCGCTATCGTCTAATGGTTAGGACGCCAGGTTCTCATCCTGGAAATCGGGGTTCGATTCCCCGTAGCGGTAC
>JAQVNC010000028.1 GCA_028703305.1 Patescibacteria group bacterium
AAACGCTTTAAATAAAACTTTCAGCGCTTTAAAAACTTGTTATAGCCTTTTAGAGGCCAGCGGGGTTGGCACGGATTTTACTCAAGCAGACCTTGACGCCTATAAAACGGCTATCAGCACACAGCAAACTAATGTTACCGCCGGCATAACCGCGGTGCAGACCGCCCAGAATAATTTAAATGATTCAATTAATAATCTTAATAACGCGATTTTAACGGCAAAAAATACTCTGGCCACCGCCAAAGTGACCGGAGCGCGCGATACCGCGGCGGCTCAAGCCAAGGTTGACGCTAATTATAAGGCTTGGCTAGTGGCTGAAGCGCAATTAAATCAGCTTAAGGCCGGCACGCGAGCGCAGGATATCAGTTTAGCCCAGGCTCAAGTGGCTCAGGCTCAAGCCGCTTTGGATTTGGCCAGGAACCAGATTAATAATAATATTTTAAAAGCCCCGCTTGACGGCACAATTACCAAAAAAAATTATGAAGTCGGCGAGCAATTTTCGTCAGCCAAGCCGATTTTTTCATTGCTCGGCGTGAATAATTTTGAAATTGAAATTGATATTTCCGAAGCCGATATAACTAAAGTAGCCGTTAACGATCAGGCCGAAATTACGCTTGATGCTTTTGGCGAAGACGTTAAATTTTACGGCCGGGTAAATTTTATTGAGCCGGCGGAAACCGTTATCCAGGACGTAATTTATTATAAAGTTAAAATAAATTTTGACGGCAAAGATAAAGAGGTTAAGTCGGGCATGACCGCTAACGCCAATATTACCACGGCCAAGAAAGATAATGTCTTAATTATGCCGTTAAGGGCGGTAATTGAAAAAAATAACAGCGGTAAATTCGCGCGGCTTTTAGTTTCAGATCAAATTAAAGAAGTGCCGGTTGCCATTGGTCTCCGCGGAGACGACGGGCTGGTGGAAATTTTATCCGGCTTAAAAGAAGGCGATCTGGTAGTAACTTATATCCAGACGAGCAACTAATTTTAAAATTCTAAATACTAAATTCTAAATTCTGAACAAATCCAAATGACCAAAATCCAAAATTTTAGACAGTTTTGAATTTTTAACATTTGAATTTTTATATTGTTTAGAGTTTTGAATTTAGAATTTGTTTTTATATTATGCTTATTCAAGTTTATAATTTGACCAAAAATTTCGTTAACGGCGAACTCGTAACGCCGGTTTTAAACGGGCTTAACTTTAACATAGATCAGGGAGATTTCGTCGCCATTATGGGGCCGTCAGGTTCCGGCAAATCAACCTTAATGCATATTTTGGGGCTTTTAGACCGGCCGACCGGCGGCAAGTATTTTCTTGAAGGCAAGGACGTGACCAAGCTGGACGATGATGAATTGGCCGGGCTTAGAAACAGTAAAATCGGCTTTGTTTTTCAAGCTTTCAATCTTTTGCCGCGCACTACGGTTTTAGAGAATGTTATGCTGCCTTTGACTTACGCTAAGCGCGAAGAAGCGCCGGAAAGCCGCGCTAAAAGAATTTTGGAAAGCGTCGGGCTGGGGCATCGCTTAAATTATTTCACCAATCAAATTTCCGGCGGGGAAAAACAGCGGGTGGCGATAGCGCGCGCTTTAGTTAATGATCCGGCGGTGATTTTCGCGGATGAGCCGACCGGCAATCTTGACTCAAAATCAGGCGTGCAAATAATGGAAATTTTACAGCGCTTAAATGATCTGGGTAACACCATAGTTTTAGTAACTCATGAAACTTATACCTCCGAGCACGCCAAAAGGATTATTAAAATCAAGGATGGCGTTATTGTGGATGATTATAAAGTAGGGCATCGGCGGATAGCCAGAGACGGTGAGATTTTAAAATAAAAAACTACATATGTTGGAATTTTGCAAACAATGCGTTAAGACTTCAACCGGAGCGCTTCTGGCCAATAAGGGCAGAAGCTTTTTAACAATGCTGGGCATAATTATCGGCGTGGCCGCGGTTATCATTATTATGGCCGTGGGCGCCGGAGCGCAGAGCTTAATTATCAATCAGGTGAAAACTTTTGGCACTAATATCATCGGCATTTTACCCGGTGCTTCCGAAGAAAAAGGTCCGCCAGCCTCGGTTATGGGCATCGTTATTACTACTCTTACCTATGAAGATGCCATGTCTTTAAATGAAAAAAGCAACGCGCCCAATATAACTAGCGTGGCGGCTTATTATAAAAGCATGAGCAGTATTAGCTGGGGCGCTAATTTCTATGATACCGGCGTTAGCGGCGTAACCGTCGGCTATTTAGACGTGGAAGACGGAAAGGTTGATCGGGGCAGATTTTTTACCAAAGAAGAAGAAACTAATTTGTCAAAAGTAGTGGTTTTAGGCAGTACGGTAAAAAAAGAATTATTCGGCGATTCCGATCCGATCGGGAAAAAAATAAAAATTAAAAAGCATGATTTTGAAGTTATCGGCGTTATGAAAGATAGGGGAACGGTGGCTTTTCAAAATAATGATGATCAGGTTTTTATACCCATTAAAACCATGCAAAAATTAATCGCCGGAGTAAACCATGTGAGCATGGTTAGATTAAAAGTTGATAATCCGGAAAATGTAGATAAAGCCATGCGTGATGTAGAAATTACTTTGCGCGAACGGCATGACATTACCGATCAAAGCGGGGCTGATGACGATTTTACAATTAGAAGTTCGGCCGAAGCCATGGACATGATAACCACGATCACCAACGCTTTGAAATTTTTTCTGGTGGCTATCGCCGCTATGTCTTTATTGGTCGGCGGCATCGGCATAATGAATATTATGCTGGTTAGCGTTACTGAAAGGACCAGGGAAATCGGCCTTAGAAAAGCCGTGGGCGCCAACAATACGGATATTATGCTTCAGTTTTTAATGGAAGCGGCGACCATAACTTTAAGCGGCGGCGCCATCGGTATTGCCATCGGCAGTTTAATATCTGTTTTAATCTCTTTAGCGGCCAATTTTTTGGGCTATGATTGGAGTTTGTCAATTTCCATATCATCAATTATTTTGGCTTTAATTGTTTCCATCAGTGTTGGTTTAATTTTTGGTTTATATCCGGCGCGCAAAGCCAGTAAATTGCAGCCGGTTGAGGCTTTAAGGCATGAATAAAATTTTATGGGTTTTTGGCCAATTTTAAAAATTTCTTTGCGCTCCATTAAGGGCAATAAAGTTAGGACCGGCCTAACTGTTTTAGGCATAGTAATCGGCATCGCCAGCGTGGTTATAGTTTATTCGGCCGGGGAGGGAATTAGCGGCTTAGTTTATGGCCAGATTGAATCTTTTGGCGGCACTGACTTAATAGAGACTGAAGTTAAGAATCCTACCGGTAAAAAAGGCAATCAGGCGGAAGTGCAGGGCGCCATAGCTATGGCGCAAGGCGCGCAAATCACTACTTTAACTCTGAAAGATTATGAGGATGTTTTAAAATTACCCAATATTATAAATGGCTATTCGGTTATTATCGGGCAGGAAAAAGTTAGTTATGCCGAACAGTCAAAAAAAGTTTTACTTTATGGCACGACCGCCAGCCTGCTGGATATTGATAAGACGGAAATTGATAATGGGCGTTATTTTACCGATGCCGAAGATAAATCCAGGGCAGCGGTTATCGTGCTTGGCAGTAAAATAAAAGAAAAATTATTCGGTGATTCCGACCCCATAGATAAATATGTTAAAATTAGAAAAACTAAATTTCGCGTTATCGGCGTAGCAAAAGCCAGGGGGGCGGTTATGACTTTTGACTATGATAATATGGTATACGCGCCGATTAGGACTTTGCAGAAAAAAGTTTTAGGTATTGATCATATCATGTTTATGATGCATCAGCTGAAAGATCCGGCTTTGGCTGATGAAACCGCTGAAGAGGCCAGGCTAACTATACGGGAAAATCATGACATTGTTTCTCGGCCGCTGGAGCTTAAGCCAGGCGAACCAAAAACGCAAGTGATAGGCGAGGGCATGACCGATACTAGCGAAGATGATTTTAGAGTTGTTACTATGGCCGAATCCATGGATATTTTAGGCACGGTGACCGGAGCAATTACTTTAATGCTTTTGGCGATTGTCGCCATATCGTTAATCGTCGGCGGCGTTGGCGTCATGAATATTATGTATGTTATTATCACGGAAAGAACATCCGAAATCGGCTTGCGTAAAGCCGTGGGCGCCAAATACAACGATATTATGTTCCAATTCCTGATTGAATCTTTAATTATAACTTTAATCGGCGCCGTTGCCGGAATTTTAGCCGGCGCGGGCATATCATATTTAATTTCCTTGGGCGCCAATTATTATGGCTTGGATTGGAGATTTTTAGTTCCTCTCAAAGCCTATTATGTCTCCTTGGCTTTCGCGGTGGTATTTGGCTTGGGTTTCGGAATTTATCCGGCTCGTAAAGCCGCCCGGCTTGATCCCATAGAAGCCTTAAGACAGGAGTAATTTTGTCGGTTAGAGTAAAAATGGTATATTACTAATAGTGATAAAAAATAATTTATGTTTCATTTTTCAAAATCAAAGCATATAAATTTAAATGATTTAACGGATCGGATTCCGTTGGTTAAGAAGCGCCGGCGCTTGGCTTTATGGCATAAAATTTTAAAATATTTTTGCCTAACGGCGGTTTTTTTATTTTTACTCTTGTTGATTTTGCTGGCCACGCAAATTTTTAATTTAAAGCAGATTTATGACCGGGCTTACGAAGGCAAAGTAAATTTAGAAGAAGCCGTGGCGTCCGCCCGGCAGAGCGATTTTAATCAAGCCGTTAAGCTGGCCAGACTGGCCGAAAGCAATTTTGATATTTCCATCAGTAAAACCGAAGAAATAAAAAATAATAATTTAATTAAATTTTTGCCGTTAGCCGTAAGCCAGCTAAGCGAAGCTGAAAGCCTTTTGATTTCCGTCCAATTTTTAAGCAAGGCGGTCGCCGCCGGGGCTAATCTGGGCCTAAGTTTTGAGTCTATTTTAAGCGATGGCAAAAAATTTAATTTTTCCAGATTAAGCCCCGAGGAAAAGCAAAACGTCCTTAAAAAGATATATGAAGCGGCGCCGGAGCTAAACGGCATAAAAGCCGACCTGGATTTAGCTTATATCAATTTAGAGCAAGCTAAAACTTCCGTGGTTTTTTTGGCCTTTAAAGACAAAATCAATCAAGTCAAAGAGCAGATAAATCAGGCCGGACTAATTTTGGAAAAAGCCGTGCCTTTGTCGCAGATGATTCCGGCTTTAGCCGGCTACCCTAATGAAGTCAAATACTTGGTGATGCTTGAGAATAGCGACGAATTAAGGCCGACCGGAGGATTTTTAGGCACTTACGGGATATTGAAAATCAAAGACGGCGATATTTTAAGTTTTGACATGCATGATATTTATCACCTAGATATGCCGGTTCAGGACAAAATAAATATCGCGCCGCCCGAGCCGATTAGAAAATATTTAAACGACAAATGGTATATGCGCGACTCCAATTGGTCGCCTGATTGGCCGACCGCGGCAAAAACCATCAGCCAATTTTATCAAACGGAAAGCAATTTAAATCCGGAGGTGGAAAAAATTCCTAAATTTTCCGGCGTTATCGCCATTACGCCGAAATTAATCACGGATTTTCTTAAAATAACCGGCCCGATAATAATTGAAGGCCAGTCTTATAATGAAAATAATTTTCAAGATTTATTGCAATATCGCGTGGAAAAAGGCTATCAGGTTTTAGGCGTTTCTTCCTGGCAGAGAAAAGAAGTTATCGGCG
>JAQVNC010000002.1:0-47426 GCA_028703305.1 Patescibacteria group bacterium
CGATTAGGCCGCCAATAATGTTAAACTGTTTAGGCAGGCTTAAAGTTTTAAATTCGTCGCTGGCATAGACGACCCCGTTAATATTTATATTGCCGGTACAGGGGTCAAAATTTATTTTTCTCTTGGCCAGCAGCCCTGAAGCTACCCCTTCGGCGTGATTCACCGTAATATTGTTTTGTCCGCATTGCAGCAGGCAGGGTATGGATAATTTGCCGATATTTATATCTCGGCTTGAAACCAGTAGGCCGCTAACCGTTAATTTGCGGTCGCACTTTAATTCAATATCTCCATCCACGTAGGTAATCGGTCCGGCCAAGGTTAAGTTTTCGTTCGCCGCGACCAGCGCGTCAAATTGCGCTTTAGTATAAACCACGGTAGCTTTATTTTCCAAAGAGCCGGGGTCGCTAGAATCAAAGTCAATCGCCGGCATAGCGATGGCTGGCGCGGCCGGAGGGTACTCTTTGGAGTGTATGTCTCCGCCGACGTTAACAGTTGAAAAAGCGCTTTTATTAAAATTATTTACCGCGTTTAAATCTTGATCTATATTTATCGTGCTGATTAAATTTACAATGAGATTTAAATTTGAATGCAAGCTGCCGTCATAAAAATTAACCAAGCTGGCTGAAATATTAATATCTCCGTCCGCGTAGCCGGCGCTATCCTCAACCCCGGTCTGCCCCATGGCGCGATAAACGTAAGTTCTAACGATTCTTTGGCTGGTTTTACCGTTGCCCAAATCTATGGTGCCGGTGGAAGTTATCATGCCGTGAGCCAGGCCAGTGTTAGTGATGCTCACCGTGTAAGAGCCGTTTTCCGCGCCAAAAGGAAGGTCGCGGCTGAAGCTGGCGGTCCAAGCCGGGTCGGTTTCAAAATTATTTTTGTAAATGTCATCGTTTTTTAATTTCCAAACCATATCTTGGATTCCGGCCTCGGCCAGATAGTAAGTCTTGGCGCCCCAGGCTTGGCTTCGGGAAATGCGATCTTCGGTCAGAGTAAAGCTTAATAAGTATAATGATAAAAATAAAACCAGAGACATTAGAAAAATCGTTAAAATAAGCGCTATGCCTTTATTTTTTTTAAAATTTATAAATAGTTTATTTATCATGCTGTTAACGGTTACGGCTGTAAATTGAAGTTCTTAAGTTAAAATTATGTTGGTTTTTATTTAAATTAAAAGAAATATTAATCAAGCCATCGGCCCCCCAAAACTCCAATTCAGTAAAAAATTCCCCAACCGTCAGTTTATTAATAATTGTTTCCTCGGGCGGTTCGCCGCTTTGGTCCAGAGCGTTATAGGCCACGTAGACCGTCGGCTCCTCGTCAAAATAATAGGCTTTGAGTTCGCGCGTTAAATTTCCGCCATCAAGATAATATCTAAGATAGGTTATTTGGCTGATGTCATGGCCGTCCTGAAAGGATATTTGATCAACCGGAGGATTGTCGGGGTCGTCATCGGTTTCCGGCAAAGTTGTAATTATATTGGTTGATTGCCTTAATTCGCGCGTGATTCTGTCCAGCGAAACTCTGGCATTTTGCGTTAGCTCCGCCGTATCGGAATTTTTATTATAAGCGCGCTGTGTCACCAGGTAAATTTCGCTGACCAGAAGAATAATAATCGTGAACAGGGTAATGCTTACGATAATTTCCAATAAAGTAAAGCCCGGTTGTTTATATTTGAATTTTTTCATTATTTAAAAAATTTAAAAGTTAGTAAAGCTTTATTAACCTGGCTGATGAAATCAGCCGATTCTTCGCTGTATTTAATGATGTAATTTAAATTTGATTTTTTTAATAAAATATTTATGGTTTTAGTTTTAGCCAAAAGATTATTTATGGTTATCTTATCACCTTTAATTCCCGCTAAAGTTATCGGCTCCTCGGTAATTGATATCATGCCCGGATATTTTTTAGCTTCCGCTTTAGCCTGCTCAATCTCGTTGGTTCCGCCTGGCGATGTTTCTATAGTGATGGCGCCCAGGCCGTTTTTAGGCGGCACCATGCCTAACGAAACATTGGCTTCAGATCTAACTCTAATCGGCCAGCCTTCGGGAAAACTGATTTCGTAAAAATAAGTGTTATTTTTGTAATAGCCTTTTTTAACCGTTGGCGAGGCCGCCGGCTTTTCCGCCGGAGCTTTGGCCGGTTCGGGTGTTATGGTTTTCTGCTCGGGTTGAGCCTTCTCCGGCAAATTAGGCGAGGCCGCCGGGCTTATCGCCGGTTTGGGAAAATAATTTGAGCTATTTAAAATTTGTTCAATTTTTTGATCCAAATATTTCGTATAGCCCAAATAGGCCAAGAGCATGAGGCCTAATATTAATATTATATTTGTTGGAGAAATGACGCGACGCATAGTTTTTTGGCCGCCCCTTATTACCATTGGCTGATTAAAGTTACGGTGCTGTAATTTTTTTCAGTTTTTGACAGGGCGTTGGTGTAATAAATGGTAACAGTAATTTTTTTCAGGCCGGTGTCCGACTCGCTGTCGGCTAAATTACCGTCAACATAGCTTACCGCGGTTTGCCTTTGAAAATAATATAAATAATTTGACGTATCGTCGGACAGGCGATGCTTGGCTTCAATCGTTCCCGTAGAAATATTCGCGTAACCCAGCGAATTTAATTCCTCCAATTTTTCTTGAACTAAATAAGAAGCTTTGGTGGCGTTTTCCGAGGTTTTATTAATGGTCATGCTTACAGGGAAAGATTGCATTAGGGCGATAAAAGTTAGCATTAAAATAGAGAAAGCTACCATGACTTCCAAAAGAGCCATGCCGCCCGAGCAGGTTAATTTTTTTTTCATGTTGAGATAGTCCATAATTATTCCGCCAACTGTATGTAGCCGGAGGGTTTAATATTTATGGTAGCGGTTGAATCGTTAATGTTGGTTAAAACGACTTGTCCGGAATGGCTGACGCCGCCGTAAAAATTAAAAACTACTTGATTATCCGGTAGGTCGGTGATTTCTTTAAAAGTTACGTCAGAATCAAAAATAACCGTTTTAACAGTGGTGGTGGCGGTGTCAATTTTTAAAATATCATATTTATCTTGGTCGTAATTAAAGTTGATTATATGAATTTTTTGTTCAGTCACGGTTAATTGCTGGGCGTATCTTAAGTCGGTCGTTAAGCCGCGGGCGGCGGCGTTAAGCTTTAAATTCGGCTGGTATTTTCTTAGATAAGGTATGGCTAAAGTTGATAGAAGCGCGATAATGCCAACGACCACAATCAAATCCATCAGCATACTGCCGCGATGGCTTTTATAAAAAATCATAAAAATTTAAATTAGATGGCCGATGTCAAAGAATACATCGGCATAATTACGGCTACGGCCATACCGCCGACAACCAAGCCGAGGGTTAAAATTAAGATCGGTTCAATTATGGCCGGCAGATTATTCATGATTTGGTCGATTTCGCCTTCGTAGAATTCGGCCAATTCTTCAAGAATATAATCAAGTTCGCCGGTTTCTTCGCCGACGGCGATCATTTGGGTGACGATCGGCGGAAACAGTTTTTGGTAATTAGCGATAACTTCATTTATCGTGCCGCCCTTTTTAATTTTATTGCTCATTTCGTTTAAGGCGTCGCGGTAATAGACATTGCCTAAAATGCTGGCCGTAATCTGAAAGCTTTTTATGATCATGATGTCGGTTTTTAAAAGCGAGCTAATCGTGCGCGCGAAACGGGCCAGGTTTATTTTTTTAATAATCGGCCCGAAAATTGGCGTTTTTAAAAGCAGACCGTGAAAAATGTAGGTTCCTCTTTTTGTTTTAATCAGCTTGACTAAAATTATGATAAAAACAACCAGGCCGACAAGATAAAGTATGCCGTTGGCGACCAAGCTATCGGAAAATTTAATTAATATCTTGGTAGGCAAAGGCAGCTCGGCGTTAAAATCTTTAAACATGACGGTTATTTTCGGCACGACGGCTACCATCATAAAAATGCCGATGCCGCCCATAGCGACTAAGATTACCGCCGGGTAAGTAAGCGCGCCTTTTACTTTTGAAATCAGCTCATGATTTTTTTTAAATTGGATATATAATCTCTTAAGCACTTCTTCCAGTTTACCGGAAACCTCGCCTGATTCAATCATGTTAATGAATAATTGGCCGAAGATTTTTTCATGTGGCTTTAAGCTTTCGGTAAAACTTATGCCTTTTTCCACGTTTTTGGAAACGTCATTAATAATATTGGCAAAACGTTTATTGCCAGTCTGCTTGGCCAAAGTTTTTAAGGCTACCGACAAAGAAATCCCGGCTTTAAGCATAATGCTTAGATGCTGGACAAAAAATAATTTTTCCGAGATTGGGATGGAAGAAAATTTTGCCAAAAAACCGTTGATTGAGCCCATAATATTTTTAGGCTTTTGAATCGGCTCATCCGCCGGAGCGGCAGTCGCGATTTTTTCCGGTTGATTAACCGGCTGATCGGCCGGTTCGTTTTGCGGCGGTAAATTTACAGACATAAATTATAATCAAATAAAAATTTTATGGCCGTAGAGCTTTGCTCGCTATAAAATTTTTATTTGATACATTATATTTTTTGAAAATATTAAAAACTTTTTTAGAAAAAGTTTTTAAAGTCTTTATTCTTTAGTTACTCTCATAATTTCTTCAATCGTGGTAATGCCGTTTTTGGCCTTGATAAAGCCGTCTTCAATAATCGTCAGCATGCTTTGTTTTTCCGCTTGCTTTTTAAGCTCGGCCGGCGAAACTTTTTTTAAAATCAGTTCCGACATCTCGTCGGTAACTTCCAAAACTTCATAAATGCCCAGCCTGCCTTTATAACCTGAATTGGAGCATTGTTTGCAGCCTTTGCCCCGGTAAAATAGCAAAGCTTCTATGCCTTGCTTGGCGTTAACAATAATTTTCTTTTCCTCAAGCGTTTTCATGATGTTTTCCAAATCAAGGCTTTGGTTTAATTCAGCTATTGTCTGTTTGTCTAATTTATAACTTTGGATGCAATTGGGGCAGATTTTTCTGACTAATCTTTGGGCGATTATAATATTGGTGGTTGATGCCACTAAAAAGGCCGGTACGCCCATATCGGACAGGCGGGGCAAGGTAGTTACGGCGTCATTGGTATGAAGAGTTGATAGCACTAAGTGGCCGGTCATGGCGGCATGAATGGCGATTTCCGCGGTTTCCTGGTCGCGGATTTCTCCCACCATGATAATATTCGGGTCTTGCCTTAAAAAGGCCCTTAAACCGGCGGCGAAAGTATAGCCGATCTTCGGATTGACTTGAGATTGGTTAACGCGGGGCATGCGGTATTCAATCGGGTCTTCAATCGTCATGATATTGACTTCCGGCGTGTTTAAAATATTTAAAACCGTGTAAAGCGTGGTGGTTTTTCCCGAGCCGGTCGGCCCGGTTACTAAAATCATGCCATGCGGCTTAGAAATATTTCTTTTAATAGTTTCCAGGGCGGAAGGCTGCAGGCCTAATTGTTCCAAGGTTAAAACCTGGGCTTTTTCAGTTAATAAGCGCATAACGATTTTTTCTCCGTCAAAAGTCGGAATAATGGAAACTCTGAAAGAAACTTTATATTCTTTGGCGCTTATTTTAAAGCGGCCGTCCTGGGGCAGGCGATGCTCGTCAACTTTAAGGTTGGCCAATATTTTTATGCGGGCGATAATTCCCGGCTGGACATTTTTCGGCAAAGTCATAACCGTCCTTAAAATGCCGTCAACGCGGTAGCGCGCGATAACATCTTTTTCTTCCGGCTCAATATGGATATCCGAAGCGCCTTCAAAAATCGCGTATTCCAAAAGCGTATCAACGATTCTAACAATTGGCAGATTTTCCGCCATTTTTTTTAGATTTTCATCACCCGTGTCCGGGTTTTCATCGGCTAAATCTTTGAATTCGGCTTTTAAGCTTTTGTGGTATTGCTTAATGGTTTCATTAAGGCTGTCCGGGCTAGTTAAATAAATTACCGGCTTTAGATTGGTTTTTTTCCTGATGAATTCAAAAATTTCTATATTCTCCGGGTCTAAAGTGGCGATTTTTATTTCCTTGTCGTCGGCGGCAAAAGCAACTATTTGGTGGGTGGTGGCAATCGGCTCCGGGATATTAAATAAAACATCTTTTCTTATAACTTGATCTTTTAGGTTGATAAAAGGTATTTTAAAGTAGCCGGCCGCGCTTTCATAAAGAGAGTTTGAAGTTATTATTTTTTTTTCAATTAAATAATTTTCCAGAGTTTTGCCGGATTTTTCCGCCTCTGTGGAAAATTTTTCAAATTCTTGCGGCGGTATGATATCTAATTTTCCTAATATTTTTTTTAGCTGTTGATTTGATAACATGTTATTTTTCAATTATTTTTAATTGTTTATATTATACCATAATTCATCTTTTCTTGGAAAGCGCTTTTTGTTGTGCCGCGGGTTATGAGTTGCGAGATACGGGAAAAGTATGTTAAATTATAGTTATGGCGGTTCTAGACCATAAAATATTGAATTATTTATATCTTAGCCGAGAAAAGCTGGCTCAAGCCGTTTTGTCTTTAGTCAGTTTTATGTTTGTTAAAATATATTTGTTGCTTTTATTGGCTTTAAATGTTATTAACTGGCTGTTGGCATATTATGTTAATATTAATGTAAGCCAAAATTTAGTAGTTTTGCATTATAATGTAAATTTAGGCGTGAATTTAATCGGTGACGCCGAAGACATCTATATTATTCCGACTTTAGGCCTGGCTTTTATCGTGATAAATTTTCTTTTGCTGTTGAATATTTTCGGGAAAAATAAATTTTTAATTCATCTGCTTCTGGGTTTTTCCCTGTTGATTAACTTTTTTTTAATCGCCGGCACGATCGCCATATATTTAGTTAATTTTAGATAACACGCGAAAATAGTATGTTTGATTTTTATATAATTAAAATTTTATTTTTAACCGCGCTGGCTTTTATCGTAGCTATTCTTTGGACGCCGCTTCTAACGCATTATTTGTATAAATATAATTTGGGAAAAAAAATAAGAGCTAACGGCTCAACGCCGATTTATACTAAAATGCACGCCCATAAAGACGGCACGCCGACCATGGGCGGCATTTTAATTTGGCTGACGGTTTTAATCCTGGCGGTGGTGTTTTATTATTTGCCGAAAATTTTTTCCGCGGATATTTTTAATCATCTTAATTTTTTATCACGCAAGGAAACTCTTTTGCCTCTAGGCGTTTTAGTGGCGACCGCGTTAATCGGTTTGGTTGATGACTGGCTGGACGTTCGCGGCAAAGGTATTCTGGGCGGCGGCGGCTTGCGGGTTAAGCATCGTTTATTGATTTATACTATTATTGCCGCCTTTGGCGCTTGGTGGTTTTATTTTAAATTAAGCTGGGATGTCTTTCATGTGCCATTTTTAGGCGACTTTCAAATGGGCTGGCCATATATGCTGATTTTTGTTTTTGTTTTAGTAGCGACGGCTTTTTCAGTCAATGAAACCGACGGTTTAGACGGTTTGGCCGGCGGCGTTCTACTTTCTTGTTTTGCCGCTTTCGGCGTGATTGCTTTTTCCATGGGTAAGTATGATTTAGCCGCTTTTTGCGGCGTTATTACCGGCGCTTTATTGGCTTTTTTGTGGTTTAACATCAATCCGGCCAGATTTTACATGGGCGATACCGGAGCTATGAGCTTAGGCATCACTTTAGGCGTGATCGCCATGCTGACCAATTCGGCCTTAATTTTGCCCATCATCGGCCTGGTTTTTGTCATAGAATCTTTTTCGGTCATCATTCAGCAATTATCCAAGAAGATCAGAGGAAAAAAAATATTCATTTCTTCGCCGATACATCACCACCTTGAAGCCAGCGGCTGGTCCGAGCCTAAAATCGTTATGCGCTTTTGGGTTATCGCCGGCGTCAGCGCGGCTATGGGGTTAGTGGTATTTTTATTGGACAAGACAATATAAAAATAAAATTATGTCTTCGCTGATAAGCTGGTTTAATAAAATATTATCTTATAAAGGCGAGCGGGAGGCGGACGGACCGCTTATTTTTATTGTCGGAGCGATTATCGTTTTCGGCTTAATTATGCTTTCCAGCGCCTCTTCGGTTATCTCCTATAATACTTATCATGACAGTTATTATCTTTTTAAACACCAGTTATTCGGCTTGATCGTGGGCCTTATGGCTTTTTGGTTTTTTTCGCGCGTTGATTATCACGTTTGGCGCAAATACGCTTTATGGATGCTGATTGCTTCTATCGGGTTGCTTTTATTGGTTTTTATTCCCGGACTGGCCGGGACTTGGGGAACTTCCCGAAGCTGGATTAATGTTTTCGGCTATTCGCTGCAGCCCTCGGAATTCGTTAAAATTACTTTTTTAATATATTTGGCGGCTTGGCTTGAAGGCAGAAAAAAGCAGCTGGCCGAAGTGTCGCGGGGCATCGGGCCGTTCGTCGCTATTTTAGGCTTGATTGCCTTATTGATGATGCTGCAGCCGGATATGGGCACTTTAACCATTATTGGCTTGGCATCGTTAATGGTTTATTTCGTTGGCGGCGGCAGTGTTAAGCATCTAGCAGGTTTGATTCTGCTTGGCTTAGTGGCTTTAATTATTATGGTAAATATTTATCCTTATCAGGCCAATCGTTTTAAATGCATGCTGGATCCGTCTTTTTCAAAACAAGAAATTTGCTATCAAGTTAATCAATCTTTAATCGCGGTTGGTTCGGGCGGTTTTTTCGGCCGCGGCCTGGGCGCTTCCAGACAGAAATTTTCCTATTTGCCGCAAGCGCAGAATGACGCTATTTTTCCCATAATCAGCGAAGAAACCGGTTTTATTTTTTCCGTTGGCTTAATTTTATTATATTTAGCCTTATTTTATAGAGGCGTCATGATCGCCAGGCGCGCGCCGGACGATTTTGGAAAAATTTTAGCTATCGGCATAGTTAGCTGGATCATTATGCAGGCCTTGATAAATATCGGCGGCATGGTTAACATTATGCCTATGACCGGCGTGCCTCTGCCCATGATAAGCTACGGCGGCTCGGCCATATTGGTTGCCTTAGCTTCTATCGGCATATTGGTTAATATAAGCAAGCAGATTAGGTAAGCGCGTGTATATTATTGTAAAAGTAAAAACAGCAATTGAAGTGTGGGGTTAGTGATTTTTCTTCGCTGCGGAACTCGCTACGCTCAAACAGTCCTCGCTTGAAAAATAACCAACCCCACACTTCAAGAGCAAAATTGTCTTAAAATAAATTTATGGAAAGTGAAAATAAAAAACATAAAATCCTTTTAACCGGCGGGGGAACCGGCGGGTCGGTGGCGCCTTTGCTGGCAGTGGCGGAAGAACTTAACCCCCTCCTAACTCCCCTTTATAAGGGGGGCAAAGGTGAGTTTGAATTTTTATGGCTGGGCACGAAATTCGGACCGGAGCGGGAGATGGTGGAAAAAGCCGGCATTGAATTTAAAGCCATTAGCGGCGGAAAGTGGCGCCGGTATTTTTCTTTTAAAAATTTAGCGGATATTATTAAAATTAAATTAGGTTTTTTTCAGTCGCTATGGCAGATGCTAAAATGGCGGCCGGATTTGGTGATAAGCGCCGGCAGTTTTATCAGCGTGCCAATAGTTTGGGCGGCCTGGGTTTTGCGCGTGCCAATTTTAATCCATCAGCAGGATATAATAGCCGGCCTGGCCAATAAGCTAATGGCGCCGTTTGCTAAAGTTATTACTGTAACCTTTGAAAAATCTTTAAAAGATTATGGTAAAAAGGCGGAGTGGACCGGAAACCCGGTGAGGCGTAGCCTGACGCTCGCAACGGAATTTAAAAATAATTTGCCGGTTATATTAATCGTGGGCGGAGGCACTGGAGCTGTGTTTTTTAATAAATTAACGGAAGATAGCATAGGCGAATTAACTAAATTTTGCCAAGTGATACATATAACGGGGAAAGATAGGGGGATATTGAATAATGAATTACGAATTATGAATTATGCAAAATACGAGTTTTTAAATATCGATGAGATGGCGGGCGCATTGAAAATGGCGGATATCGTAGTGACGCGAGCCGGGCTGGGAATTTTGTCCGAGTTGTCATATTTAAAGAAGCCGGCTATAATAATTCCCATGCCGGATTCGCATCAAGAAGCCAACGCGGAATATTTTAAAGGTAAAAAAGCAGCCATCGTGATCGGCCAAAAAGATTTAACGGCGGCCGGTTTTACCCATATGATAAAAGATTTGCTGGCTGATGAAAAAATGCTCGGTAATCTGGCGGCAAATATGAAAAACGCCATGAAGCCGGGATCGAGCCGGGAGATGGTAAAAATTATAAATAAAATTTTAGATTTATAAAATTTAATAAGTAAATGGATTCCCGCTTTCGCGGGAATGACAAGGAGATATATGCAATGCGATTTAATTATTAAAGGAAAATATATTTTGCCCATGGACGATAAGCTAACCGTGATAAAAAACGGCTTTGTCGCCGTGCTTGAAAATAAAATTGTTGGCTTAGGAGCCGGCGATGAAATTAAAAATTATCAGGCTAAAGAAACTATTGACGTTGGCAATTCAATCGTCATGCCGGGCTTAGTTAATACTCATACTCACGCGGCCATGGCTTATTTTCGAGGGCTGGCCGACGATTTGCCTTTGGATATTTGGCTTAATCAGCATATTTGGCCGGCGGAAGCTAAATATGTCAATGCCGAATTTGTAAAACAAGCCGGCGAGCTGGCTTGCCTGGAAATGATAAAAGCCGGCGTGACAACTTATAATGATATGTATTTTTTCGGTAAGAGCATGGCCGAGCCGGCTATAAGAGCTGGCTTAAGGGCTTTAATTGGTATTACGATTTTAGATTTTAAAAATCCAACAGAAGGAATAGGCGAGGCCGTTAGCTTGGCCAAACAATATAAAAATAATGAGTTCGTAAAAATTATTTTGGCGCCGCACGCCATCTATACTTGTTCAAAAGAAAATTTGCTTAAAATTAAAGCTGTGGCTGATGCTGAAAATATGCGCTTGCATATTCATGTTAGCGAAACAAAAAAGGAGGTTGATGATTGCTTGTCGGCTCACGGCAAAACGCCGGTTGAATATTTGGACGAACTGGAAATGCTGTCGGATAGGCTGATGGCCGCGCACAGCGTTTGGCTTAATGACAATGATTTAGAAATTTATAAAAATAGGGGAGTTAAAGTCGCGCACTGCCCGATTAGCAATATGAAATTAGCCTCGGGCGCGGCGCCGCTTAAACGCATGCTGGAAATGGGCATAACGGTCGGTTTAGGTACGGACGGCGCGGCCAGCAATAATACTTTGGATTTATTTTCCGATATGCGCGCTTGCGCTTTAATGCATAAAGTGAATAATTTTGATCCCACGGCGATTAGCGCCAAAGAGGTGGTAAAAATGGCGACTATCGGCGGCGCCAAAGTTTTGGGTATGGACAAAGAAATCGGTTCGCTCCAAGCCGGTAAAAAAGCTGACATTATTACCATAAATTTAAACAAGCCGCACCTAGCGCCGGTTTATAATCCTTATTCTCATTTGGTTTATTGCGTTAGCCACGATGACGTGGAAAATGTAATTGTTAATGGAAAAGTTATTATGAAAAATAGAGAAGTTAAAACTTTAGATGAAGAAAAAATATTAAAGCGAACTAGCGGATTTACGGTATAAAAAATTGCTATCGCGCCAATTGGTTTTTAAAATAGCCCCGGCCTTGTGTTGAGGCTGTTTTTTAAATAATTTATCGCCTGGCTAACCCTATCTAAAACCGATCCGGAGACTTCACGATATTTTATATCATGATAACGCAATAAATTTATAAGCAGTTCATCAACTTTTACGCGCAAATCTTCATCCATAGGGCGATAATTATCATCTTCCAATTCAATTTCCGGCGGCAGATAAATTATATGAGTATAAATATTTTTGGTCCGCTTAACGCATAAATCCAAAAATTTAATATATTTTTCCTCTTCCAATAATTCAGGGTTCATTAAGCCAAGATAAATCGGGCTTAGAATAAAGCCGCCGTCAGTGACAAAAGCCTCATTTCTTACGGCCACTTCCAGTTTTTTCAGGTAATGCGATAATTCCATATTAAAAAATTCCTTTTTAGTCAGTTCTTGGAGCTTTTTGCCATTAAATTTTTCCTTGGTTATTTCGCGAGCAAAGTCGCTTTTTATATGGGAAATTTTTAATTTTTTTGACAAGGCTTTGGCTAAGGTGGTTTTGCCAGTGGAATGGGCGGCGATGATGGCGATTTTTATTGAAGATAAATTAGTAGTCATGCTGTATAAATATTTTTATCACACAATTATAGCAGAAAATTTTTAGAAAGTAATCATTGACAATATTATGATTTTATAGTATTTTAAAATGAAAAACAAAAAAATAATAAAGGAGGAATAGGACATTGAAAAATTATGTGGTAACACACAGGGATGATGTTGACGGCATTATTTCCGCGGCTTTGCGAGTAAGATTTCTAAAGACTTGCGGAGAAAAGGCTAAGTTGATTTTTTGCTCTTACTTGGAGCAGGAGCAAGTGTTTGCTAAATTGGCCAGATTAAAGCAGGGCTACGCAATCTATGTCAGTGATATTGATGCTAAGGATTATCCGCTGCCGAGTGGATCGGGAACGGTTTTAGGCCAGATCGCGGCCAAGGCGGAAAAGCTGGAGTGGGATGACCACCACTCAAGCACTAAGGATTTTATTGGCCTGCTTAAAATATGCGGCCATGAAGTATTTCTGGGTGATAAGGGAAAAATTTGCGCGTCCAAGCTGATTCAGGGACGAATATTGCCAAAAGACCCATACGCGGAGTTTCTGGCGCAAATTGCCCAGGCGCAGGATTATGATCCAGCCCCCGGCAGGCCAGAGGCAATTATCGGGTTTGGCGAAAATTTTCAAAACGCCATATCTTACCTTAATATTAAAAGTGATATCGGCGGTTTAACCCATTTGGTAAATCTCCTGGCCAGGGGTCGTCTTTTGCGGCAAGACAAATGGTTGAGCGGGATAATTTCTGTGTCCGGTGCTCTGGTCGAGCAGGCGCGGGAAGAAGCTTTCAACAATTATACCTTTTTGAATGTCAGGGGCCTGAAGTTTGTTTTAATCAGTGCCGACGCGATTTTGCCGGAGAAAAAAATCCTGGCCGAGTTGCGCGATAGATTCGCCGGCGAGGTTGACGGCATAGCGGTTTATTTTATGCCGCCGTCTTGCCACGTGCTATTTTATAAAGGTACGGGGAACGATTTTGATGCCGAAAAGTTTTGCGTCTTTGTCGGCGGCGGCGGTCGAGAGGGTAACGGCGGATTCACGCCGCCAGAGCAAATTGTCCAGGAGGGCTTTAAATCGCTGTTGACCTTCCTAGGTGAAAAGTTGTATGAATTTATAAACTTAAGGAGGCGCGCCCATGCTTATGGAGGATTTAACAGCTTTAACGGTCGAGGAGACAATCACAGAGCTAGAAGCTCCTGATGTCGGTCCCCGCTATACTAGAGCGGGCTTGATAGTCCACCTGGTAGTTATAGCCAGGATGGAAAGGCAGGGCTGGCAGGCCGCTCGCCGGTTTCTTGAGGAGTTAAAGAAAATCGGCGGTGACAGGGATAAAGAACTGCTGGCAGTGTATTTTAAATAAGGAGACAACAGGGTTGGATAAATATAAATCCAGCCCCTTTTTTTATTTGTTTTTTTTAGTTGAATGGGATAAGATGGGAGTAGAGAAATAAGGTAAAATCCCCCTAACCCCCTTTAATAAAGGGGGTAAAATACTAATATGGATTTTAGTAAGATTAAAAAAATTTATTTAATCGGCGCTAAAGGAGTCGGCATGACCATGCTAGGCCAGTTTTTGGCGGCCAACGGGGCGGAAGTTAGCGGTTCGGACGGGCCGGAAAAATACATGACCGACGCGGTGCTTAACAATTGTGGCATTAAAGTTGTAGAGAAATTTGACGTGAAAAATATTCCCGCGGACGCGGATTTAATAATTTATTCCACGGCCTATAACGCGCAAACCAATGTTGAAGTGGCCGCCGCCTTCGCTAAAGCTTCGGTGGCCAAGGCGGCAGTGAAGGTATTAACTTATGCTCAAGCTCTGGGCGAAATTTTTAACCAAAAATACGGCATCGCCGTAGTTGGTTCGCACGGCAAAACCACGACTACGGCTTGGCTTGGTTATGTTATGAAAATGGCCGAGCTTGAGCCGAGCGTAATGGTCGGCGCTAAAGTACCGCAATTTGACGGCTGCTCTTTAATCGGCGGCTCCGACTATTTGGTAATTGAAGCTGATGAATATCAAAACAAGCTGGAAAATTATCAGCCTAAAGCCGTGATTTTAAATAATATTGACTATGACCACCCGGATTTTTTCGCGACCGAGGAAAATTATAAAAATGTTTTTATTGAATTTATAAAAAAGATACCGGCTAAAGGATTTTTAGTGGCGAATTTTGACGATCCGATAATTAGAAAAACCGCGCAGGTAAATTGCAGAGGCGAAGTTATAACTTATGCCATTAACGAAGCGGCCGATTATGTAGCTTATGACATAAAAGGCGACGGGCAGAAGCAGTATTTTAAAGTGAAATTAGGCATTGAAGATGTTGATGAAATTGATGATGAAATAAAAGCCGAGGAGCTGGGCGATTTTTCCATTCAGCTCGGCGGCCAACATAATATTTATAATGCCTTGGCAGTGATCGCCACTTGCGTTGAACTAAATGTTGAATTATTTAAAGTCAGAAAATATTTGGAAGAATTTTCCGGCACGGCGCGGCGGATGCAAGTTTTAGGCGAATTCAAAGGTGCGGTAATAATTGACGATTATGCCCATCATCCCACGGAAATAAAAGCCACGGTAGAAGCAATCCGGCAGAAATATGGAAATAGAAATTTAATTGTGGCTTTTCACCCGCATACGTTCAGCCGCACTAAGGCTTTGTTTGACGACTTTACTAAAAGTTTCGGTAATGTTAATGAACTGATTATTATAGATATTTACGGTTCGGCCCGCGAACAGCAAGGCGGCGTGCATAGCCGAGATTTGGTGGAAAAAATAAAAAGCAATAATCAGCTGGCTGGCGTTAAACAAAAAGTAGAGCATATTCCAACCCTGTCTGAATGTGAAAAATATTTGCGTGAGCATGCCGAAAGAGGTGATGTTATAGTATTAATGGGCGCCGGCGATATTTTTAGGGTGGGGGAGAATTTAGTTAAGGAATAAAAAGCGAGGATCCGCGATAGTTGACAAATTAACAAAATTAAGGTATATTAAAATGTTTTAAGAAAGGAGGGGCGATCTTTAAAAAAGCGGCGCGTTGTTTGGTGAATGTAAATAAAACAAATCATAACAGCATAAAAGAAAGGAAGGTAAAGATGAATGAAGTACCGAGATTAAAAATTGGCCGTGGAGTGATGGGGAATGCATATGTTTGCAAAGACGTGCAGGCCATGTGCAAAAAAGAGGTCGAGGTGACGCCCATAGAGCTGATTGTCATCGGAACCGCAGGAAAAAAATCAGACGGTCATGCCATCGTCGTCTTTGAGAATGGCTCAAGCATCAGTTACCAATTGGCCTTGAGTCTGTTTGAGAACCCCCCGGCCATTGATGACCTGAAAAAGGTTCTCCCATTCACTGAGAGGATGGGCGTTCAGAGTAGGCCAACGGCAAGGCGGGGACGGTTATCCCTGCTGAGCGAATTCCGAGCCGAAAATTAACCACGCCGCGTTATGCCCTTTAGGCAAGAGTGCCCAGTCCGGACCTGGGCCAGTAAAGATTTAGCCTAAACAGCATAGCCAACGGCCAAACTTCTGTCGGAGCTTTACCCGGTAGGGGCGAGGCTTGGGGGTAAGTAGCAATACTTGCCCCCTCTTTTTTTATTTGCATGGCTTTTTTATCGGTAATTTGTTAAGATATATTAAATATGATAGTAAAAATAATTACTAATATCATTTTAATAATCGGTTTGGGGGTCATGCAAATCGCTTTAGTTGGCGATTTGCCGGGCATGGCCAGCAACTTGAATTTAATTTTGGTGGTTTTAATTTTTATTTTGGGCTTTTTAAGTTTTAATTTTGCCATTTGCTGGGTAATCGGCATTGGTTTTTTATTTGAAGTTTTTTCTTTTTTGCCTTTCGGAGTTTATTTAATCAGCTTAAGCCTGACGATTATAATCGCTAATTTTTTGCTAAATTATTTTTTTACCAACCGTTCGCTCTATTCATTTTTAGCCTTAACCGCGCTAGCCACTATTATTTATGAATTGGTAATTAATTTATTTGTTTTAATTTTCATGGAAACAAGTTCAACCGCCTGGCTGGCGGCCGGTAATTTTTGGTTTTCCCTATTGGAGCAAATCGGCTTGAATCTTCTGCTGGCATTTATTATTTATTATGTAATTTATTTCTTAGGCAGAAGCTTTAAGCCGGTATTTTTAAGGCGCTGATATGACTTCTCTGTTTAAAAGAAAATTTAAAAAAAGCCACCCTTTCACTATAAGAGAAGGCGATCTTAAGCTTGGCAAATTAAACCGAGGTTCGGCCGAGGATTGGCTGGAAGAGACTAAAGGCACCAAAGAAACCATTGGCAAGAATTTTGATATCAACAAAGTCTTTAAAATAAATTTAGTTCTGTTTTTATTTATGGGGGTTATTATCGCCCGCGCCGCCTGGCTGCAAGTAGTTAAGGGCGGCTATTATTATGAATTGGCTGAAGGTAATCGCATTAGGGTTGAGCGGCTAGAAGCTAAAAGAGGCGTTATTTATGATAGAGAAGGACGGCCTCTGGTTAGAAATTCAGCTAATTTTTTATTATATTTCGTGCCGGCCGATTTGCCTAAAGACAGCCTGGCGCGGCAAGCTATTATTCAAAGGGTAAGCGAGAATTTGGAAAATTTAAAGCCGGAAGATATTTTAAATTTGCTGTCTAAAATTGAGCCGGGTTCGCTGGAGTCATATCAGCCGCTTTTTATCGCCGATAATATTGAATATGATAAAGCCATGATGCTTTATTTGGAATCGGATAATATGCCGGGCGTGGTCATAACCAATAAGACCAGGCGGGAATATAATTTATACAGCTTGTCTTTATCTCATGTTTTAGGCTACACGGGTAAAATTAATGATAAAGAATTGGTTAAATTCGGCTCTGAATATCTGCCGATTGATTATATCGGAAAATCAGGCATGGAAAATTTTTGGGAAAATGAAATGAAAGGCACTAACGGCAAAAAACAAATTGAAGTTGACGCTTTAGGCAAAGAAAAAAAGATTATTAATCAGGAGGCCGGCGAAGACGGGCATAATTTAGTATTATCAATTGACGTGGAGTTGCAAAAAAAATTGGAAGAATCAATAATAAAAAGCCTGCAAAAAGCTAATCTTAATAAAGCTTGCGCCATAGCGCTTGATCCGAATAATGGAGAAATTTTAGCTATGGTCAGTTTTCCTTCATATAACAATAATGACTTTGCCCATGGCATGACGCAGGCGGAATATGAAAAAATCGCTAATCATCCGGATCGGCCCTTATTTAACCGCTGTATTTCCGGCGAATATCCTTCCGGCTCGGTAATCAAGCCGGTGATCGCGGCCGCGGCGCTTGAAGAAAATGTCATAAATGAAAATACCAGTTTTTTAAGCTCCGGCGGCATAAGAATCGGCCAGTGGTTTTTCCCTGACTGGAAAGCCGGCGGCCATGGCACGACTAATGTCAGGAGAGCGCTGGCCGAGTCGGTCAATACTTTTTTTTATTATATCGGCGGCGGCTACCAGGATTTTCAAGGCCTCGGCTTGGACCGCATGGTAAAATATGAAAAATTATTCGGCCTGGACACTCAAACCGGCATTGATATGCCGGGCGAAGCCAGCGGATTTTTACCGACCGAAGAATGGAAGAAAAAAACCAAGGGCGAACCCTGGTATATCGGCGACACTTATCATTTGGCCATCGGGCAAGGGGATACCTTAGTCACGCCGCTTCAGGTTGCTGATTATACGGCCGTATTCGCCAACGGCGGCTCGCTTTATCGGCCTCATATAATTAAGCAAGTTTTAAATAGCAAAGATCAACTAATCAGCGAAGTTGATAATCAGCCGATTAAATCTAAGATAATAAGCTCTAAAAATATAAATATCGTTAGAGAGGGCATGAGGCAGACGGTAACGGCCGGCAGCGCGCGCAGCTTGCAGTCAGTGCCGGTAGAAGTAGCCGGAAAAACCGGCACGGCGCAATGGTCAACGACTAAGCCGACCCATGCCTGGTTCACCGGCTTCGCGCCTTATGATAAGCCGCAAATAGTTATAACCGTTTTGATTGAGCAGGGCGGCGAAGGCAGTAGCGTCGCCGTGCCGATCGCCAATGAAGTTTTAACCTGGTATTTTAGAAAGCCTTAAAAACCTTTTTAAAAAAGGTTTTTAATATTTTCCAAAAATATACTGTATCAAATAAAATTATATAGCGAGCAAAGCTCTACGGCCATATAATTTTATTTGATAAAATTTTTAATTTTAGCCATTTTTGTAGTATCTTTAGCACTCTCTTGACAGGAGTGCTAAATGTTATATAATAGTAATATATGGACGAAAGAAAGGCTTTGATTTTAAATACCATTGTTAAAGAACATATAAAAACCGGCGCTCCCGTAGGGTCGGAAGTTTTGGTTGATAAGTATAATCTAGATATATCATCGGCCACGGTCAGAAACGAAATGGCCAATCTTGAAGAAGCCGGTTATATCGCCCAGCCGCACACTTCGGCCGGCCGCATACCGACCGAGAAGGCCTATAATTTATACATTGAAAATTTGGCGGAAAAGAAATTAAGCGCCGCGGAAATTAAAATTTTTTCCAAAATATTGAAAGATAAGGACGAATTAAGCTTTAAGCAAGCGGCCAAAGAGCTGGCTAAAGTTTCCGGCAACGCGGTTTTTTGGGCTTTTCACCGCAATAATTTATATTACACCGGCATCTCCAATTTATTGTCCCAGCCGGAATTCAGCCAGACCGAATTGATTTATGACATTTCGCAGATTATTGATCGGGTGGATGAAATAATTGACAATATTTACAATAAGCTTGAAACCGGCCCGCGGATTTTTCTCGGCGTTAATAATCCTTTCGGCGATTTTTGCGGCACGATTTTGGCCAAATATAAATTAGATGACAATATCGGCTTATTCGGAATTTTAGGCCCGATGAGGATGGATTATGAAAAAAACCTGGCTTTGATAAAATTTCTTAATAATATATTAATGGAAAAGTAATAATATTGATTGTGCCATTAACTACATGGTGATTGGGCTGAATTTATAAAATTTTCTACTGCGGAACTCGCCCGAGAATACTCGGGCTCAAACAGTCATCGCACGAAAATTTTACAAATTTAGCCCAATCAACAGGCATGAATCATTTGGTAAATTTATGAACGAAGAAAAAAATGATTATGGCCAAAAATATCCGGAGCCAACGGTTGGTCCGGTTATATATAATGAAAATGGAGAAATTTTATTGGTTCAACTGCCTAAATGGGGCGACTATTGGGTTATCCCAGGCGGACACATAGAATTAGGTGAAACCAGCGAGCAGGCTTTAAAGCGGGAAATTATGGAAGAGACCGGCCTGGAAATAGATAATATTGAATTTATTGGTTTGCAAGATGCAATTGATCTAAAAAACTTTTATAAAAAGAAACATTTTATTTTCTTGGATTATTGCGCCAGAGTATCTGGCGGAAAAATTACCAAAAGCGATGAAATGGAGGAATATATTTGGATAAAACCAGGAGAGGCTTTGAAAACATTAAAAATAGATCCAGCGACAATTAAAACCATTAATTTTTATTTAGAGCATCTTAAAAATAAATCCGATAGTTTTGAAGACAAGTATAAGCGTGCTTTAGCCGATTATCAGAATTTATTAAAGCAGACGGCCAAGGAAAAAATGGAATTCGCGGTCTACGCCAATGAGCAGATGCTAAAGGAAATTTTACCGGTTTATGATAATTTGAAAATGGCGCTGGAACATCACAACGGTGAGACCACGGACGACTGGCTTAAGGGCGTAGAGCATGTAGTTAAGCAATTTAAAGATGTTTTAAATAAAATCGGCGTGGAAGAAATAAAGGTTAAAGATAAAAAATTTGACCATAATTTAATGGACGCTTTATCAAGTGAAGAAACCGAGGATGAAAATTTGGACGGGCAAGTGGCTAAAGAAGTAAAGGCCGGTTATAAGCTGAATGGAAAAGTGATTGAGCCGGCGAAAGTGATAGTTTATAAAAAGAAATAATTTTAATTGTCATTGCGAGCGACCGGAGGAAGCGAAGCAATCCCACAAATGTAAAGTTTAGATAAAAGATTAATGTTCGTGAGATTGCGAAGCCTGTCCCGAGTATAAGCGAGGGATCCGCGTTCGCTAGCGCTCCTCGCAATGACACAACAAAAATATGCCAATTATAAAATGGATGCCATCCCTTGAGTCTTTCGAGGATATGGATAAAATGTTTGAAAATTTCATGCCTGCCAGAACCGGTTTTACCGGTTATATGCCGGCGGTGGACGTTTATCAGGATAAAGATAAAGTCTATATTGAAACTCAACTTGCCGGCATTGACCCGGAGAAAGTTGATATTTCCATTGAAAATGATGTTTTGATTATTAAGGGTGAAAATGAGAAAAAAAGCGAAGTGGAAGATAAAAATTATTACCGCAAAGAAATCAGGCGGGGAAGTTTCTATCGGAGCGTGCCGCTGCCGTCCCATGTTTTAGGCGAAAAAGCTTCGGCCGAAGCGGTCAACGGCATTTTAAAAATCGCCGTGCCGAAAGCGCCGGAAACCAAGCCGAAAACGATAAAGATAAAAACCGGAAAAAAATAAATTAATAATTAATAAATTTAAATAATTTCTGGATTCCCGCCTGCGCGGGAATGACGGAAATGTAAAAAATATTATGTCAAAAATACTAGGAATTGATTTAGGCACTACCAATAGTGCTATGGCCATTATTGAAGGCGGCCAGCCGAAAATTTTGGAAAACGCCGAAGGCAATCGGACCACGCCTTCTATTGTGGCGATTTCCAAAAACGGCGAAAGATTGGTCGGCCAGACCGCTAAAAGGCAGGCTGTCACCAACCCGGAAAACACGGTCTACGCGGTTAAGCGATTAATCGGCCGCAGTTTTGAGTCTGACGAAGTCCAGCGCGATATTAAAATTTCGCCCTATAAAATAGTTAAGGCTAACGGCGGAGTTAAAATAAAAATGTCAGATAAAGAATACACGCCGCAAGAAATATCGGCCATGATTTTATCTAAATTAAAAGCCGATGCCGAAGCTAAATTGGGCGAGAAAATTACCGAAGCGATTATAACTGTGCCGGCTTATTTTGACGATTCGCAGAGGCAAGCCACTAAAGACGCGGGAAAAATCGCCGGTTTGGACGTTAAGCGCATTATTAACGAACCGACAGCCGCGGCTTTAGCTTACGGCTTTGAAAAAAAGAAAGGCGAGCAAATCGCGGTCTATGATTTAGGCGGCGGAACTTTTGATATTTCCATTTTAGACGTTAGCTCTGATACGGTTGAAGTTAAGTCAACCAACGGCGACACTCATCTGGGCGGCGAAGATTTTGACCAAAGGATTATTAATTGGATAATTGAAGAATTTAGAAAAGACCAGGGCATTGATTTATCTAAGGACACTTTGTCTTTACAAAGAATCAAGGAAGCGGCGGAAAAAGCCAAAATTGAACTTTCCACTACCATGGAAACGGAAATCAATCAGCCTTTTATAACGACCGATGCTAACGGGCCAAAACATTTAGTTATGAAAATGACGCGCGCCAAGCTTGAAGAATTGGTGGGCGATTTGGTTGAAAAAACTATCGCGCCTTGCCAGTCGGCCTTAAAAGACGCGGGCTTTACGGTTTCCGATATTGAAGAAGTGATTCTAGTCGGCGGCATGACCCGTATGCCCTTAGTCCAGAAAAAAGTTAAAGAATTTTTTGGCAAGGAGCCGAATTTAACGGTTAATCCGGATGAAGTCGTGGCTTTGGGCGCGGCCGTGCAAGCCGGAGTTTTGCAAGGCGACGTTAAAGACGTGTTGCTTTTAGACGTAACTCCGTTGACTTTAGGCATAGAAACCTTGGGCGGCGTGGCGACGCCTTTGATTGAACGCAATACCACTATCCCGACTTCAAAATCGCAAATATTTTCCACCGCGGCCGACGGCCAAACCAGCGTGGAAATTCATGTGCTTCAAGGCGAGCGCCCGATGGCGGCGGATAATAAAACCTTAGGCAGATTTATCCTGGACGGCATACCGTCGGCGCCTCGCGGCATTCCGCAGGTTGAAGTAAGCTTTGACATAGACGCTAATGGTATCTTAAATGTTAAAGCTAAAGATAAAGCGACCAATAAAGAGCAAAAAATTACCATCACCGCGTCTTCCGGCTTAAGCAAGGATGAAGTTGAAAAAATGAAAAAAGAAGCTGAACTCCATGCCGAAGATGATAAAAAGAAAAAAGAGCAGGTGGAAATTAAAAATCAAGCCGAAGCCGTAATTTTCCAGACGGAAAAATTAATTAAAGACGCGGGCGATAAAGTAAAACCGGAAGAATTAAAAGAATTGCAGGATAAAATTGAAGATTTAAAAAAAGCCAAAGACAGCGATAATTACGACAATACAAAAAAGAAGCTTGATGAATTAAATCAAGCGGCGCAAAAAATCGGCGCGGCTATGTACCAGTCCGCCTCCGCTGAAGCTTCGGCGGATAAACAAGCTGGAGGTGAAACTGGCGGTGATGCCGGAACAGGCGAACCGAAAAAAGACGAAGGGCCGATTGAAGGCGAATTTACGGAAAAGAAATAATTTACTTTTGTCATTGCGGGCTTGACCCGCAATCCAGGAGCAAGCGGCAGGGATGAAAAAACAATACAAAAAAATTTGGCAGTTAGCCTTGCCTCATATAAAAGCCGGAAGAGAAAAAGACCTTACGCATGTTAAGGGCGTGGTTAAGGCCATGGAAATGATAATTAAATCGGGCATAGGCGAGGAAGATTTGCTTGTACCTGCTGCGATTTTGCATGATACTGGCTGGTCCAGAGTCCCGAAAAAATTACAAACCGCTAATGATAAAAAAGGAAGAATTAAAGCTTTAAAGTTGCATATTAAATATTCCGCCGAGATTGCCAGTGAGGTTTTATCGCGAATCGGTTATGAAATAAAAAGGATAAATAAAATAATAGAAATAATAAGAGCGCATAAATTTCATAATCCTAGGAATATAAACAAAAGAATAATGATTGACGCAGATGCTTTATCAGATTCTTTTAAAGAGCAATTTGAATGTGACTTAAATTATTATAAATCTGATCGGCTTTCTATGTGCAATTTCAGAAAGAAAAATAACAAGTTTTATACGAAAGTTGCTAAATCTATTTTTAACAAAGAAATAGAAAAAAGATTGAAATAAAATAAATAATTCTTGATTCCCGCCTGCGCGGGAATGACAATACTCAAAATGTCCAAAGACTATTACAATATACTCGGCGTAAATAAAAATGCTTCGGCGGATGATATTAAAAAAGCTTTTCGCAAGCTGGCGCATGAGCATCATCCGGATAAAAAGAGCGGCGACGAAGCCAAGTTTAAAGAAATTAACGAGGCTTATCAAGTTTTAAGCGACTCTAAAAAGCGATCCCAATACGATCAGTTCGGTTCGGCTTTTCAAAATGGCCAAGCCGGCGGCGCGCAAGGCTCCGGCGGCTTTGGTGATTTCTCCGGCGGCTTTAATGTTAATATGGAAGACTTAGGCGATATTTTTGGCGGGTTGGGCGATGTCTTTGGTTTCTCCGGCGGCGGTTCGCGATCGCGCGGCCAAAGGCGCGGCAGTGATATTCAAGTGCTTTTAAATATTAGTTTTAGCGAAGCGGTTTTTGGCGTGGAAAAAGAAATTAATTTAAAGAAAACGGTAAAATGTTCTAGATGCCACGGCGAGGGCAAGGAACCGGGTACGGAAGTTATAACCTGCAAAACCTGCGGCGGCAAAGGGCGGGTCGTAAGAGTCCAGCGCACTATTTTAGGCAATATGCAGGTGCAGATGGAGTGCGATACTTGCCACGGCGAGGGTAAAATTTTTAAGGAAAAATGTTCAGCCTGCCGCGGCGCCGGGCTAGCCCAGCAAATAGTTAATTTAAAAGTTAAAATTCCGGCCGGCATTGATAACAATGAGACCATAAGATTATCCGGCCAAGGCGAAGCGGCGGCCAAAGGCGCCCCGGCCGGCGATTTATATTTAAAAATAAGGGTTAATTCTGATAAGCGTTTTGAGCGCGACGGCTTTAACATAAAATCCCGCGCGGAAATCAGTTTTTCTCAAGCCGCTTTAGGCGATAAAATTGAAGTGGCGACGGTCGACGGATTGGTTGATTTAAAAATTCCCGAAGGCACGCAATCGGGCAGAGTTTTTATTCTACGCGGCAAAGGCGTGCCTTATTTAAACGGCCGCGGCCGCGGCGATCATTTGGTGGAGGTGATCGTTAAAACCCCGACCGGGCTGTCAAGAAAGCAGAGAGAGCAACTTAAGGAGCTTGGCATATAATATGAAAAGTAAAACTTATCACATTATCACCATCGGCTGCCAGATGAATAAGTCGGACAGCGAAAGAATGGCAAGCCTCCTGGAACAGCACGGCTATAAAAAGACTGATAAGAATCGGGCCGATTTAGTGGTGGTTAATACTTGCGGCGTCAGGCAGATGTCGGAAGATAGAGTCTACGGTTTAATTCCGGCAATAAAAAGAAAAAGTAAAAAAACAAAAATAATTTTAACCGGCTGTCTAGTAAATAGAAAAGACGTCAGGGGCAGATTAAAAAATTACGTGGATATTTGGCTGCCGATAACACAAATGATAAATGCTAAACGCCCCGATGATTATCTAAAAATAAAGCCAAATTACGAATCTAAATTTTCCGCCTATGTGCCGATTGGCAACGGCTGCGATAATTTTTGCTCTTATTGCGTCGTGCCTTACGCGCGGGGCAGGGAAGTCTATCGGCCGGCTAAAGAAGTGATAATTGAAGTTAAAGGCTTAATTAAAAAAAATTATAAAGAGATTATTTTAATCGCGCAAAACGTTAACAGCTATAAATCGGGCAAGACCGATTTTGCCGATTTATTGAAAATGGCGGATAATATTAAGGGTGATTTTCAGATCAGTTTTTTAACCAGCCATCCCAAGGATATGTCGGACAGATTGATTAAAGCCATAGCGCGATGCGAAAAGGTGATAAAAGAAATCCATCTGCCGGCGCAAAGCGGCGACAATGAAATTCTTAAGAAGATGAACCGTAGATATACGATTGAGCATTATAAAAAAATAATAAAAAAAATCAAGCGGCTAATGCCTGATGCTAAAATCAGTACGGATATTATTGTGGGTTTTCCGGGCGAGACCAAGAAACAATTTAATAATACGGTTAAACTTTTTAAAGAAATCAAATTTCATAAAGCCTATATCTCCAAATACAGCCCTCGTCCGGGCACAGCGGCTTTTAAATTGGCCGATGACGTTTTGCCGGCGGAGAAAAAAAGACGCTGGCTTAAGCTGAATTTTTTATTAAAATATGGCAAAGAATAAAGTCATTGTTATTTTAGGGCCGACGGCCAGCGGCAAAACCAAATTGGCCGTAGAATTAGCGTCTAAGTTCAACGGCGAAATCGTTAGCGCTGATTCGCGCCAGGTTTATCGCGGCATGGATATTGGTACCGGCAAAGATTTAAGCGAATATAGCGTGCCGTATCATTTAATTGACGTGGCCAACCCTAAGGTTAGGTTTGATTTGGCTAAATACCAGGCTCTGGCGTTTCAAGCCATTGACGATATTTTAAAACGCGGCAAATTGCCGATTTTAGCCGGCGGTTCGGGGCTTTATCTTCAGGCCGTAGTGGATAATTATAAATTGTCGGAAGTAAAAAAAGATTTAGCCTTAAGAAAAAAGATGGAGAAGTTAAGCGTTGAAGAGCTGTTTGATAAAATTAAAAAGCTGGCGCCGAAAATATCGGCTAAGTTAAATGATAGCGATAAAAAAAATAAGCGCCGGCTAATAAGATATTTGGAAATTTTAGGGCAAGACAAAAATTTTAAAAATCGCCAAGGCAAAAGAAAGTACGAGGCTTTAATTATCGGCGTTAAAGTAAGCAAAGATTCATTAAAACAAAGGATTTTTAAAAGATTGCTGGATCGGGTAAAAGAGCAAAATATGATAGGGGAGGTGGAAAATTTACGCCATCAAGGTTTAAGTTGGAAGAAATTAGAGGAGTTTGGCTTGGAATATAAATTTATTGCCTTATATTTGCAAAAGAAATTAACCTATAATGAGATGTTGGAAAAATTGAATGTCGCTATTTATCAATTCGCCAAGCGCCAGCTAACTTGGTTTAAGCGCTGGGAAAAGCAAGGCGCGAAAATAAATTGGCTTAAGGATATTAAAAAAGTTGAAAAGCTGATAAGTGAATTTTTGGAATAAAAAAAGAAGGGTTGCTTTATTAGCAACCCTTTGTTGATTAGCGCGCCGTCCTTAATTAGGCGGCGGAGAAAGCCGCCGTGATTGAGGCCGGATCCGTTATTTTTTGAATTTGTACTTGCACCGGCCGATATTTTCTGGGTAAACAATCTTGGCCTTCGAAGCATTTTTTTTCGGCCGGCCATAATTTCCTGATCTGCGGAATATCGCAGGCGCAGTTTATCTTGGCGACACCGGCAACGGCCAACAATGGGCATAAGCTCGCGTACAAATCGATTGCATCGGGGCAATTATCCTCATCTTCCGCGTTGCATCCACCGCCAGGAAATTTACAATAATTTTTGTATCGGCACATATTTTCCTCCTTTTTTCTTCTAAAGATCAAACAGTTTTAGTTTATATAATATTATTACGCCCTAAAAAAATTCCCCGTTCTTTGGAACGGGGAATTTTTTTAAAAAATAATTTTCTGCCTTGGGTCATAACCCAAGTCCATATAGATAAATTTTTTTTTGTTGATAATATTTTTTTGCATTGCCCTTATTCTACCATACCGCCAATATCTGTCAAATTAGCTAATATTAAATAAAATTTAATAATTAAGTCGGTTTAAAAATTATTTATGCACAGGTATTATTTAGTTAGAGAGTTCTTTAATAATTCAATAACGGTTTTAGGGTTAGCCTTGCCTTTGGTGGTTGACATAACCTGGCCGATCAAGAATTGCAGGACATTGGTTTTGCCGGCTTTATACTCGTCGGTTTGTTTCTGATTTCTAAGCATGACTTCGGCGATAATTTTTTCCAAAGCCGCTTTGTCGTCTAACTGTTCCAGCCCTAAATCAGCCATAATATTTGTCGGGTCGCCGCCTTTTTTAAACATTTGTTTTAATATTGTTTGGGCGGCCGAAGAGTTAACTTTATCCTGGTAAATTAAACAAATAAGTTCGGCAAAATTTTCCGGCGTAATTTTAAGCCGGCTGATACTCTTGCCATCGGCCTTAAGATGCTTAAATAGCTCGTTAATCAGCCAGTTGGCCGCGGCTTTAGCTAATTTATGTTTTTGCCTTTCCCAATCGTCGCCGGTTGATTCAATCCAGGCCCTAAGTTCGGAAATTACTTTTTCGGCATAATCGGCCAAGTCTTTATCGCCGGCTAAAATTTCCGCTTCTTTATCGGTAAATAAATATTCGTCTTTAAAGCGTTTAATTTTTTGCGCCGGCAGTTCGCCCATGCCGCCTTTAATTTTATCAATCCATTTTTGGCCGATCTTTAACGGTGGAATATCCGGCTCGGGAAAATAGCGATAATCGGCCGAAGTTTCTTTTACTCTTTGGCTAAAAGTTATGCCTTTATCGTTATTCCAGCCGCGCGTTTCCTGAATTAATTTTTCGCCGTCCGCCAAAGCTTTAATCTGCCGCTTGATTTCATAATCAACGGCCTTTTCCATGTATCTAAAAGAATTTATATTTTTTAGTTCAACTTTTGGGTTTAATTTATAATCGCCAATCGGCAGAATTTGCCCATTCTCATATTTCCATTTGCCTTTTTCCTGCACGCTGATATTGGCTTCGCATCTCATTTCGCCTTTTTCCATGTCAGCGTTGGAAATATCTAAAAATCTTAGAATTTGCTGGTAATTTTGCGCGAATTTTTTGGCCGTAGCCGCGTCTTTAATAACCGGTTCGGTTACCAGCTCAATTAAAGGGGTGCCGGCGCGATTGCAATCTACCAGAGAATATTTTTTTCCGGCCGGGTGGATTAATTTGCCGGTGTCTTCTTCCAGATGAATTCTGGTTACTAAAATCGGCTTGCCTTCAACATCCAAAAAGCCGTCGTAAGCGATTGGCAAATCATATTGGGAAATTTGATAGCCCTTAGGCAAGTCGGGATAAAAATAGTTTTTGCGGTCAAATTTTGAAAGCTCGTTGATTTTGCAATTTAAAGCCAGGCCTATTAAAATCGTCCATTCAATCGCCTGCTTATTGGGCAGGGGCAAAGTTCCGGGATGCGCCAGGCAGATCGGGCAAACCGTAGTGTTGGCTTCTTTATTCTGGGCGTCGTTATCGCATTCGCAGAACATTTTGGATTTGGTTTTTAACTCGGCATGGATTTCCAAGCCGATGATGACATCATATTTCATATTACTATTTTAGCCTAAAGTAAGTTTTAAAACAACCCTGATGACCCGAATCTGCCATCTTTTCTTTCCGTATCATTGGCGACGCGCCCTTCAATTATTTCCGGCGCTTCAATTTTCTGGATTAGTAATTGGGCGATTTTTTGACCGGGCGCGATATGATAAATATCCTGACCCAGATTTATCACGTTAATAATTATTTCTCCGCGGTAGCCGGCGTCTATCACCCCGCCGATTACATGAATGCTGTTCTTCGCCACGCCGCCCTTATCCCAGACTAAGCCGACATAGCCTTCGGGTATGGCGATTTTTATGCCGATATGTATATCGTCCCGGCCACCCGGAGCCAAAGAGCAGTAATCGGCCGAATATAAATCCAGGCCGGCATCATGTTCGTAGGCGCGGGTAGGCAATTTAGCCCAGGAGGATATGCGTTCAATTTTTAATTTTAATGTGTTTTCTTTAACTCCGGCCGATGATATTTTATGGCGCGGTTTTTCCGTGTTGGCTATACCGGCCGTTGGCGAAAAAAGTTTTATTATTTCTTGCCAGATTAAATTACCGATGTCTTCGCGGTTTAGTATTTGTCCGTCCGCCACGCATTCAATTAGCGAGAAATTGGGGAAGTTCCGCGCGATTTGCAAATAGGTCTGTTCGGCTTTTTTAAGGTGGTCTAAGCTGTTCTGATGGATGTCATTAATTTTACCAATCCAATCTTCTTTCTGTCTTTGCCTCGCCAAGGCTTGGGAAATTTCCGCCGGAACATGAAGAATGATATTTAAATCAGGGCGGGGGATATTAAAAATTTCATATTCCAGCTGATAGAGCCAATCAAAAAAATGTTTTTGCTCCAAGGGGTTTTCAATTTTGCCGCCTTGATGGCCCATGTTGGCCGTAACATAGCGGTTGGAAATTACGATTTTCCCCTCGGCCAGCCAGGTTTTTATTTTAAAGCTGGCATCATAGCGGTCGGCCGCGTAAAAAATAGAAGCTCGGTATGGCCCGACTTTTTCCGGCGAACCGTATTTGCCGCTTAGATATTCTTCAACCAAGCCGGCCGATTTGGTGTTATATTGCGGAAAGTCGGCGATAGCCACGCTAAAACCGGCTCGGCTAAGCCTTTCAGCTAAAAGCTGGGTCTGGGTGGCTTTGCCCGAGCCGTCAGTACCATCAACCACGATAAATTTTCCGCGTGTTTTTTGCATGTTAGAGACGATAAAGGAGCGCGATTTTGCGCTCCTCCTTTGTTATATTATCAATTTAGCTATTTAAGATGATTTGGTCAACCTGCTTATATAAGTCTTCCAGACTGCCATTGTTGCTGATTTCCAAATCAGCTTGCGCCATAACTATGGGTACCTGCGCGTCGGCTTCTTTTTTATGGTCGGCTAAAAATTCTTCGTAAGTTTTAGTTTCGTCGCCCGGATTTTCTTTTCTTAAAATCAGTCTTTTAAATCTTGTCTCCGGCTCGGCCGTAATGCGAGCCAATTTAAAGCCGGGTATTTCTTTAAGATATTTAATATCAGCCAGCCGGCGTACGCCGTCAACTATAATAATATTGTTTTTATCATTTTTAACGTCCTCGGCGATTACTTTTGCCATAATATCTTCACCAAAATTTTGTCTTATAAACGTAGAAATGTTTTGCAGATTTTCTCTGGAGACGGGCACATAAATACGATTCAACAAATCCCTAAGCATGGTGGAAAAGCGATAAGAAGCGGCGCCGTGCTTTTCCGCCAGGTATTTTACAATTGTGCCTTTGCCGGCGCAAATTTCTCCGGTCAGACCGAGAATGATTTTTTTGTCAGTCATAAATTATTTATTTTTTTAAAAGCTTGTTTTATTATTTTAATGTTATCGTGCTGGCTTAGGGTATTATAAAATTTTATTTTTTTAAGTTTATTAAAATCAATCCACTCTGCCATATCGGCATATTCTTTTTCAAACTCATCAAAATTTTCTTTAGATAATTTACCCCCGATTTTTTTGACTAAAAAATAAAATAATTGGCAGTTCCAATATTGTTTTCTCAGGGTTGAATACCAAAAAGAGCTGTCGACATAAATAATTTTACCCGGTTTAATTTTAAAACCGGTTTCTTCCCAAAACTCTCTTTTTAAGGTTTCTTCTATAGTCTCATGGATGTAGGCGCCGCCGCCCGGAAAATCATAACCGTCAAATTGTTTAGACAATAAAATTTTATTTTTTTCTATTAAAATTCCGTAAATTGACGGTCGGAAAATTAATTTTTTAGAATCTACTTTATATAACCGGCCGGCCATATCACGGCAAACGACTTGCTTTTTCATATTATCTGGTTAATTCTAAAAATGTTATTTTAAAACCGCTGGCGCTTAAGGTCTGCTCGAAAATTATTTTTTTAAATTCCGAATAATCAGGGAAAAAAGTATCGGCCTCAGCCGGTTCGTCGTCAACCACGGTTAAATATAGTTTATCCGCTAAAGGTAAGGCTTGTTTATAAATTTGCCCGCCGCCGATAAAAAATATTTCGCCCTTGTTTTGCGCTTTACCCAATTCTATTGATTCTTCTAAAGAATGGGCGGCTAAGCAATTTTCAGCTTTAAAATTTTTATCTTGAGTTAAAATAATGTTAGTCCGGTTGGGCAAGGGGCGGTCTTTCATGGAATGAAAAGTATTTTCACCCATTATAACAACGTGCCCGGTGGTAATATCTTTAAAATGCTTCATGTCTTCAGGAATATCATAAAGCAGTTTATTATTAAAACCGATGGCCCGGTTTTTAGCGACAATGGCAATTATGGCAATCATTTATTTGTTATTTAAATTTTTATTTGGGCGAGAGTTGAATAGAGTCCAAGAATTATCTAATAGGTAAACGTTTTTTATTCCGGCTTTTATCATAGCGTCCCAGCATGGTTTGCAGCACCACCAATGGCCGTAAAGATATAAATCGGCGTCTTTTACTTTCTCGGCGCCCGCCTTGTTTATTGCGTCGCGTACAGCGCCGCTCTCGCCATGGTCGGCATGAGTAGAACAACCTGGGCAAAGCCAATATTTAGTGCCTGATTTTACTTTAAGTATTCTGCGAATGCACCAGCCCTTAGCATGGATCGCGATTAATTTTGGATGTTTAAAGCCGGCCTGGTTTGCCGATTGGCCGATTATCACCCCGTCTTTTACTATAACCGCTCCGGTTGGGTGCTGATTATCTGTGCTTTGCGTATTTCTAATATGCGCCGCTTCAGCCATAAACGGATTATCCGCCGATACGTATTTGATTATTTTGCCTTCCGGCAGATATGGGTATTCAATTTTTTCATTTTTAACTATCGGCTGTTGTCGCAAAATTTCCGGCATATAATTTAAATTTTGTATTTTTCTTTAAGTTGGTCTAATTGGCCGCTTTTAATTAAATTCATTTCTTCTTCTCCGTCGGATCGGCTTTCTAATCCATAAGGCGTGGACTCTAAATATTTAGCGTCTTTCAGGCCGTGCATTTTAGCGTCTTCATCGGAAATCGGGGAAGATAAAGTTTCAAAGATTAAATGAGAAATTCTTTCGCCCGGATATAGCTTAATGATTTGCGTGTCAGTATTATTGACGATAGGGAAGGTAAGCGTACCCTGATATTTTACGTCAATCGTGCCGTTGGCGATAAATAAGCCGCGGCGCAAAAGCGAACTGCGGGCGTTAAGTTGGGCCATAATCTGATCGTCGCGCAAAGTGATTTTTTCCAGAGATGAAGCGATAATGAATTCTTTGGGCAATAATTCAAAATATTGTCCGGGTTTTAATTTTATCAAATCAAAATTATCCTGGGACGATTCTTTGGCGTTAAAATAATCAAAATTTATGGCAATCCGGCCGTTCTCGGATAGTTTCCATTTTTTAGGGATATAAAAACTATAACCCAGCCTTAAATCAACGGCATGAGGTTGGATTTGGCATTGGTCAAGCGGAGGCTCAAAGCTGATTTTATCATTTTTCAGATAGTCTAAAATTTCTTTTTTAGTTAATAGCGACATATTTTTATGTTAATGGTTAGAGGACGATTTGTAAATTTTTAATCGGCGGCGATGGTCGGTATTGGCTGGACAATTTGCCGACGATTTCTTCAACTAAAGTATCATCGGCTTTTTCCGCCCTTTCAAACCAATTTTCCTGAGGCTCTAGAGTAATTTTCGGGTGGTCGTTAGTTCTCTCTAAAATTTCCCAGGCGGCTTTATAATGAATGTCATAAATATGGGCGTTGCTGATAGAGTGAGTTAACCGGCCCGGTTTAACGCCTAGTTTAGCGGCTAAGATATATTGCAATAAAGCAAAACCGGCAACGTCATGAGGGCAGCCCAATATCATATCGTTTGACCTGACTATGCTATGGATATGCAGGCGATTGCCGATAATGTTGACCGTGAAAGTATAAGGGCAGGGAACATTCTTCTTTTTAGTGCCGGTGCCCAGCCCATCGTCGGACGGATCCCAGGTTACGATAACGGCATGGCGAGAGCCGGGTTGTTCAGCCAAATGTTTAACCAATGATGCGATCTGATCGCGGCCGAAATGGTGGCGCCATCTATAGCCATAAGCCGCGGCCACAGTACCGTCTTCTTCAGTGAAATCATCCCAAATTTTAGTATATTTTTTTAAAAATTCATCCGGCCGGTTAGACCCGGTTAAAAACCAAATTTGTTCAGCTACGAAGATTCTTATGGGAATTTTACGTAGAGTTAACAAGGGAAAACCGTCGTCAAGGTGAAAAGTAATTCCGGGGACGATTCTGGTTTTATGGCCGGTCCTTTCGTTTAATTCTTCGTAGCCATTATTCATTATTTCCCAGATCGCTTCTTTGTATTTTTGGTCAAATTGAGTCATGGTTTTGCCTGTGAATAAGTGTTAGAGGTTATTACATTTTATCAAATCATTTGGAATAGGGCAAATAAAAAAATACCCCGCAAATGCGGGGTATTCCGGTATGCTAATTTAATTTTTTGTTGCCTGTTCTTTGTTAATAAACTTTTTTATATCTTCCACCGTGCTCATAAGCTGGGCCGGGAAAATAATAGTGGAATTTTTTTCCACACTGATTTCGGCCATAGTCTGCAAGTTCCTTAGCTGCAGGGCAATCGGATGCGCCGCCATGACGTCGGCGGCCTGGCCTAATTTTTCCGAAGCTAAAAGCTCGCCTTCGGCCGCGATAATTTTAGAGCGCTTTTCTCTTTCGGCTTCGGCCTGCTTAGCCATGGCGCGCTGCATATTTTCCGGCAGTTCAATATCCTTAATTTCCACCAAACTGACGACCACGCCCCAAGGTTCGGTATGGGCGTCTAAAACCGTGCCAATCTCTTTATTGATGGCGTCGCGCTCGGATAAAACTTCATCCAGCTGGAAGCGGCCGACAATATTTCTGACCGTGGTTTGCGCGATCTGGTCAATCGCCTGGCGCACGTTTTCAATCGCCACGATGCTTTTTATGGCGTCGGTAATTTTAAAATAAGCCACGGCCGAGATATCCACCGAGACATTGTCCTTGGTGATAATTTTCTGCGGCGGAATTGGCATAGTTAAAGTTCTGAAATCAACTTTTCTCATCCATTGAAAATAGGGAATAATCCAAGTCAGTCCCGGCTCTTTAACCGAGATAATTTTACCCAGGAAAAAGACCACGCCTTTTTCATATTGCTGGACGACTCTAAAACCGGGGAAGATAATAAAAACAGCGATGAAAAATAGAGGGTAATAAAGCGTAGTCATAGATTTTGAAGTTAATTATAATAGCTTAATATTAGCAGAAGATAATGAAAAAAGCAATGATAGAATTGCGTTTATGCCGCTTTTCAGTTAAAATTGGAGTTTAGAAATAGTATGGATAATTATTCCGATGAACAATTAGTAGAGGTTTATTTAAAAGGCGAACGGGAAGCGCTTAATATTTTAATTAAGCGCTATTTAACGCCGATTTTTAATTATGCTTTAAGTTTTGTAAAAGATCAGGCCGCGGCCGAAGATTTAACCCAAGAAGTTTTCGTTAAAGTTTGGCGGAAGATAAAAAAATTTGACAATAAATATAAATTCAAAAATTGGCTCTACGCTATCGCTAAAAATATCTGTTTGGATTATTTTAAAAAAAATAAAACCATAAATTTCTCCGAGCTTGATTTAACCGATGATAATTTATTATTTGAAAATTTGATTAAAGAGGCTGCAATTTCGCCGCAAGAGGAACTGGAATCAATCCAGGCGGCCGACCTGGTAAACGCGGCGGTTGATAAGTTGCCGGAAAAATATAAGCAAACCGTTAAACTTCATTATTTGGACGGTTTTAAATTCAGGGAAATCGCGGACATGCTGAGTGAATCAATTGAAACTATAAAGAGCAGGGGCAGAAGAGGGCTGGAGCTTTTAAGGAAGATGATGAAATAAATAATCTGGATTCCCGCTTTCGCGGGAATGACAAAAGTGGTGATGCACCAAAATAGCTAATTCAATCGTATTAAATATATGCTAACACAGCCAAAAATCGATCTTTACGATCGCGTAATCAATAGAATAAATCATGAAGAGAGATTAATAATATTAAGGAAAAAGCTAATATTAGAGTCTTTTAGTTTAATTATGTCAATTTTTATTTTTATTCCATTGAGCTTGAGGCTGTTGTCTGATATAGCCAAATCCGGCTTAACGCAGTTTTTATCTCTTTTAATTACTGATTTTTCCATTGTTATGTCCAATATCGGCGATTATGTCTTAAGTTTATTGGAAACCACTCCGGCCTTAAGTTTGTCATTAACGCTCGCCATTTTGCTGGTTTTAGTATTTAACTTGGCTAAATTGGCTGATTGTTATGGCGATTATAAAAAAATAATTATTAACCCCGTTAAATAAAATTATATGAGCTTCAAAGAAATTTTTAAACCGGTTCATTTTAATAAATTACTGATAGTTTTAGCGGCTATAGTAATTTTGGTTTTTGTATTTTCTCTTGGCCTGTTTATTGGCCATGGTAAATCCAGATTTTCTAGAAACTGGGGAGAAAATTATTGCGGTAATATCATGGGGCCGGGCCGCCCGGGCATGATGGAGTTTGATCGGCCGGGATTTAACGCCCATAGCGGCTTGGGCCAAATTATTAAAATTGATCAGAGCAGTTTAGTGATTAAAGACCAAGCCAATATAGAAAAAACCATTTTAATAACCGATAAGACCGCGATTATCAGAGATAACCAAAATATTAAAATAACCGACCTTAAGGTTGATGATAAAATAGTAGTTATCGGCCGGCCGAATGATCAAGGCCAAATTGAACCTAACTTAATTAGAGTTTTGCCGGCCCAGGCGCCTGTTATACCTAGCCGATAATAAACCATCTTAAATATAAATCAATATGTTTCAGCTAATTAAAAAACATAAAATTGTTTTTTTGGTTGTCGCGCTCTTAATCGTAGGCGGGGGCTACTATGGTTATAATAAATTTAAGAGCAATAATATCAAAACAAGTTATATTACCGCGGCGGCTGAAAAAGGCACTATTGTAACATCAGTTTCTTCCAGCGGCCAGATTTCTGCCTCTAACCAAGTTGATATCAACGCGAAAGTTTCAGGCGAGATTAAAAAAATCGCGGTAGCAAGCGGCCAAGAAATAAAAGAAGGGGAGCTAATCGCGCAGATTGACGCCGCCGATGCTTACAAAACGGTTAGAGACGCTCAAGTAAGTTTGGCAAGCGCCCAACTTTCCATGGATAAATTAAAGCAAGCGGCCAGCGCCGATTCTATTTTACAAGCTGAAAATGCCGTAGCCAGCGCTAAAACAAATTTGGAAAAACTGAAATTGTCCCAACCGGAAGATTTTCAAACCGCTTTGGAAACCAAGCAAAAGGCCGAGGATGCTTTAGATAAAACCTATGAAGATACTTTCAGCGCTATTTCCGACGCCTTTGTTGATTTTCCGACGGTCATGGCAAAATTAAACGATATTCTTTACAGCGACGAGATTAGCTCGAGCGAAACTTCGGTCTCGTCCGGGCAGTATAATATGATGGCTTTGCTAAATTCTTCGGATGTTACCGATTTGGTTACTGACCGATCCAAAATATATTCAATGCAAGCCGGCGTTGAGGCGGATTATAAAACGGCCGATACGAAATATGACGACTGCTTGGCCGATTATAAAAATATTAACCGTTATTACAGCGATGCGGAAATAGAAAATTTATTAAATAAAACCGCGGCAACGGCCAAAGCGATTGCCCAGTCAATAAAAAATACCAGAAGTTATTTGGATGCCTGGTCGGATTTTAGGACTGCCAGAGACCGATCAGTCTTTTCCAAAGTAACGGAATACAAAAACAGCCTCATAACCTATTCAGATCAAATAAATAGCCATTTGTCCGGCTTGCAAACCTTAACTACCACTATAAAAAATAATAAAATTTCTATTACCGCGGCTGATAATGATTTAAAAGCGCTGGCAAAAAATCAGCCTTTGGATTTAGCCGCGGCCGAAGCCGGCCTTAAAGAAAAGGAAGCGTCTTTAGCCGACCTTAAAGCCGGCGCGGACTCGTTAGATATTAAATCCCAAGAGCTGTCCCTTCAGCAAAAGCGAAACTCGCTTTATGACGCGCAATCGGCTTTGGCTGATTATACCATAAAGGCGCCGTTTGACGGCGTGATCGCCGCGGTTAATTTAAAAGTAGGCGATTCGGCCGGCAGTACGGCTATCGCCACTATAATTACCAAACAGCAAATCGCCGAGATCTCCCTAAATGAAGTTGACGCGGCCAAGATTAAGGTCGGCTTAAAGGCTAATATGACCTTTGACGCCATTGAGGGTTTGGAGATAACCGGCAAAGTGGCGGAAGTTGACGCCGTCGGTACGGTTAGCCAAGGCGTGGTTACTTATAATATTAAAATTGTTTTTGACGCGCAAGATGATCGCGTTAAACCCGGCATGAGCGTTAACGCCGCTATTATAACCAACTCAAAGACCGATGTTTTAATGGTGGCCAGTTCGGCCGTAAAAACCGATAATTCCGGCGCTAATTATGTCCAAATTCTTGACTCTAGCAACAAGCCCGTAGATCAGATAGTTGAGATAGGCATAACCGATGATACTAATACTGAAATAATCAGCGGATTAAGCGAAGACGATAAAGTTGTAACGCAAACCGTAGACGCTAGTGCCAGCACTAACAAAACTACGACCGGCACTACGCAAAAATCAAACAGCGTCGGCGGCTTTATGATGGGCGGGGGAAGGTAAGCGCGGTTATTATTAAATTAAAAACATGATTGAATATAAAAATATTTCTAAGTCATATTTTTCCGGCGATCTGGAAACCGAAGTATTAAAGGGGATTAATTTTAAAATTAATAAAGGCGAATTTATTTCCATTATCGGACCGTCCGGATCGGGAAAATCCACTTTAATGCATATTCTGGGAGCGCTTGATAATCCGACCGGCGGCCAATATTTTCTTGACGGCCGGGATGTTTCTTCTTTTTCCGAAGATGAGCTGGCGAAAGTAAGACAGGAAAAAATCGGTTTTGTTTTTCAGTCTTTTAATTTATTGCCGCGCGCCACGGTTATGCGCAACGTAGTTTTACCCATGATTTACGCCGGTACACCAAAGGCAGAGCGGGAAGAAAAAGCCAAGCGAGCATTACTACTGGCCGGCTTGACTGAATCTCATTTTTACCATTTATCCAATCAGCTGTCCGGCGGCCAGATGCAGAGAGTCGCCATCGCCCGTTCTTTAGTTAATGATCCGGCGATAATTTTAGCCGATGAGCCGACCGGTAATTTAGATTCTAAAACCGGTGATATCGTTTTGGCGACTTTTCAGGATTTGCACACCAAGGGTAAAACCATTATTTTAATTACTCATGAGCAGTACGTGGCCGAGCATACCGACAGAATCATATTTATAAAAGACGGCCGTATAGTCAGCGATAGGAATAACGACAAAAAGATATTAATTAATGGCTATAATAATGGCAAACGCATATGATGTTTAGCGATTTATTTCAAGAAAGCTATAGCGCCTTATCAGGCAATAAAGTAAGGTCTTCCTTAACTATTTTAGGCATAGTTATCGGCATTGCCTCGGTTATCGCCATGGTTTCAATCGGTCAAGGCGCGCAAAGTTCGATTGAGTCAAGCATCCAGTCAATCGGTTCAAATCTGATTATGGTTATGCCCGGCGCCCAGCGCGGTTTTGGCGGCGGCGCCAGGTCCGCTCAAGGCAGTTCCCAAACTTTAACCAACGCTGACGCCAAAGCTATTGAAAGCGGAATTACTTCAATCAAAGCGGTGGCTTCAAGTTTGTCGTCAAGATATCAGGTTACAGCCAAAGGGACTAACACCAATACCTCAATCAACGGAGTAACATCCGCCTATGCTCAAGTCAGAAGCGTAACAGTGGGACAAGGTTCGTTTATAACCGACCAGCATAATACCAGTTTATCCAAAGTCGCTGTTTTAGGTCCGACTACGCGCGATGATTTATTCGGCGAAGGCGCCGCTAACGTAATCGGGCAAGCGATTAGAATCAATAAAATAGAATTTAAAGTAATCGGCATTACGGAAGCTAAAGGCGGCAGCGGTTTTTCCAATCAAGATGATATAATTTATATTCCTTTGTCTACCATGCAGAAATATTTAGTCGGAGCCGATTATGTTTCCACTATCAGTATTGAAGCCGAAAGCGCTGATGTTATGACTGCGGTCCAGGAGCAGGTTAGCAATTTGCTTTTAAGCAGGCATAAAATCGCTGACGCTGCCTCGGCTGATTTTAGCATTATGAACCAGTCGGATATCGTGGCCACGGCTTCAAGCGTGACTAATACTTTTACCATGCTCTTAGCTTCCATTGCCGGAATTTCTTTAATCGTCGGCGGCATCGGCATTATGAATATGATGCTCACAACCGTTACCGAGCGGACTAAGGAAATCGGTTTGCGCAAAGCCATCGGCGCCGCTAGGCAGGATATTAGCGGGCAATTTTTAACCGAAGCGGTTATGCTGACATTGCTGGGCGGGGTTATTGGAATTTTATTGGGCTGGCTGGCATCCGTGCTAATTACTAAGTTTTCCGGAACGGCGACTACAGTTTCATTGTATTCAATAATTTTAGCTTTTGGAGTATCAGCGGCTATCGGTTTGGTTTTTGGCTATTATCCGGCGCGCCGAGCCTCCAGGCTGAATCCGATTGAAGCATTAAGGTTTGAATAATTAAATTAACTGTCATTGCGAGGAGCGAATTTTTATTGTCATTGCGGGCTCCGACCTCGTCATCGCTACGCGAGATCTGGCGAAGCCACGACAATCCAGAAACTTGTTTAAGCGTTTAAATCTGGATCCCGGGTCAAGCCCGGGATGACGAAAGGGGATTTGTCGCCCGAGAGTGACAGAAGAATAATTCTATGAAAAATAAAATGTTGATTGGTTTTATTGCCGCCTTAGTTATCGTTGGTGCCGGTTCTTTTTACGGCGGCCTGCTGTATGGCAAAAGCAAAAGCGGAGCGCAAAATTTTTCTGTTCAGGAGCGCCAGAAAAGATTTGGTCAAATGAGCCAAGGGCAGGCTGGGGGTGGCAATAGGGTTGCCGGCGGCCTGCCTGCGCAGGCAGGCGGCTTTGTAAATGGCAATGTTATTGCCAAAGACGATAAAAGTATAACGATTAAATTAGGCGACAGCGGTTCAAAGATAATTCTTTTATCAAGCAGCACGCAGATAACTAAATCAGTTGATGGCGCGTTATCGGATTTGGAAGTCGGCAAGAACGTTATGGTAGCCGGCAGCGCTAATTCAGATGGCAGTTTAACCGCCCAGTCAATCCAGCTGCGTCCGGCCGCTACCGCGAACGCGACTTCAACGCCGAAACAATAAAATACTTATAAATAAAAACCGCTCGCCGAATTGGCGAGCGGTTTTTTTATATGAAGCTTACTTATCTTATAAGGCTAACTTTATGCCGGGACCCATGGTTGAACTGATACTGACTTTTTTTATGTAAATGCCCTTGGAAGTCGCCGGTTTGGCTTTTTTAACCGCTTCTAAAAGCGTCTCAAAATTTTGCGCTAACTTTTCCGTGTCAAAAGAAACTTTGCCGATAGCCACATGCACGTTGCCGGTGTCATCATTTTTCAAGCTGACTTTGCCTTTTTTTAATTCAAGCACGGCCTTGGCCGGATTAGGGGTGACCGTTTCGTTTTTAGGCGAAGGCATAAGCCCGCGAGTGCCTAAAATTTTAGCGATAACGGCTAAATTTTTCATCATGGCCGGTTCGGCTACGGCTACTTGGAAGTCGGTTTTTTCGGTTTTTTTGATTTCATTGATTAATTCTTCACCGCCGGCATAATCAGCCCCGGCCTCGCGAACTTCTTTTTCTTTGTCAGGGGTTACAAAGGCCGCCACTTTAATGGTTTTGCCAGTGCCGTGAGGCAACGAGACTGCCAATCTAACCTGCTGTTCGCCTTTTTTGGTATCAATGCCCAAGCGGAAATGAACTTCCAGAGAAGCGTCAAATTTTGTTTTGGACAATTTTTTAGCCAATTCAACGGCTTCGGCGATCGGATAAGCTTTATTTTTATCAAATTCAATTATTTCTTTTTTCATAATTTATTTCGTGGTATTAACGCTTGAAAGCTCCCACAATTAATTAATTATTTAATTTCCACTCCCATTTGCCTGGCGGTGCCGGCGATAATCTTCATGGCCGCTTCAATGTCATTGGCATTAAGGTCAGGCATCTTAATCTCGGCGATTTCCTTAAGCTGGGCGCGAGTTATTGAGCCGACTTTTTCCGACAATGGCTTGCCTGAACCTTTGGGAATTTTCGCGAATTTTTTAATTAACTCCGCGGCCGGAGGAGTTTTTAAGATAAAAGTATAGGTTCTATCCTCAAAAACGGTAATTTCCACCGGCGTGATATCTCCCATTTTATCTTTAGTCCGGTCGTTAAAGTCCTTGCAGAATTGGGCGATGTTTAAGCCGTGCTGGCCCAAAGCCGGACCAACCGGAGGCGCGGGATTAGCCTGGCCGGCTGGAATTTGCAATTTGATTTTAGTCAATATTTTTTTTGCCATATTTATTATATTTATCTCGTAGAAGCTCCCAATTATCAGGGAACGAGATAGTTATTTTATATTTTTTTAATTTGTAAGAAATCAAGTTCAACCGGGGTTTCCCGTCCGAACATGCTGACTACGACTTTAATTTTGCCTTTAGCTTCGTCAATATCGGCCACTTTGCCTTCAAGGTTTTTAAACGGGCCGTCAACGATGCGAACCGGTGAATTAACCGAGACGTCAATTTTAAATTTAGGCTCTTCCACGCCCATGCGCTTTTGCAGATCTTTTATTTCATGCTCCGAAATCGGCGTCGGGATGGTGCCGGTACCGATAAAGCCGGTGACGTTAGGCGTATTTCTGACCACATACCAAGAATCGTCGTTAACAATCATTTCCACCAGAACATAGCCGGGAAAGATTTTTTCTTCAACGATTTTCCGTTTGCCGTTTTTAATTTTAATCTTTTTTTCCGTGGGAATCAAAATATTAAAAATCTTGTCTTCCATGTCCATGGATTCAATTCTTTGTTTTAAATTTTGCGAAACGTTTTCTTCATAGCCGGAATAGGTATGCAGAACGTACCAGCGCCGGCCTTGATTTAATGTTTGCTTAGCCATATGAGGATAAAATTATTTATTGATAATTAATAATTCCAAGCCTTTGGTAAAGACGAGGTCTAAAAGGCCTAAAAACAAGGCCACGCCCAAGCTAATAAAGATAACCAATAAAGTGTAATTATAGGTTTCTTTTTTAGTCGGCCAAGTAACTTTTTTCATTTCCTCAATTGAGGCTTTAATGTAATTGATAATTTTTTGCATACTAATATTATACGTTATATTTTTTAAAAGTTTTAAAAAACAGCCCTGGCGGGCGGCGTTTATTGATATTCATATAATACACAATAGTTAAATCGCTGTCAAGCGCTTGGTGAAATTAAAGGTAATGTGGTATAATAAAAATGAAAAAATCATTTATGTCATTGCGAGCTTCTGAAAGAAGCGAAGCAATCTCAGGGATGATAAATTAGGGAAAAAGTTTATTTTTTGTGAGATTGCTTCGTCGTCCGAGTACGGACTCCTCGCAATGACAGATAAATTTATGTCTAATAGCTTTATCTTCTACAGCCTGCAAATATTTGCCGAATTAATTCGGGATGTTTTGTATTTTCCTTTGTGGTGGTATGGCCGAGGGCTGGTAAATCTAGTAAAAGGCGTAGGGCATTTTTTAGCCGATAAGCAAAAAGCTTTGGCGCTTTACGTCTGGATAAAAAATATTTTTCGCCCCATGTACGCCCAATATGATTGGCAGGGAATGCTAATCAGTTTTTTTATGCGCCTGGTCCAGATTATTTTCAGAAGCATAGTTATGCTGTTTTGGCTGATTCTTTCTCTGGCCATAATTATTTTTTGGATCTTATTCCCGGTGCTTGTCATTTATGAAATAATTTTTCAGTTTATATAATATACCTTGATGCCGCAAGAAGAAAATAAAAAATCAGACATTCAATTTATAACCTGCCCAACTTGCGCCGGCAGCGGCAAGGCGGGCAAGGGCTCGGCTTGTAAAAATTGCTCGGGCGCCGGCGTGATAGCGATTTACGAAGGCAGATTTTTTTATTCCAATCTGCTTTTGACCGCTCCAGCCATAAAACTAAGGCATTTAAAAAAAGGCTTGAATTTAGTTTTGAATTTAGCGGCCTATATTATGGGGCTAATCGGCTTAATGGCTTTGGCTTATTGGGTCTATGCCGCCGGCCAAAGTAAAGCGGCCTTGGAAGCTTTTTCTTTTTGGCGGCTAAAAAGCCCGTTGATTTTAACTTTTTGGATTAGTTTATTGGCCGACATGTTTGTAATCTACCGCTTGAGCCAAGAAGAAGCGGCTAGGCAAAAAATAACCAAGCTTAAATACGGCCATAAGTTAAAATATAATTCTCCGAATAACTGGTCTGAATTTAATAAAATAAAAGGCAAGCATAAAATTGAAGTTTCCGGCGGCTTTAGCCTCTCGGCGCTTAAAGCGGTTGAGCAAGCTTTTAGCTTGGCCGATTACGCCAAACATGGCAAGGTCAGGCCGATTCATTTATTTTTTAATTTGCTTAAAGACAGGGGGTCGGCGGCGATTTTTTCCCGCCTGAACGTTGATTCGGCCGAGCTAGTCGCTAAATTAAAAAATCAATTATTGGCCGTTGAGGCCGTGGCCGAGCCGACCGAAATATCGCCGGAAATTAAGGAGATTTTTTTTGAAAGCTATATCAGCGCTTTAAAATCAGGGCAAAAAAAAGTGGAGCCGATTCATTTTATTCTGCCGATTCTGGCCCGGGATAAAAATCTAAGCGAATTGCTTTATGATATGGAAATTGACCATGACAAAATAAATAATGTTATCCAGTGGTTTGTTATCAGCGAGCGCTTAGTGGATAATTATCGTTTATATCGCAAAGCCTCGCGCTTTAAGCCGGCCAACGCCATGGATCGAGCTTACACGGCCGTGGCTACGCCCATCTTAAATCATTTTGCCTACGATTTAACTTTAGCCGCTAAATGGGGCCGGCTGGAATTATGCGTTGGCCGAGAGGCGGAAGTCAAAGCGATTTTTCAAGCTTTAGAAAGCGGTAAAAATGGCGTTTTGCTTGCCGGGCCTTTAGGCGTCGGTAAAAATATGATTATCGGGCAGATCGCCCGCCAAATGGTTGAAGAAGACGTGCCGAAAATGCTGAAAGACAAACGGCTTTTAGAATTGGATATTTCCCGGCTTTTAAGCGGAGCTTCGCCGGCCAAAGCCGAAGAAAGGCTTCTGGTTATAATTGACGAAGTGGCTCGGGCCGGCAACATTGTTTTGTATATTAATGACATTGAAAATTTAATGGGCATAACCGCCGGCAACGAAGAAAGCCTGGAGCTGTCAGAAGTTTTAGTTAATGCTATCAATCGGCATAATCTTGTTTGCTTGGCCAGCGTCAGCCAAGATAATTATGTGAAATATATTGAGAATAAGCCCTTGGGCGATGTTATGGCCAAAGTGGAAGTGGAAGAGCCGGATAATAATTTAGCCATTCAGATGATTGAAAGCAAAATCGGTTTTTATGAAGCAAAATTTAAAGTTTATTTTACTTATGCCAGTATCGCCAAGGCCGTGGAACTATCGGCTAAATATATTTATGATAAATACTTGCCGGCCAAGGCGGTTGATATTTTGGAAGAAATAGCGGCTAAAGTTTCCAAGGACAAAGGCATAAACAGCCTGGTTGACGTTGAGGACGCGGCCGCGATTATTAGCCAGAAAACAAAAATTCCTTTAACGAAAATTACCGAAAAAGAAAGCGAAGTTCTGCTCGGCCTGGAAGAAAAAATCCATAGCCGGATGATCGGGCAGGAGGAGGCTGTAAAAATGGTGGCGGCCAGCTTAAGGCGGGCGCGCACGGAATTAAGGGAGCAAAAGCGGCCGATCGCCAGCTTTTTGTTTTTAGGCCCGACCGGAGTCGGTAAAACTGAATTGGCGAAAACCGTGGCCGAAGTTTATTTCGGCGACGAGGATTATATGGTAAGAATTGATATGAGCGAATACCAGCGGCAGGAATCTCTGGAAAAAATGATCGGTTCGCCAGACGGGGTTTTAGGCTATTTGACCGAGGCCGTGCGCAAGGCGCCGTTTTCTTTGATCTTGCTTGACGAATTGGAAAAAGCGCATCCGGATATCTTGAATTTATTTTTGCAGGTAATGGACGACGGCCGGCTAACCGACGGGCAAGGCCGAACCATTAATTTTACCAATTGTATTATTATCGCTACTTCAAATATCGGCGCGGTATATATTCAGGATCAAATTAAAGCCGGCGTTCCCTTAGAGCAGATTAAAGAGTCGCTTATAAACGACCAGCTTAATAAATATTTAAAGCCGGAATTCATAAATCGTTTTGACGGCGTGGTGGTCTTTAAGCCTTTAGGCATGCCGGAGGTTGAAAGTATAACAAAATTAATGTTAAATAAAGTTAAGCGCCTTTTAGAAGCTAAAGGCATTGGCTTAAAGTATGATGAAGCGGGCATCAAAAAATTAGCTTCTCTGGGTTTTGACCCGAAATTCGGCGCTCGGCCTTTGCGCCGGCTAATTCAGGAAAAGATTGAAAATGAAATCGCCAATAAAGTTTTAGCCGACGGATTAAAAAGAAGGGATACGGTAATAATTGGCGCGGAAGCGGATGTAAAAGTGGAGAAGGGGAGGAAGTTGTAAGTAGGTAAATTATACAAGTAAGTCGTTGGTGAAATAAAAAAAGAAGGACGGATGCTTCTATAAATTCTTCACGTGTTAGAATTTATATAACATGCCGTCCTTGAGTTGGTGGGTTTTACGCGATTATATCAATCGTGTTTTTCCCGCTAAGTTTTAAGAATAAATTTACGCATTCCGGGTCAATTTGCGGTGACCTACCCGAGGTTTTTATGAAGCATCGGATATCCGCCGCCTTAACCCCACCGTTTTCCAAGAAAGATCGGGCCGCCTGCTTGTAGCAATTCCTTTGCGGCCATTGGTTTCTTTTGAGCCCAAAATAGGCCTTCACCGGCTGATTCGGCGGGATTAAGCCCAATAGAGAATTGCTTATTGACATTATTCCCCCCCCTACTTAGAATGAGAAAGTTCCAAATTTTTACCTCCTTTTTCATTGAATTTGATAATTTATTATAGAGCACTCTTTTGTAAAAGTCAATGTGGATAAATTTTTTGCCATTAAAATAAACATATTATGCCATTTTACCTGCAAATTTTTATAATTACCTTTTTGCTGTCGGCCGGGCTGACTTTTTTGGTAATGAAGCTGGCTGTGAGACTAAATATTACCGATAAGCCTGATAAGGGCAGAAAAATTCACGCGCGAGAAACTCCGCTCTTAGGCGGATTAGCCATTTTCGCGTCGTTTTTTATAATTTTATATTTTGTCCATGACAAACTTTTAACAGGCCAGCTTGAGCCGCGGCATTGGCTGGGTTTTTTTATTGGCGCCGGTTTTTTAATGATTGGCGGCTATTTGGACGACAAATATAATTTAAAACCGGTTTATCAGATTATCTGGCCGATTCTGGCCATAATTTGCGTTATTGCCGGAGGCGTGCAAATTGAAAAAATTACCAATCCGTTCGGCGGGTTTATCTATCTTGGCGCGGCTTCGGCCATTTTAATCGCTCTCTGGCTTTTGGGCATGATGTACACGACTAAACTTTTAGACGGGCTGGACGGCTTGGTTTCCGGCATGACCGCGATTGGCGCTTTAGTGATTTTTTTGTTTACCATGAGCGAGAAATATTATCAGCCGGACATCGGCTTGGCCGCGTTAATTTTGGCGGCCTCTTGCCTCGGGTTTTTATTTTTTAACTGGCATCCGGCAAAAATATTTTTAGGCGAAGGCGGGTCGCTGTTTTTAGGCTATGCCCTAGGGGTGCTCTCAATTATCTCGGGCGGTAAAATCGCTATCGCCTTGCTCGTTATGGGCATACCGATTTTGGACGTGGCCTGGACGATCCTAAGGCGTTTGGCTTCTGGCAAAAATCCTTTTAAATTCGCGGACAGAAAGCATTTGCATTTTCGGCTTTTAAATATGGGCTTAAGCGTTAGAAAATCGGTTTTATTTTTCTATTCCGTTTCCATTATTTTCGGCCTGTCGGCCTTGTTTTTACAAAGCAAAGGCAAAGTTTTGGCCTTGGCCGCGCTATTGGTAATTATGATATTGGTGGTCATGTTTTTTGCTTATCTTGACAGAAAG
>JAQVNC010000002.1:47526-75219 GCA_028703305.1 Patescibacteria group bacterium
ATATGAAAATAGCAGTTATTAAAACCGGCGGCAAGCAATACAAAGTTGCCCAGGGGCAAAAAATGAAAATTGAAAAAATTGACGCTGAAACCGGCGCGGTTTTAAAGTTCCAGACTTTGCTGGTGGCCGAAGAAGAAAATGTTAAATTAGGCCAGCCTAGCTTAGGCGAAATCGTTGAAGGAAAAATTTTAGAGCAGGGCAAGAGCAAAAAAGTCAGCGTGGTAAAATTTAAGAACAAAACCAGATATAAAAAGAACGTCGGCCATCGCCAGCCGTTCACCAAAGTTGAAATCGTAAAAATTAGCTAATCTGATTATTGCTTCAAAATAAAAAAGAACCCGCGGTTTAAACTTGCGGGTTTTTCGTTTGGCCTTTCACGGCATTAGTTTCTGCCGAACCTTTTCAACGGCTCTGATGTTTCTGTCCAATTCAACAAGATATTCAGCCTGGAAAATAGATAGAATTTTCAGCCAGAGCCAGCGCTTTAGAATCGGGCCCGAGTTCAGGCGTCGGTAATGTTTATAACAAAATTTCATCGCCGGAGAAAGTTCTGCTGTTACATTGCCATTATTTTGGACGGCCCGCCAAATTAAAGCCGCGCACTCCAAGTCGTTGATTAACGGCCAATATTTTCTAGGAATATTGCCGCTGTCATCAGTTATGCTTTCCATAATTTCCGCTAAAGCCGGTTTCCCGCTGATACTTTGTATCAAAAGCTGATACTTTTTTGGGACTCCGGCTTCATAGCCCTTAGCCGTGATTATCATTAAATAATCCTCCCGTTATGTTATAAAGGTCAAATATTACATTTCATTTCTATATCTCAAAGCATTACTCAAAGTAATTTCATCCGCGTATTCCAGGTCGGCGCCCATGGGCAAACCTTTGGCTAGGCGAGTAGTTTTAATTTTATATGGTTTTAACAATTTGGCGATATACATGGCCGTGGTTTCCCCTTCAAGATCAGGGTTAAAAGCCAGAATTATTTCTTTTACGCCGGTTTGCTTTAAGCGGTCTAGCAGGACTTTAATATTTAATTGATCGGGTTTTACGCCTTCAATCGTATTTATGACTCCACCTAGAATAAAATATAAGCCATTATATTGCTTGGTGGATTCAATCGCCAGCATATCCCGTGTGTCAGCCACCAGGCAGATTGTCGCGCGGTTTCTTTTGGCATCCGAGCAGATAGCGCAGGGGTTGGCCTCGGCAATAGACAGGCAGGTTCCGCAGACAGTGGTTTTTTCTTTAACTTCGGCAATGGCTTGTGCAAACCCTTGCAGCCATTCCGGATGCTGTTTTAATAAATAAAAAACATAACGTTCGGCCGTTTTTGGTCCGACCGTCGGCAGTTTTGAAAAATAATCCATTAAGTTTTGAATTGAGGATGGATAACGCACAAAATTTTAATTAAAGCCTTGGAGGCCTCCCATCTCCTGCACTTTTTTGGCCATAACTTTTTGCGCCCGTTTGATGGTTTCATTTACTGTTTCAGTTAAAATATTTTCCAGCTTGTCTTTCTGGGCATCGGTATTTATGGCAAGCTTAGTAATTTCCATATTGCCGTTCATAATTATTTTAACGCCATTTTTTTCATACTCAACCGATTCTTGCGCTAAAGCGTTCTGCAAAGTTTTGGCTTGATTTCTTAGGTCTTTAAACTGTTTTAGTTTATTGAACATAGATATATTTTGTCATTGCGAGGAGCCTAGCGACGAAGCAATCTCGCGAATGGTTAGTATATAAAAAGTATTATGTTTAGATAAAAATTGTACTACGTGAGATTGCTTAGCTTCTTTCAGAAGCTCGCAATGACATGCGCTAATATTCAATCGGCTCATTTAAGCCGGTTTTTTCCATGTTTTTAAAGCTGACCGTGTCATCGTCAAAAAATAGATTAACTTTGCCGGTCGGACCGTTTCTGTGCTTGGCGATATGGACTTCGGCCAGATGCTTCTCGCTTTCCGGCAATTCATCGTAATTGTAGCCTCGGTCGGCGGCTTTTCTGTAAATAAACATAACCACGTCCGCGTCCTGCTCAATTGAACCCGACTCTCTTAAATGCGCCAATCTCGGTATGGCCGGCCTGGTCATTTCCACGGCGCGCGATAATTGAGATAAGGCTAAAACCGGTATATTAAGTTCGCGGGCGATGCCTTTAAGGCCGCGGGTAATTTCCGAAACTTCCTGCACACGGTTATCGCCATATTTGCCACGGCCCTCCATTAATTGCAAATAGTCAATAATCAATAAGCCTAAGCCTTTTTCAACTTGAAGCCGGCGCGCTTTAGTTCTTATCTCCATAATATTGGAGCTGGCTGAATCATCAATATAAATGGGCGCTTCTGATAATCTTCCCATGGCCTCGCCGATGCGCGAGAAATCATTGTCTTCTTCTTTATCGGATAATTTTCCGGTGCGCATGCGCCATAAGCTAACATTAGCCTGGGCGCAAAGCATGCGATCCACTAGTTGCTCTTTACTCATTTCCAAAGAAAAAATGCCGACCGGAACTTTGCTGATGCCGGCTGATTGCCGGGCGATATCTAAAGCCAAAGAAGTTTTGCCCACGCTCGGCCTAGCGGCTAAAATTACCAAATCGGATTTTTGCAAACCGGCCAGTAAGTTATCAAGATCATGAAAACCGGTCGGCAGGCCGCGCAATTTTCCGCTTTGCTTATGCAGTTCGTCAATGCGGTCAAAAGCCTCGGTTAATAAATTATCAATCGGCTGAAAAACGTTTTTTAAATATTTTTGCGAGACGCCGAATAGTTTTTGCTCGGCTTCGTCCAGTAATTTTTCAATTTCTTCATCTTCCCGGTAGCCGAGCTCGGTTATTTCGGCTGAAGCGGTTAAAAGCCGCCTTAAAGTGGCTTTGCGCTGGATAATGCTTGAATAATGGACTACATGAGCCGAAGTGGCCACGGTGTTGCCCAATTCCGCTATGTAAGTTCGTCCGCCGACGGCTTCCAACTTATTTTTTTCTTCCAGTTTTGAGCTTAAAGTTAAAATATCAATCGGTTCATGGCGGGCGTAAAGGTCGCGCATGGTTTCATAAATAAGGCTATGGCTGTCTTTATAGAAATCTTCCGGGCGCAAAGTGTCGGCGATTTTAAAAATCGCGTCTTTATCAATCATTAAGCAACCTAAAAGAGAGGCCTCGGCCTCAAGGTTTTGCGGCGGTATTTTTGAAATCAAATCTTTTTTATCCGGCATATTTTTATGATACATTTTAAGGCCGGTTTAAGCAAGGGTGAAATTGGCCGTTTTTTTAACTTTTAATACACTATTTTTCCACTATTATAATAAATTGAAGTTTTTCTTGCCATATTTTAAAATATATGTTATTTTATTATTAATTATTATATCCGCTTCAACGGGTTTTTTAATTTGCGCGCTGTTAGCTCAGCTGGTAGAGCAGCTCCCTTTTAAGGAGAAGGTCACAGGTTCGAATCCTGTACGGCGCACCCTCTTTCGCTAAAGCTCCAGAGGGCAAGCTATCTCTCTAGGCTTGCGCTACGAAGCCTTGGCGTAGTAGCGCCACCCTAGCTCAGTTGGTAGAGCAACGGTTTTGTAAACCGTAGGTCGTCGGTCCGAATCCGACGGGTGGCTCATTCTATCCCCGTGAGGGGTTTTTTAGTATGAAGACATATAAAATTTATACTTTAGGCTGTAAGGTTAATCAATATGATTCAGGCAAGCTGGCCGCGGAATTGGAACGCGGCGGTTTTGTCGCGGCCAAAAGAAATGTTAATTTGGCCATAGTAAATAGCTGTGCCGTGACTAAGACCGCTATAATTAAAAGCGGGCGCATGGTGGCACGGGCGAAAAAAGAAAACCCAAAAGCCAAAATCGCGCTGGCCGGGTGCTGGCCTAAAATTGAAAAAGTAAATATTAAAGGGGTTGAAGTAGGTAAAAAAATATTGTCATTCCGGCCTCCGAGCCGGAATCCAGATTTTGAAGCTGCGAACAAGACTTCTGGATTGTCGTGGCTTCGCCAGATCTCGCGTAGCGATGACGAGGTCAAGCCCGCAATGACAAGCGGTCGCAGCCGTTATTTCATAAAAATTCAGGATGGCTGCGAGCAGTTTTGCAGCTATTGCATCATTCCCTACACGCGCGGAAAATTAAAAAGCAGGGGAGAGAAAGAAATTATCGCCGAAATAAAACAAGCCGTTAAGAACGGTTATCAAGAGGTTGTTTTATCGGGCATACATTTAGGGTTGTGGGGGAAAGATAGATTGTCATTGCGAGGAGCTTTAGCGACGAAGCAATCTCCGGTTAATATCCGAGTACGTGAGATTGCTTCGCTCCTTTCAGTCGCTCGCAATGACAGTTTAGCAGGTTTAATTAAAAAAATTATTAAAATTAATGGGCTTGGCAGGGTGCGTTTAAGCTCAATTGAAATAACTGAAGTGACGGATGAGTTAATAAGTTTAATGGCAGAGTCAAATAAAATCTGCAAGCATCTTCATATTCCGTTGCAATCAGGCTGCGACAGCGTACTTAAAAGGATGAATCGGCCATATGACACTAAATATTTTAAAAATAAGATTGAAAAAATCAGGCGCGCTATGCCTGACGTTGCCATTACCACTGACGTCATTGTCGGCTTTCCCGGCGAAACCGAAAAAGATTTTCGCGACACGGAAAAATTTATTAAACAGATAAAATTCAGCCGCCTGCATGTCTTTCCGTTTTCGGCCCATGAAAAAACTCCGGCCGCGAAGATGCCTAATCAAATTGAAGAGAAAACTAAAAAGCGGCGAGCTAAAATTTTACGAGAGCTTGGCATTAAGCTGGAGGAAGATTATAAAAAGAAATTTAAGGGTCGAGAGCTGGAAATCGTCATAGAGCAAATCAAGCAAAATAAAATTATCGGCAAAACCGAATATTATTTTGACGTTGAAGCTAAAAGCAAGGGAATGGGCGAGGGGTTTATTGGTAAAATTATTAAAGTAAAAAATAATTAAAGCGCTCCGAAATTACTAGTTAAATACTAACGGGTTTAGCCCCGTTTTTGTTTTTTTAGGTAAAATATGTTATAAAAAAAAGTTCGTCTTGACAAAAATTAAAAGAAATGTTAAGTTGTGCTGTTAAACTAATATTAATTTATTACGCAATCTCTATGGAATTTAAAGATTATTTAGCTCTAATAAGCAGAAAGAAAGGCACCATGGCGTCTTTTGTTTTTATTTTTGTAATTTTAGCCATAATTTTAAGCTTAGCGCAACCATTTAAATATGGTTCAAGTTCCCAAGTTTTAATAATTCAAAATTCCGTTAATTCCGACCCGTATTTAGCTTCTAAATCAACTGAATACTTAAGCAATATTTTAGCTAAAGTAGTTTCTTCAAATTCATTTTTTGAAAACGTCTTAAACTCCGGTTATTATATTGATAAAAATTATTTTGGCAATACGATAAAAGGCCAGATGAAAACTTGGTCAAAAACCGTAAGCGCCAAAGCGATAAATGATTCAGGCATAATTTCCCTGGATGTTTATCATACCGATCGCTCTCAAGCAGAATTGATTAATCGGGCGGTGGCTTATACTCTGCAGACTAAGCATGGCCTTTATCATGGCGGAGGCGATAATGTTTCCATTAAAGTTATTGATGAGCCGATAACCAGCAATTATCCGGTTAAACCGAATTTAGTTTTAAATTTCGGCCTGGCTTTAGCTTTAGGGCTGATTTTTTTCGGCGTTTATGTTTATTTATTTCCCGAAGAAAAATATAATGTTAGGCTGATGCCTAAATTCGCTGGCCATAAAAATAAAACAAGGGAAGATTCTTACCAAGAACCGGAATTAACGCCGGCTGCTTTTGAACCGATTACTGAAACAGTTGAAGAAGTTTATTCCGCGCCGGAGCAGGAAAATGAGTTTAGTGAAAATTTAAATGGCATAAATAATAATTTTGATAATTACGATGATTTGGATATTCGCGAAGAAATCGCCAAACATGGCGACATGAAAAATATATTCGGAAAGCCGTATTCGAATGATTTATAAAAATCATCCGGTAATGGCGGTCTGAATTTGCTTTTTCCGGCGATTGCCGGCGGTTGCAATTTATGTAAATTGCGATTGGCAAATTTTTGACTAGTTTGATGGAACTTTGACAATGGGCGATTGCCCTACATATTCCCGATTGGGAGAAAAGGAGAAATGAAGATGAAAAGTTGGACAAAGATTTTGGTTGCGGCGGCTGTTGCGGTGGTTATTCTGTTAATATCTTTTAATGCTACCGCAGGGGAGAAAGTTGTCTATACTATTAAAAAAGGCGATACTCTTGGCGAGCTGATGTATACCTGGCGCGTCCAGGGCGTGGATATTAACAAGCTTCATATTTGGAACGCTGACCTGGGAACGCAGGTGAAAGTTGGGCAGAAGATAACTTATTTCTTGCCCGAGAGTACCGACGTTAAGAAGTTAACGGATCAAGAAATCCAAAAGGTTGTCGCGGAGACGATAGCTCGGATGGAAAAATCGAAAGAGCCATCGGCAGCCCAGAAGGCTCCGAAGCAACAACAGGTTGAGCCGATATTTCCTAAGTATGTTCAGGTTTTCGGCTCGGTGGTATTGGCTTTGATTTTCGTGGCACTTCTCGTTAACGCTTATTACAGCTCGAAAAAAGCGAAGAGCCAAACCCAGGCTCCGGCGGCTAAAAAAAGGGTTACAATCCCGCTTGAGAAAAACGGTCTTTTTGAGACTGAGATTGAGTGGGATGAGGCGACCGGCAGATGGTTAACCCCATTCCGCCATTTAAGTGGCGGAGATCGGATGTGGGGTAAAGACGAGGGCAGCGCCCGACGATCGGCGCAGAAATGTTGGCGCGACGCGGTGACCTATAACGAACAGATAGGAGAACTGATTGCTCAAGGAATCATCAGGGAAAAAAATAAAAAACAGGCTACGGCCTAAGAGGAGGACAAAATGAGAAGTTCTAGATTGTTGTTGGCCGTCCTGTTGGCGGTCGCGGTATCGGTGATGTTGTCAGGTTGCGGTCGTCATTATGTGATGAATCGGCCGGACATGCACTTGGCTCCGTCTTTGGAGCAAACAGCGCAAAAGGTGACGGTGGTTACTTATGCCATCAATCCGATTTTGGATTTATCCGAAGGCGGTGACGGGCGGTTTGCCTGGACCGCTGTATTGTGGGACAAGGCTGGGCAGGAAACCAAACTGATTGCCTTAAATCTTGGCAATTTCAGCGGCGACAAGCGGTTTATGATTATTATTCCGAGGTCGCTGGCCGAAGTGACTGGTTGCCGCCTGGCCGTTGTGGATCACGGCGGTAAGCGTTTTTACAACCACGCCGGCGAAGTTCGTCAGCTGGAAAGCATTTCCGGCAAAGTGGATATAGGGAAGTACAAGGATTTTCTGCTGGAGCTCGGGCCGAACTATAACTTCGTCAAGGAGTTGAATGTGAATTCGGCCGAGTATAAAGCTATTGAAAAGCTCTACGCTGATTTTCGGATTCGCGACCTGGAAGTAGCCCGTAAGTATGTCTACCAGAAGTACGGGTCAAACTTGACCAGTGAACAGTTAGACAGGTTGGCTTGGGACGACTCCATCGTCCATGGTTTCTTGGACTGGCTGGGGCGCGACTGGAAGCTGTTCCTAATGTATCCTTTTATGGACATTGGGAGCACGGCGCTGGTCGCTGGCATTGTCAAGGTATTTACCCTACCCAGCATTTGGGGAGATCGGATTGATCGCCCGGGCTATATGGAATACAAGCCCGATGCTGAATACACGGCCAAGATGGTTTTGCGCGGGCTTAAGGAGTACGGCTCCAGACCCGTTATCCAGACTGGCCAGCAGCAAATGCCCGAGGCAATAAGGCAAGCTTTAAAAGGCGGGCCTTGCGCCGAGACGTTGACATACAATTCGTATAATGCCTGCGCCGCGAAATACAACGCGCAGGTGTTGATGGAAAACAGCAAAAAATGATGTTTGCTCTAGCTTGAATTGACTTTCGTATTTAAGACATTATGATTTATCTTACGGAGGTTGCGATTGCAACCAACAAAAGATCTCCGATTGGAGATTTGCTAATAGCCGATTGGCGATTTAGCCGCTGGATTCAGCGCCGAAAAAAGATAAAGAATAAGATCTGAAAATGCGTTTGTCTATTATGGCAAGTCCAAACAGAACCGGAGGAAAGGAGAAGAGACGATGAAAAAGATATTGATGGTTTTTGTCTCCTTCTTAATCCTGTTTTGCGCGGCTGGGCTTGCCCAAGCGCGCGAACATGTGGTTACGAAGGGCGAGTGCCTGTCCTTGATCGCCAAGCATTATGGCCAGAAATGGCCGGCTATTTATCAGGCGAATAAAGGCCAGGTTAAAGACCCTGATAGGATCTACCCGGGCCAGAAGCTCATTATTCCGGATAAGGTTTTAGGCAAAGCCGCGAAGGTTTCGCCGAAAAATTATATCTGGAAGAAGGGCGGAGTTAATCCATATGGTAAGCGCAAAGCCGAGAAGGCAATCGCGCTGTTCAATTTACCGGAAGAAGTAAAGGCGGCTTTTGTCGCCAATATTGAAGCCGGTGAGTTTGAGCCGTATCGGATGATCCGCGGACAGGTTCTTGAGGAGCAGGTCTACGGTAAATACAAGCTGAAGAAACGGGTAGAAGTGCAGTTACCCGATCATCAGTTAAAAGCGGATAAGTATCCTGTTGTGCATTTCGGCAGGGTGAAATATCATTTAATCCGGCCGCATAGTTGTATTAACTGGTCATGGTGGCAAGAGACGCCGGAAGAAATAAAACCCCCGCCAGCACAGCCAACGCTTTTGCCTAAACCGGCCAAGAAACAGCTTTTAACATTGCTGATTCCGCCGCCTATGGCAACGGAGCAAGAAATCGCGGTGCAAGCGGCAGAAGTAAAGTCTTGCTGGCCGTATTGCCGACCCGATTCCGATATAACAGTCGGAGCGTTCGCTGACCGGCATCAAAGCGGTAATAACCCTCATGGCATTTGGGGAGTGGGTAATTTCTACGTCTGCGATATTAAAGACGGAGATAAGATCCATTCCGTCGGGTTCGCGCTTGAAGCCAATCTCTGGAGGGGAGTGAATAGCGAGGAATATCATTACTATGGGCGGCGTTATGCTGTAGATGCCGCTTATCGCTTGCTCTCCCCGGGGTCAGAATTCCAGGCCAGAATCGGCTTGGGAAAAGCGGACGACTGGGGTCATATTGATACTCGGCCGGGTAAATACGAGTCTGATATGACCAAAAAAATAGTCACGGCTTATGCCGGCTACGAGATTTCTCGAAACGGAGCTTGGTTCAGCCGTGTGCGGTATTATGCTTCAGCCGATTTTGACGTTGGCCTTGAAGGCAAAACCGAACGATGGTTGGACCCTAACGGGAGTCAGTATCCGTTAAGTAGTGAAGCCGGCAATAAGACTATGCTCAATGTCGGTGTTGACGGCTCCATCTATCAGATCAACGAAAACTTTCACTTGGCCGGCGGAGCCTCGGTAATGCATTTTCAGCAAGATTCCGTCACCGGCCTAAGAGTTAGCCCGGGTGTGGATTTCTACGGCAGTCAGACTTTGATCGCCGGTGCCAGAGTCAACCCAACGCTTTGGTCTCACTCTGACCATGCCATTGGCTTGAGCGCGTTCGTGGATTTAACCAACCTGGTGAAGCATCTAATCAAGAAGATATCCGCGCCATCAGTTAAAAGCGTGGAAGAAAAAAAACAACAAACCAAGGAATAAGGAATAAGGAGGTAGTTATGAAAAAGATGATGTTGATGTCGAGTGTTTTAGCGGTGTTGTTCCTTTTCATCGGGCAGGCCTATGCCCAGATAACCGGGTTGCCCTCTAGCAACGCGCTGATAAAAGGGGGATGGGCTGGTGATGTCACCGTCAAGGTCGACAAAACCAACGGAACGGCCACAATTGAAGTGACCCTTCCTCCCGCACAGAGTGGCGCCATAGTTCTTTACCGGAGTATTGCCCACGCCAGCAATAACGCGTGGATGCAGGGTGGCCAAAAGGAGCTCACGACAATTATGTCAGCGGATCAAGCTCTGGCCAACCTGGAATTAGGCAAAGGCATCTACCGTGTCCGCCTTTGGGGAAAAGTCGGTGTAAACTGGCTTTCTGTCAACCAGGCGAGTAAATACTATCGCCTGGACGCCGGAAAAAATCCGGCATACGAGTTCATTGTGAATACGGACACCGGTGAAGTTATACCGGTGCCCAACGACTATCCGGCCTGGAATTAATTCAGGCGGAAAGTACAACCCCGGTTTCTCAAGAAGAAACCGGGGCATTTTTTTTATAAAAAGTTTTTGTTAAAGTTAAGACTTTTATCGATGTGCGGAATCCGTGAGATTGCTTCGCTCCCTACGGTCGCTCGCAATGACAGAGATGTCAATCGCGAAAATCGCGCCCATAAGCGCCCAAAATGACCACTGGAGCGCGGTGTTTCTTATGATATTATCGGCCGCGCTCATAACATAAAAAGAGATGGCTAAGCCGATGGCCAAAAGAATTAAAGTTTTAAATTGTGTTCGGCCAACGGCAGAATATTTTTTTATTAGATTAATAAACAGGCTGACGATTAATGATAAATAGGCCAGTAAGCCGATCAAGCCATTTTCAATGGCGATTTTTAAATAATCATTATGCGGGTCTGAAGAGCCGAACTGTTCTCCTCGTTTATCTAAAATTAAGTCGCTGGCCACGCCCGCGCCATAGCCAAGCCAGGGTTTTTCTTTTACATATTCTTTAGCGTCATTCCAAAGGTTAAGGCGCCACTCTATTGAACTGTCCGAGCGGTTGGCGATCAGATCATTGACGCGGTAATTTATCGGTTCAACCAAAAAATAAGCCAAGGCCGCGAAAACAATGGCGCCAACAAGCAAGGGGCGATAACGGAAGACGCCAACGATCGCCATGATAATTAAAAATGACAGCCAAGCACCCCGAGTAAAAGTCAGGCCTAAAATTATGACAAGAAAAATCGCGAACAAAAAATATAAAATATTATTTATTTGTTTTTTATTGCCGCTTAAAAATAAATAAAGCGATAAAGCCAAGGGCAAAAGCAGGTAGTAAGCGAATAAATTCGGATGGGCGAAAGTGCCATAGATTCTATTATAAATGCCTTCTAAAGGCACGGTCAGGCCGGTCTGGGTATAAAATTGCCATAAGGCGAAAAGCGACGGGATAATTGCCGAAGCGATTATGGCTTTTATAAGATTTTTTAAATCTTGCTCCGAATTTAATAAAAAATAAGCCAAGCAGTAAATCGCCAAGATGCTTAATAAACGCAAGCCTTCGGCTAAGCTTGAGAAAGAATTATAAGAGGAAAAAATTGACGCCAAAGCGATAGCCATAAAAATAAGCCAATTGTATTTAAGTGGCAGGTTTTTAATATTAGATAAATTTTTTATTAAAATTATGGCGGAAAATAAGATAATTAAAATAGCGAATAACGAAGCAAAGTTTAGGCTGAAATTTTCCGTTTCAATAATCGGTTCAGCGGTTAAAATATCCAAGCATGGCCGGACGATTATTAGGAGAAGTAAGCCGAGTTTTGGCTTTAAGGCCGTAACCGTAAAAATAAAAAATAAAATCAAAAGAAGCATTTTAAATATTCCATCAAGGTCGGCCAGCAGAAAAAAACAAGTTAAAAGCAGTCCGGCGGACAGGACGATTATTAGATTTTTATTACTTGACATTTAATTATAATTATGTTAATTTTTATTGTTAAAATAAGAGTGCTTATTGTATTAAATTTACTATAATATTATGGAAAAATCAAGCTATATGGATTTAGTGATTGCGATTACTTATCAATGCAATTCTAGGTGCAGAATGTGCAATATTTGGCGCAAAAATTTACCCGGGAGTATTAAAGCCGATAATTATGATAAATTGCCCCGCGATTTGTCAAATATCAATATTACCGGCGGCGAGCCGTTTTTAAGAAATGATTTGGAGCAGGTTTTAGCTGCCATACATAAGGCCAGCCCAAAGGCGGCCATAATTATTTCCACTAACGGTTTTGCCACGGACCTGATTATCAAGCAAGTGGAAAAAATAAAAAAAATAATTCCCGATTTAGGCGTCGCGATTTCTTTAGACGGAATTGGAAATAAACATGATGAAATCCGTGGCGTGCCGGGCGGTTTTAATAAAGCCATGTCAACTATTTCCGCCTTGAAAAAAGTTGGCTTGAAAAATTTAAGGTTGGCTTTTACTTTGGGCGATTATAATATAGATGAGCTGGCCAAAGTTTATAATTTAAGCCGCGAGCTTGGCATAGAGATGACTTTATCCGCGGTTCATTCAAGCGAAAAATATTTTAACGCCAGCAACGCGATTGAGAAAAAACAGGAGATGGCGAAAGCGCTTGATTGGCTTATAAAGCGCGAACTTAAAAGTTACTCGGTAAAAAGATGGCTTAGAGCTTATTTTGCTTTTGGCTTAAAAGAATTTATTTTAACCGGGCAAAGAATATTGCCTGATTATTCCGGCAAATATAGTTTATTTATGGATCCTACGGGCGATATTTATCCGAGTGATGTTTCCGGCCAAAAAATCGGTGATTTGCGGGGCGGCTTTAATAATTTAGCGCCGGTTTTTGCCGATGAAAAACCAAACTGGATGATCTGCACGGCCAGGATGGCTATTAGAAGGCATTGGCCTAAATTTATTTTTTGGTTTATAAAAAATAATTTTTTGACTGTCAATTATGAAGATTATTTTAATAAATAAATTTTATTATTTAAAGGGCGGCTCCGAGCGGCATGTTTTCGCTTTGTCTGATTTATTGCGCCGATCAGGGCATACGGTCATACCATTTTCCATGGCGGATAAAAATAACGAAGCCACGCCTTATGGCCGATATTTTTCTAAGCCGGTCGGCCTGGAAAAATTTAATTTAAAAAATATTTTTAAATTATTTTATAATCGCGAAGCTGCTAAAAAACTTGAGAAACTGATTAAGGCCGAGCGGCCGGATATCGCTCATTTGCATAATATTTCCCACCAATTAAGCTCGTCAATTATAGATGTTTTAAAAAAATACAATATTCCGATCGTGCAAACTTTGCATGATTATAAATTGATTTGCCCTAATTATAAATTATTTTCCGGCGGCCGGGCTTGCTATAAATGCCGCGGCGGTAAATATTATAATTGCGTATTTAATAGATGCGTAAAAAATTCATATTTAAAAAGCCTATTGGCGGCGCTAGAGGCATATTATACTAAGTATAAGCGAGCTTATGAAAAAATAAACTTATTTATCGCGCCTAGCCGATTCATGAAGGATGTCTGCGTGAGTTTCGGCGTTAGCGAGAATAAAATAAAAGTTCTTAATAATTTTACGAATAAATTTTTTATTGCGGAAAGCGAATCGGCGCGCGAGCCTTATTTGCTTTATTACGGCAGATTAGCCGAAGAAAAGGGGATTGAAATTTTAGTTCAAGCTATGGCCTTAACGGAACAAAAAATAAAATTATTAATTATCGGCGCCGGCCCTGATTTTAAAAAAATAAAAAATTTAATTGAAAAATTAAAATTAGGCGATAGAATTGAAATGCTTGGCCCAAAATACGGCGATGATTTAAATAAATACATCATAAATTCTAGGGCGGTCGCGGTTCCGTCAATCTGGCCGGAAAATTTTCCTTACGTGGTTTTAGAAGCAATGTCGGCCGGCAAACCGGTTATCGCCTCCGCTATCGGCGGCTTAAAAGAAATGATTAACGAAGGTGAAAACGGTTTTTTATTTAAGCCGGGAGATGTTAAAGGCATGGCGCTGGCTATTGATAAATTATTTAGGGCGGACCAGGAAAAATTAAGCCAAGCGGCTTTATTGTCAAGCGAAAAATATCGGCCGGATAATTATTTGGCCGAAATTATGAAAATTTATCAGGCATTATTAAATAAAAATTACGTTAAAAATAATTTTAAAAAATATATTGCCGCGGTTTTTTTATTATTTTATTTATTTACGCCCCTGGTCGTTCGGGCATATTATTTTAAAGATAGTTTTCCCAAAATAGCCAATTATTATTTGCAGCCGATTATACCTAATCAGCATATTAGCGAATTAAGCAAATATGATTTAATCGTGCTTGATGCCGAAGCGCCCGAAATAAATTCCGGCATATTATCCGACATTAAAGCCGCGAATAAAAATGGTAAAATTTTTGCTTATGTCCCGAGCCAGAGCGTTAATACACAGGGGATAGGCGATTGGTCTGAATTTAGAGAAAAAAATTATCAAGCCGCGGATAGCGGCAATTGGTGGCTCAAGGACAGTAAGAATAATATTATCAGTTTTAATCAAACTTGGCCGACAATAAAGATAGTGGATGCGGGTAGTGATTGGAAAAATTATCTGCCTGATTTCGTGAGCCGTGAAGTTCTGCCCAATAACAATTGGGATGGAATTTTTTACGATATGGTTTCCCCCGGTTTAAGCTGGCTGAATAACGGAGATATTGTCACGGCCGATAAAAAATTAAACGGCAAAACTAATATGGCCGTGTTGAACCAATACTGGGCTAAAAACATGAATGAACTTTTGGCTAATACTAAAAAAAAGATCAGCCCACTGCCGCTGATCGCAAATTTGGACGTTGCCGGCACTTATACAAATAATTTAGACGGCGAAATGATGGAAAATTTTCCATCAAAATGGCTGGGTGCGAACGGCTGGTCAAAATTAATGAGCGTTTATTTAAAAAATAATAATGAAAATTACACCTATATAATTAACGCTAATTCCAATAACAATAATCAGGCAAATAATTATCAAAATATGAGATTCGGCTTGACCAGTACTTTACTGGGTGACGGCTATTTTTCTTACGACCAGGGCGATCAAAATCATGCCCAAGTTTGGTGGTATGACGAGTTTAATGTTAAGCTGGGCCGGGCTGAATCAAAAGCTTATAATTTGCTTGACCCGAATAATAGCGCGGTAAAGATCGGTTTATGGCGGCGCGACTTTGAAAATGGTATAGTTATTAATAATTCTACTTCGGCCGAACAAACTTACGTTTTTAGTAAAGAAGAATTTGAAAAAATTAAGGGCGTTCAGGATGCGAAAGTTAATAGCGGGCAAAAAATAAATTATTTTAAATTAAAGCCTAACGACGGTTTTATCGCTTTAAAAATTCAAAAAGAAATTGAAAATAGCGCTTATATTAACGGCGGCTTTGTCAGAGTTTTTAATTCGGCCGGCGCGCAGGTCAGAAACGGTTTTTTCTCTTATCGCAATTATATGCCCAGCGGAGTTAAAATATTAGTTTCGGACATTAATAACGACGGTAGAAAAGAAACTTTAGTTGATGGCAACGGTAAAATTTCAGCGCAGAGAAATGGAAAAATTATTTTTTCATTCAGCCCTTTCGCGGCTTTTAAGCCGGAAGTTAATTTTACTGTGGCCAAATTAAATAAGGCCAAAGCCGAAAAGCAGATTATCGCCGGCGCCGGAACCGGTGGCGGTCCGCAGATCAGGATTTTTGACCATAATGGCCGTTTGCTTTCCGGCGGATTTTTCGCTTTTGATAAAAATTTTCGCGGCGGCGTTAACGTGGCCGCCGGGGATATAAATGGCGACGGCCAAGATGAAATTATCGCCGGCGCCGGAACCGGTGGCGGTCCGCAGATCAGGATTTTTGACCATAATGGCCGTTTGCTTTCCGGCGGATTTTTCGCTTTTGATAAAAATTTTCGCGGCGGCGTTAACGTGGCCGCCGGGGATATAAATGGCGACGGCCAAGATGAAATTATCGCCGGCGCCGGAACCGGTGGCGGCCCGCAGATTAGGATTTTCAATGGCCAAGGCAAATTAATCGGCCAATTTTTCGCGGCTGATACAAAGAACAGACAAGGAGCATACGCGGCTGTTTATGATATTAATAATGATAAGGTTGACGAAATCTTAGTAAGAGTAAATATATTAAATTAAATATATGATGGAAATTATCAACAATTTTACAAATTATTTTAAAGGGCGATTTAACCGGCATTATCGAGAAAAAAAAATTCACCTGGTGGTTGATATTGTTTTGGCTTTTATAATTTTAATTTTGATAGTATTTGTAATTTCCATTAAGTTTGGCGATTTTTCATATAAAAATAAATTGGCTTTTGAGGTTGCCTCCAATAGAGAAAAAATTATTAGCGGGCAAGAAGCGATTTTTGAAGTTAAATATGCCAATATTTCAAAATTAAATTTGGTAAAAACAAAATTTTCCTTTAATTCGCCCAATGGTTTTATTTTAAAAGAAGTTTCGCCGGATAGTGTTTTTGATAAAAAAACCAACAGCTTTGAAGTCGGCGATTTAATACCAGGAGCTAACGGAATAATTAAAATAAAAGGCTATTTTATAGGGGCGACTGGCAGCGATAAAGAAATAATTTTTAATGCCAGCTATTTTTTGGATAATAAATTTACCAACGAGTTATTTTCTAAAAATTTTATTATTGATTCGTCCGGGCTTGAATTAAAATGGAATAACGACGGCGTTTTATATCGCCGGCAGCCCACCGCCATGTCTTTAAGCTTAAAAAATATCAGCCAGCTTGACTTAGATAATTTGGAATTTAGTTTTATAAATTCCGATGTTTATTTAAGCGCCGAGGAGACTGATGATAAGAATATTAAATCAGAAGAAGGACGGCTTAAAATAAAGCAAATAAAATCCGGAGCTGATTTAAATATAAATTTTAATTTAACTTATAACGGCGAAGGCGGTACGGCTGAAGTAAAATTAATCGGGCGGGCGGCCATGAATGGCGAGACAATCAATCAGGCCGATTTGGCGGAAACTTTTAATGTCAAAGAGCCTAATTTATCTATTAAAATCAATCCGGTCCAGCCCGTTATAAATATTGACGATGATATTGTTTATAAGATTATTTTAAAAAATTCAGGGCTAAAAAATATAGATAATTTAGTTTTAAATTTATTGCCAGGTGATTCTAAGCATTTTCTAAATTCGGTGAAAATGAAAAATTTGCCTTTTATCAGATTAACGGGTAATCAAATAATATTTGATAAAAGTTTGCGTCCGGATGAAGTTCAGGAAATTGAAATAACCGCGAAGTTTTCCCGCCCGGAGATTTTTATCAATGACGAAGCCCGGCTTAAAGCGACGGCCGGATATAATGTTGACGGGACTTCTTTGAAGGCGCATTATTTAGCCGACGCGGCTAAAATCAGAACTGTTTATCAATTTAAGGTTGAAGCCAGATATTTCAGTATTTACGGAGATCAGTTGGGCGTCGGGCCGATTCCGCCAGCAGCCGGCATCCCCACAAAATATTGGATTTTTTGGCAGTTAAAAAATCATGGCAACGAATTGTCCAATTTTCAAGTTTCCGCCGAACTCCCGCCGGGCGTAATTTGGCTTGATGAAGACAGCGTCATTAAAGGCAATCTTAATTTTGACAAGCAAAAAAATATTTTTATTTGGCAGGTTGATGCTATTGATGGCTTGGAAGAAAATTGCCGCCTAGCTTTAGCCTTAACGATTATCCCTAATGCCGGCGATGTTTCTAAAAATATTTTATTGCTTAAAAATATAAAATATGAATTTTACGATAAGTTCACCGGTGAAACCGTTATAAATTCAGCCGGTAATTTAACTAACGATTTATCAGGCGATAGTTACGCGGTTATTGCGGAAAAACAAAATAACCGCTAATTTAGGCTAATAAGCGCTTGACAAATTAACGTTTTTATAATAAAATAACCTATTAATTAAATTTTAAGAATGATATTATAATATTATTATTAAAAAAGGCTAATATATGATAAAAAAATTGGCTAACATAAAATTTATTTTGATTTTTCTGGCTATTTTGATGATAACCGCGGGCTTTATATTAGCTCCGAAAGCGGCTTATAATGCTTCCGGCCGCATTAAAACATATTATAGCGGGGACTCTATAAGCTATAACGGCCGAATATTGATTGCTTCAACTAATATGAAAGGCGTGGAAATATTTGAAGTAAAAGATAATAAAATTTCCTTGCTTAAAAAATTCAGCTCTTTTGACGCCGTTTATTCCGGCAAATCTGATTTTAACGATGTTATGTTTAAGATTGAGGCCGGAAAGCTCTATCTTATTTTAAGCGACGGCCGTTATATTTATAAATACGATTTAGCGGATATAAATAATCCTTTGCTGGTGGCTCAAATTAAGGATAATGCCTATGATTGGTTTCTTTCTCTGGGCCGTTGCGGTGATAATCTTGTTAGCCAGGGTACTAAGGGCATAAAAATTTGGGACAACAACCTTAATGTTATTTATTCAAATCCGCTGACCAGCCCGGAACCGAAAAATACGCAGTTAGAGCCAACCTGCAAATTTATTTTTAATATTAACGGCGACAAAATAGATATAATAAATAGATTTGGGAATTATAATTTGGCGCCAGTTAATATCAGCGCTAGCGACAACCATTATAGAAAAATTTTATTTAATAATGGCTATTCCGGCTTTTATGTTGTTGACGATTCTTCAATTAAGCAATTTAACTATGAAGGAAAAATTTTAAATAGTTTTAACCATATCTCTAAATTAGGTTATGACGCGGTTGATTCTTCTGATCCGCGATACATTTATTTTTCCGATGGTGTCGGCGTGGTAAAATTATTAAAAGATAATTTAAAGCCTTTTAAATGGGCTTATACGACCGACTTGGGCGGAGTCAACGGCTGGGCCATGATGATATTTTCGGTTAAAAATAATGAGGGGGAAAAATTAGTTGTATTCAATAATAGCAATATTTTAGTTTTGGACGAAAATTTGAAAAAAGTTGACAGCTATGCCGCCAGCGAACCGGACAACTCTCCAGCCGGACTGGCCATTATTTCCTTTGACAAAAATATTGCTTTCGCCGGGGAGTCGATTATTATAAGCGGCCAGGGCTTTGCTCCCAACGAAGATATAAAAATTTCTTTAGCGGATAATTATTTTTATGCCAAAACGGACGGTTATGGTAAATTTTCATATGTAATGTTGGCGCCGCTAGTTAAATCAGGCTTATATAATTTAAAAGTTGACGGTCTATCTTCTAAAAGAACTTATAGCACAAGCTTTAGAATAATTAACGAATAACGGATTATGAAAATATATTTTATCGGACAAAAAGGCATACCAGCAAAATTCGGCGGAGTGGAAAAGCACGTTGAAGACTTGTCAACGCGCCTGGCTAAAGCCGGGCACGAGGTTTTTGTGTATACCCGCCCCAACTACACGGATAAAAATTTAAAAAAATTTCAGGGCGTTAATTTAATCAGCCTGCCCACTATAGCGACCAAGCATTTAGACGCTATTACCCATACTTTTCGCGCCTGCCTGGATTTAACCGGACGGGATGTTGATATTATTCATTTTCATTCCATCGGTCCGTCATCTTTAATTTGGCTGGCAAAATTATTAAAACCGGGCGTGCCGGTAATTTTTACTTTTCATACAAAATGTTATGAGCATAAAAAATGGGGCGCTTTAGCCAGGCTATGCTTAAGGGCGGGGGAGACAATTGCCTGCCGTTTGGCCGATAAGGTAATCGCGATTTCGCCGTCGCTAGCCGAATATACTCTGGCTAAACATAAAGTTAAGGCCGCCTATATTCCTAACGGAGTCGGCCTGCCCAGAATAATTAAAGCCGATAAGATAAAAAAATTGGGATTAAAAAAAGGCAATTATATTTTAACGGTTACTAGATTAGTCGGGCATAAGGGTGTGCAATATTTAATTAGCGCTTATAAAAATTTGAAAACTAAGAAAAAATTGGTAATAGCGGGCGATGGCGCTTATACTGATAATTATGTTAAAGAGCTTAAAGCGGCCGCCGCCGGCAATAAAAATATAATTTTTACTGGTAATCGAGTCGGTGATGAGCTGGCCGAATTATTTTCTAACGCTTATCTTTTTGTCCAGCCGTCCGAATCAGAGGGTTTATCTATTGCTTTACTTGAAGCTATGGCATACAAAAATTGCGCGTTAGTAAGTAATATCGTGGAAAATAAATATGTAGTTGGAGATTGCGGAGTTATTTTTAAAAATAAAAATGTTAAAAGCCTGCAAATAAAATTATCGTATTTGCTAAAACATGCCAGACTGGTAAAAGAGTTCGGCCAATCAGCCAGACTAAGGGTCGGCAGAAATTATAATTGGTCTAATTTATCTATTTTTACCGCAAAAGTATATCGCCAAGCTTTAGCTGACGCCAATATGAAGCCAAGCCATTTTTTAAGATTAAAATTAGTTAGGAGAATAGCGACTATGTTTATGCTATAATTCTGATATGACTTTATATATCAACACCACTCAAAACGATTTTATTGAAATCGGCCTAAAAGATAAAAATAAGCTCGTTGCCGTTAAAAAATTCAAGTCGCATCGCACCCAGGCGGAAAAACTCCTGCCGGTCATAGAAAAATTGCTTAAAAGCAATAAATTAAAATTAAGCGATTTGAATAAACTGGAAATAGAAAATAGGGGAGGCTCGTTCACTTCTTTGCGCATCGGCGTGGTTACGACCAACGCCTTGGCGTATGCTTTGGGAATATCGGTAGCCGGCGCCAACGGAAAAACAAAAACAATTAAGAATGCCAAGAAGAGTTTTAACGTAGTAGAGCCCATATATGGCAGGGAACCTGATATAACGGCCAAGAAGAGGCTGGCAAATGCGTAAATGTGGATAAAGGTGTTGATAACTGATTAAATTTTTTCTACAACATTTTAAATAAGATATCCGTCCTTAAACAGGCGGATATTTTTTATGGTTTTTAATTTAATTTTAGCCTTAATCTAGGTGGCGGCCTATCATTGACAAATGGCAATTTGTGGTATATAATTATAGTATTATGGTGAATGGTGGGGAATTGTGGAGAAATAGCCTAATAAAATTATCTTCAAGTTATTTAAAATAAAAACAAAAAATAAGCCGGCCAAGATAATAACGCCGGTTAAAAACCGACCGTATGGTCGGGGCATGGGGATGCGGCTCGTCTCGTGCCCAACGAGACAATTTTTAATTAAGGCAAAGAAGGGGTCTGAAGAGCGGCTTGCCGCTGGTCAGACTTCTCTTGGGTCTTAACTTCTTTACTACATTACATGTTCATCGGCGAATATAACCACAACCTAGACGACAAGGGCAGAGTAGCCGTACCGGCTAAATTCCGTTCTACGCTCAAAGGCGGAGCAGTAGTTACCAGAGGATTAGATAACTGCCTTTTTTTGTACGCTAAAAAAGAATGGCAGGTATTGGCCGGTAAATTGGCCAAATTGCCAATTAGCAAGGCTAATACCCGCGCTTTTGCCCGTTTGATGCTGGCCGGGGCCATGGACGTTGATTTTGATAACCAGGGGCGCATTATGCTGCCTGAATATTTAAGGAAATTCGCCGGCTTGAAAAAGAATCTTATTATTGCCGGTCTTTATGACCGCTTGGAAATCTGGGATGAAACCGCCTGGAATAAATATAAAAAGGGCACGGAGAATAAAAGCGTTGATATAGCCGAGGCGCTTGGAGAACTGGGGGTATAAAATAAAAATTCTGGATTCCGGACCAAGCCCGGAATGACAGATGAGACAAATATGACAAAATCAATTTTTTGCCAAAATTCAAACAAGCAGGCACAGTGCGTTAAGGTTCGGGTGATAAAAGCGCCATTGGTTGACAGCAGAATATTAAAACAAGTTTTAGCGCAAAGGCGAAAAGCCTTAGTTTTGCAGATCGCTTAACGCCTAATCTTAAATTCAAAGCGAAACAGATGAAATATAATCATATCCCGGTAATGCTTAAGGAGACGATTGAAATTTTAAATCCCGAACCGGGCGAAAATTTTATAGATTGCACTTTGGGCGGCGGCGGGTACAGCCGGGCGATTTTAGAAAGAATCGGCGAAAACGGAAAAGTTTTAGCCATTGACTTGGACGGCTTGGCCATAGCCAACGCCAAATCAAATTTTAAAACAGAAATTAAAAATGTTTATCCCCGGATGGGGGAAAAATTAATTCTAGCCCATGAAAACTTTAAAAACTTACAAGTCATTGCTGAAAAATATTTTACGGCAAACATCAAGTTTAACGGCATTGTATTTGATTTGGGGTTATCATCAGCTCAACTCCAAGATAGGCATAGAGGATTTTCTTTTAACCTACCTCTCGCGCCGCTAAGCATGAATTTCGGAGAGCAAATAGGGGAGACGGCAGAAAATATTATCAATAGTTGGAGCGCCGGAGATTTGGCGAAAATATTTAAAGATTACGGTGAAGAAAAATTTGCTTATAAAATCGCTTTAGCCATAGTAGACGAACGCCGGTTAGGCAATATTGCTACCGTCGGCAGATTAACTGAAATTGTCGCCAATATCGTACCGAAGAGATTTCAGTCTAAAATACATCCGGCCACTAAAATTTTTCAGGCTTTACGCCTTGCCGTTAATCAAGAATTGGAAAATTTGCAGGCGGCTCTGCCTCAAGCAGTTAATTTATTAAAGCCGGGCGGAAAATTAGTGATTATTTCTTACCATAGCCTAGAAGACAGGATTGTCAAGCAATATTTTAAGCAAGAATCAAAAGATTGCCTTTGTCCGCCAAGGATGCCGATCTGCCAGTGCGGCCACAAGGCCAGTTTAAAAATAATAAATCATAAAATTTTAAGGCCGGCCGGGGAGGAGGTCTTAAAAAATCCGCGCGCAAGAAGCGCCAAACTTAGAGCGGCGGAAAAAAAATAAAAAACAAAAATACCTATGGAAAACACTAATTGCCAAAAATCGCCTGCTAAAAAAAGCATCTTTAATTTTAGAAACGCGAACAAGGCTTTACTTTTGGCCATAATCATTTTGGGGGTTTATTATGTCGCCGGCACCAATGATTTAGCCATAAAAGGCTTTGCTTTAAGCGATTTAAAAGTGCAAAAAAATAAATTAGTTGACGCCAATAATAAACTTGAGCTAAACGCTTTATCTTTAAGCTCCTATTCAAATATTAAAGAAAAGGTCAGCGGTTTAAAGATGGTGTCGGCCGGAGAAGTCAGCTATTTAACCGCCGGAGTTGAAATGGTGGCGAAGAAGTAGGTAGCGCCGGTTGTTTGATAATTATTTCAAAATGTAATCTAGCAATTTATGTCGTTTTGGAAAAAAAGACAAAGCAGTAGTGATAAAATAAACAATAGTCGCATTAATTTAATAATCGCGATTATTTTTTTATTGGCCGGAGCGATTATCTATAAATTAATTGATCTGCAGATATTAAATTATGATTTATATTACAGCTTGGCCGCCGACCAGCAGCAAATTTATAATCTTTTAAATCCGAACCGAGGACGGATTTTTATCCAAAATGACGTTACCAGCGCCGACAATCAGCTTTATCCTATCGCTACCAATAAAAATTTCGCTTTGCTTTTCGCCGTGCCTAAAGACATAAAAGAGGCCGATAAAATCAGCGAACAGCTTTATATAACTTTTAAAAAAGAAAAAATAGAAAAAGAAGTTGAAGAGATATTTAAAAAACAAGACGATGACGAGCTAAAGGCCCAGCTTAAAGCCTTGGGCGAGGTAAAAGACGAAGCCGGAAAACTTAAAGAAGCGGAAGTAATCGCCCGGCACCAGGCGCTTTTGGCCGACAAAACATTTAAAGAATTAAGGCAGGTTAAGCGTGAAGCGGAAATTAATTTGAGAAAAAAGGAGATTGTTGACGCCTATTTAAAAAAGCTTGATAAACCTGGGGATATTTACGAACCGCTGGAGCAAAAAGTTGACGAAGAAGTTTTAAAGAAATTTTATTTGGCTTTAAGCCAGCCTGCCGATAATCTTAAAATTGAAGATCTGGAGATTGACGGCAATACCATAGTTATTAAAAATCATGGCAAGGAAAAAGAATTAAAGATAGGCGGCATCGGTTTTTCCGAAAGTTCGTTTCGTTTTTATCCCGAAGGCAATATTGGCTCTAATATTTTAGGCTTTATCGGCTATGTCGGCGATAAGCAACAGGGCCGGTACGGCCTGGAAGAATTTTTTGACCAGGAATTGGCCGGATCGCCGGGCTCAATAAAAGTTGAGCGCGACGCCAGAGGCTATCCCATAATTATTAATGACCGCGAATATAATAAGGCCAACGACGGCAGCGATTTGATTTTAACCATTAATCGGTCAATCCAGTTTATGGCTTGCCAGAAATTAAATGAAGCGGTAGCCAAACATGGCGCTGACGGCGGCAGCGTTATAATTTTAGAGCCCGAGACCGGCGCGGTTTTAGCCATGTGCTCAAATCCCGATTATAACGGCAATGATTATAAAGATGTTAAAAATATAAAAGTTTTTACCAATCCGGCGATTTTTTCCCAATATGAGCCGGGTTCAATTTTTAAAGTTCTTACCATGGCCATGGCCTTAGACCAGGAAAAAGTAACGCCCCAGACTACTTATAACGATACCGGCCAAGTCGTAATTTCCAAATATAAAATAGAAAATTCCGACCATAAAGCCAACGGCACGCAAACTATGACCGAGGTGCTGGAAAAATCTTTAAATACCGGCGCCATCTTTGCCATGAGATCAATCGGGCCGGATTTATTTTCCGAATACGTGAAAAAATTCGGCTTTGGCGAAAAAACCGGCATTGAACTTAATGGCGAAAGCAAGGGCGATATAAAAAATTTAGTAAAAAAACCCGTGGGCGAGCTCTATGCCGCCACAGCTTCATTCGGCCAAGGCATGGCGGCTACGCCTATCCAAATAGCCTCGGCTTTTCAGGCTCTGGCTAATAACGGCGTTATGATGAAGCCGTATATTGTTAAAGAAATAGTCAGGCCTGATGGCGCTAAGATTGAAACCAAGCCGAAAACGGTAGGCAGGGTAATTTCGGAAAAAGCCGCCGCTATCCTCGGCGGCATGATGGTTAATGTGGTGGAAAACGGGCATGGCCAGAAGGCCGGCGTTAAAGGCTACTATGTCGCCGGTAAAACCGGCACGGCCCAGGTTCCGGCGAAAAATGGCGGTTATCAGGCCGGCGCCCATATCGGTTCGTTTGCCGGTTTTGCTCCGGCCGACAACCCGAAATTTGTCATGCTGGTTAGGATTGACCAGCCGCGAGATGTTGAATGGGCGGAAAGTTCGGCCGCGCCTTTATTCGGCGAATTGGCCGAGTATATGCTGAATTATTGGCAGGTGCCAAAAGAAAGGAATGCCAATGAGAATATAAAATAATTAAATGCGCAAGAAAAAGTCCAGTAAAAAATTTAAGCTCAATATTAAATTTTTAGCCGTTGGTTTAGCGGCCATGGTAATAGTTTTATTTTTCAACGCCGATTTGATATTAAAACAGGCGGTTAAAGCCGCGAATTTAATATCAAACTGCAGTTTGCCTATTGCTAATACTACTTTTATCAAGTCATACCGCCTGTTAACTTTTACCAAAGTTAATGGCGCTTGGCCGACCAAGGATGGCGGCTATATTATCTCCGGCACGACCGACCCGAACATTATGTTTATTCCGCCGGATGGTTTTGTGGCTAAATTAGATAAACAAGGGAGCGTTAAATGGCTGAAATTTTTAAAAACCACTAACGCGCCCGGCGATGGCAACCGGCTGGGCGATGAAGATGTCCAGTCAATTATTGAGCTTAAAGCCGGCGGCTATTTAATGGTTTCTAAAGTTTGGGGTTTTATAAAATCCGCGGAATGGCAGGCGGATAAGGTGGAACTGAATAAAATTTTATTTACCAAATTAGATAAGAATGGTAATCCGCTTTGGCATAAATCATTTACCGCCAAGGCCGAAGACATAAAAAATTCCTTAATTGAAACCATTGACGGCGGTTTTTTATTTTACGGCAATACGACTGATTTAACGCCGGATAAAATAGGCGAAGACAGCGATGTCTATTACGACTTGCCCTACAGTTCGCTTAAAGTTATAAAATTTGATAAAAACGGCAATGTCGGGTGGTCAAAAAATATTACAAATTTTATTGCCCGCAAGAGCGATTCATATTTAATCGCCACGCCTGACGGCGGTTACGCCCTAGCCGGCAATATAACCGAGACTAACGCCGAAAAAAAGCTTCCTTACAATTTTGACGCTTATCCGGGATTGGCTAAATTTGACAAAGATTTTAATTTTAAATGGGCCAAAAGCATGGAAGGCACACCCTTGGAAATGGCGGCGGCGATTCCTAAGGCCGGCGGAGGCTATGAAATGGGCTGGAAAAAAGTCCGCCAAGGCGCAATCAATGTCCGCGGCTTAACGCGGACGCAGGACAATGGCTATCTTATTTTAGGGCAATGGTCCGGAGGCTTATCTTTAATGTCAAACAGCCTGGATTTAAAATCAGGCGCCAAAAGTTATTTGATAGCGTTTAAATTCAATTCAGCCGGCGAAATGGATTGGGTAAAAAAATTAACTTTAAGTTACAATGAATTTACCTCGCCCATGACCGAGTTTTCCGTTTCTTTGACGGCTGATAAAAAAATAATGATGGTTGGGCCGATCACCTGGGCTGATGAAGACTATCGGGCGAAAACTAAGGCAGTAACCGAAAAACGCAATTGGTACGCGGCAAAATACGGAGAAGCCGAAATGGGCAAAGAGGATAGCGAAAAATCCAAGCAATCGCTCGCGGATTGGAAAAAGGTCAAAGCGGTTATTAAAATCGCCCAAGACGCTTTTCGCCCGGCTATTTTCATGGCAAAATGGGATGATAATTTAAACGCGGTTTGGGCTAAAATAATCAACCCGGAGCGCGGCGCCACCAACTATATTTTAAAGCCAACCGCGGACAGCGGGACGATTATCGCCGGCGAGCATGTGTCCAAAGATATAAAATCAGCCATACTGGATAGCATTACATATTACAAAGACGGTTTTCTTATGAAGCTGGACGCGAGCGGCAATATAAACAATAATAAAAATTGGCTTGTAGATTATAATGGCAGTATTATTACAGAATTAATGACGGCTTATTCGGTTTCTAATAACTTAAGCGTTAAGTTAAAATCTTATAAAGTTAATTTAACAAAGCGAGCGCCGGAATTTTCCCTTTATAAAAAAGCGAAAACTTTTACCTTCGCGCCTTTCTTAAGCGCTAAAACCACCGCTTGCGCCAAGCCGCCGGCGGCTGCTAGCAGCGGTGTTCCGCTGGGAAATTCAACCTCCGTTTCAACCGGAGCAAAAACCTGGCCGCAGATTAATTATGAAAAAGCCGCCTCGGTTGAGCCGGTTAATGATAAAAGCCGGAGCATCCATAACGAGCTTTTGCCGGCCTTAAATAAACTTTATAATAATGAGATTAAATTAACCGATAATCTCGGCGGGTCAATGTTAAGTTATGTATTCAGCCGCGTTATTACCAAAGATGATGTGGCGGCCGTGAAAGCGTCTTTGGAAGGCTTTGGTTATAAAACGCAGGATGAAGGCGCTTACCAGTTAACGATGTATAAGCCGGGCTATTTTTTAGTTATGACTTTTTCCGTGGGCAATCTTAACAAAGCTTTTTTAAATATAACTTATTAAAATAGCTTCAGATCGCTCCGAAGCTATTTTTTTAGTACCGCTACGGGGAATCGAACCCCGATTTCCAGGATGAGAACCTGGCGTCCTAACCATTAGACGATAGCGGCATATTAACCTCTTGTCAACATATTTTTATTATCCCAGCATATTGCCAATAAAAT
>JAQVNC010000029.1:0-3704 GCA_028703305.1 Patescibacteria group bacterium
GTAAAAGGCGTCGGCCGGGTGGTTTATGACTATACTTCAAAGCCGCCGGCCACAATTGAATGGGAATAAAAAATAATTACAAAATAAATAACCCCGTATTTCGCGGGGTTATTTTATAATAAATAATAAGTTCTTGATTTTTTAATTTGGGTGGGGCCTAACAGTTTTACTGCTGTTTCGGCCCCGGTGAAAATGTTTCATGCTTCCCTCCCTTGGGTTATTAAGGCGCTATATTGATTCATATAACTTAGCTGCACGCAGTGCCTCGTCGTTAATGGATACACGGCCAGGCGAAATATGAACCTGTCCCAAATAACCCTCTAGTTAAATTTTAGCAGGGTTAAAAGATTAGTCAAGTTAAAAATAACTTTGACATTTGGCTTAATTTAGGCTAAAATAAATTAATTCACCCTGTGAAATATGCTACGCATCCCGAAGGGATTTCACGGTGTAAATTTGTGAAAAATTATCATAATATGGCCAATAAAAAACAGGAGACAAAACAAGCTAATAACCCTTTTCCGCAGATGGAAGAGGAGGTTTTGAATTTTTGGGATAAAAGTGAAATTTTTGAGCAGTCTTTGAAAAAAGATGCGCCGAGAGGCGATTATATTTTTTATGATGGGCCGCCGTTCGCTACCGGCGAACCGCATTACGGTCATATCGTGGCCAGCATTATGAAAGACGCGGTGCCGAGATATTGGACCATGCGCGGCTTTAAAGTGGAACGGCGCTGGGGCTGGGATTGCCATGGCCTGCCGGTAGAGAATTTAGCGGAAAAAGAGCTGGGCTTTAAAAATAAGCAGGATATTGAAACCATGGGCGTGGCCAAATTTAATGATTATTGCAAAAGCATAGTTTTGCGCTACGCCGAAGAATGGAAAAAAACTATTCATCGCATCGGCCGCTGGGTGGATATGGAAAACGATTATAAGACCATGGATCCCGATTACATGGAAACGATCTGGTGGGTCTTTAAATCGCTTTGGGATAAAAAATTAGTTTATAAGGGCTACAAAGCCATGCATATTTGCCCGCGTTGCGGCACTACGCTCTCTAATTTTGAAGTGACGCAGAATTATAAGGATATAAAAGATTTGTCGGCGATCGTGAAATTTGAACTGGAAGACGAGCCAGGCACTTTTGTCTTGGCTTGGACGACCACGCCTTGGACATTGATCGGTAATGTGGCGTTGGCGGTGGGAAACAGTATAAAATATCAAGTATTAAATATTGAGGAAAAAAAATATATTGTTGCCAAAGATATGGCAGGAGAAATTTTAAAAGATAATGAATTTAAAATTGAAACAGAAATTAAAGGTAAAGATTTAGTCGGTAAAAAATATAAACCGCTGTTTGATTATTATGCTAAAGATGAAAAATTGGAAAATAAAGCCAATGGCTGGAAAATTTACGCGGCTGATTTTGTTACTACGGACGAAGGCACGGGCATAGTGCATATCGCGCCGGCTTTCGGCGAAGATGATATGAAATTAGGGCAAGAGAAAAACCTGCCATTTATCCAGCATGTAAGCATGAATGGCGTGATTAAGCCTGAAGCCAAAGATTTTGCCGGCCTGGAAGTTAAGCCTATGGGCGATACGCAAAAAACTGACGTGGAAATTATAAAATATTTAGCTCATAATGGTTTATTATTTCATAAAGAAAAATATGAGCATAGTTATCCGCATTGCTGGAGATGTGAAACGCCACTTTTAAATTACGCGACTGATTCTTGGTTTGTCCGAGTAACTGATATTAAGGATGATTTGATAAAAAATAACCAAAAAATCCAGTGGGTGCCGGAACATATTAAAGATGGCCGGTTTGGTAAATGGCTGGAGCAGGCGCGCGACTGGGCGATTAGCCGCAACCGTTATTGGGGCGCGACTTTGCCGGTTTGGATTTGCGATAAATGCGACGAGAAGACCGTCGTCGGTTCGCGAGAGGAATTAAAAAATTTAAGCGGGCAGACGGTTGATGATTTGCATAAACAGTATGTGGATGAAATAACCTGGAATTGCCAATGCGGCGGCACTATGAAACGGATTCCGGAAGTTTTTGACTGCTGGTTTGAGTCCGGTTCCATGCCGTACGGGCAGGAGCATTATCCGTTCAGCAAGAAAAAGTTTAAAGATAATTCTCCGGTGCCGGCTGATTTTATTGCCGAAGGCATTGATCAAACGCGCGGCTGGTTTTATACCATGATGGTCTTATCCACGGCTCTATTTGGCGCCGAGGCGGCTAAAAATATTATCGCCAACGGCATTGTTTTAGCCGGGGACGGGCAAAAAATGGCCAAAAGGCTTAAAAATTATCCTGACCCGTCTTATGTTTTTGAGCAATACGGCGTTGACGCCACGCGCTATTATTTATTTGCTTCGCCGGTTTTAGTGGCGGAAAATTTGAATTTTTCAGAAGAAGGCGTTAAGGAGTCTTTGCGCAAAATCATCATGATTTTATGGAATATCTATAAATTTTACGCCATGTACGAAAAAGAGGGCGAGAATAAAAGCGGCGAATGCGCGCTGCCGGAATGCGAAAATATTTTAGATAAGTGGATTTTGGCAAGACTAAATATGCTGATTAAAGAAGTAACCGAAGGCATGAACGGCTATAATATTCCCAAAGCGGCCAGGCCGATTGACGGTTTTATCAATGATTTTTCAACCTGGTATATTAGGCGGTCGCGCGATCGGTTTAAGAGCGATAACCAGGCCGATAAAAAATCAGCCTTGGATATAACTAAATATGTTTTAACGCAATTAACTAAAATTATGGCGCCGTTTACGCCGTTTATCGCCGAGCAGATTTGGCAGAAAACAACCGGCTATAATTTTAAAGATGAAAATAAATCAGTCCATTTAACCGCTTGGCCGCTTTATGATGACCCGATGGAAAAAGAAGATGAGGAAATTTTAAAACAGATGGCAGAAGCCAGGAAAATTGTGGAATTAGGTTTGGCAAAAAGAGATGAGGCGGGGGTGAAAGTCAGGCAAGCGTTAAATGAATTACGAATTACGAATTACGAATTACGAGATGAATATAAAAATTTAATCATGGATGAGTTGAATGTAAAAAATGTGGTTTCGGAAAAAGGCAAAGGGGAATTGAAGGTGGAGTTAGATACGGTTATTACTGATGAGCTTAAATTGGAAGGCCTAAAGAGGGAAATCGTGCGCACGGTTAATAATTTGCGTAAAAATGCCGGCTTAACCATAAAAGATAAAATAACTTTAAGTTGGCATGGCGATGCCGTGTTAGTTAAGAAAGTATTTAATGAAATGGCGAATGAGTTAAAAAAAGATACGTTGAGCGAAAAAATAGTTGAAGACGATAGCGGGGATGAAGTAAAGGTTAATGGAGAAAAAGTAAAGCTGGGCATAAAAAAATTATAATGAATTGGATTCCGGCTCGGAGGCCGGAATGACATATTACAGAGATTGGGTTTAAATAAATTATATGGCTAAAGCTTTAGTGCTATTATCAGGCGGACTGGATTCAATGCTGGCGGCGCGCGTTTTGATGGAGCAAAGCATTGAAGTAACCGGACTTAGTTTTAAAAGTTATTTTTTTAATACGGCTAAAGCAAAAAAAGCGGCCGGAGAATTAGGCATAAAATTAATTGAAGTTGATTTTTCCGATGAGCATTTAGAGATGGTGAAAAATCCGGCGCATGGTTATGGCAAAAATATGAATCCCTG
>JAQVNC010000029.1:3804-5155 GCA_028703305.1 Patescibacteria group bacterium
TATGATTTTGTGGCGACCGGCGAAGTTTTAGGGCAAAGGCCTATGTCGCAAAACAGGGAAGCTTTAAAAATCGTGGAAACTATTTCCGGTCTGGAAGGAAAATTAGTCAGGCCGTTGTCGGCCAAACTGCTTGATGAAAGCCAGTCGGAAAAACAAGGAAAATTAATCAGGGGCAGACTGTTGGATATTAGCGGACGGTCGCGGTACAGGCAATTGGAGTTAGTAAAAAAATATAATATTAAAGAGTATGCCAGCCCGGGCGGCGGTTGCCTGCTCACTGATCCCGAATTCAGCGAGAAACTCCTTAAAATGCTTGAATATTGGCCGGATGGCGCCGGTAATGATATAGAAATATTAAAATATGGCAGAATTTTTTGGTTAAAAGATGAAAAAGATAAAAATATTTTATTAATAATCGGACGAGATGAAAAGGAAAATGAAAATTTAGCAAAATCGGCTAAAGCCGGAGATATAATAATAGAATTAGTTAATGAAAACGGGCCGACAAGCCTTTTACGAATTAAGAATTACGAATTAAGAATTACGAATGAAATGCAAGAAATTCAAATACCCAAGGAATTAAAAATGAGTGAGTTAAAATTTAGAGAAAATAAAAGTGAAGAACAAATTTTAGAAATAGCTTTAAGCCTTACTGGATATTACGCGACTAAAAGCAGAGGCAAAAAAATAAAATTTAATATAATTAATAATTAAAGAATCTATGAAAAAAACTCTTATCATTCTAGCGGTTGTTGTCGCTATCTTGGGCTTATACGCCTGGGGAATCTACAACAAAATGGTTACAGCCAACGAGAACGTGGACAATATGTGGGCGCAAGTTGAAACCCAATACCAGAGGCGTTTTGATTTGATCCCGAATTTAGTTGAATCGGTTAAAGGCGCGATGGGCCAAGAGCAGAAAGTCTTCGGCGATTTAGCCGAAGCGCGCACTCGTTACGCCGGCGCCGCCACGGTTAATGAAAAAGCCGAAGCGGCCACGCAAGTTGAAAGCGCTTTAGGCCGTTTGCTTGTAATTATGGAAAATTATCCGCAGTTAAAATCCGTGGAAACCGTTCAGACATTAATGGTACAAATAGAAGGCACGGAAAACAGGATCAGCGTGGAAAGAAAAAGATTTAATGACGCGGCGCGTGATTTCAATGTCATGGTAAAGCGCGTTCCGGCTAAATGGTTCGCTTCTATGTTCGGCTTTTCGGAAAAGGCTTATTTTGAAGCCGCGGCCGGATCAGAGAACGCGCCTGCCGTGAAGTTTTAATAAGTTAGTCAGATCATTTTATCCTGCTTGGGAAAAATATTTTTCTGCTTAGATAAAATTTGTTTTGCCGGCACG
>JAQVNC010000030.1 GCA_028703305.1 Patescibacteria group bacterium
ATAAAACGTTTTTACCGCCGCTCGGGCATTTTTTGATAAATCATAATAAATAAACGGGCCGCTTAAAGCCACCAGTTTTTTATTTTTGGAAAATTCTTCAATCACTCTATCAATCCAGCCCGGTATCATCCTGGTATCGGCGTCAATATTCGCCACCAGCTCTCCCGTTGACGCTAAAAAACCGGCGCGGCGAGCTTTTACCAAGCCTTTATCAGGCTCGTCAACCAATTTAACTTGAGGAAACGAAGCGATAATTTCTCTGGTTTTATCGGTTGAAGCATTATTAACCGCCACAATTTCCATGTCATAATTCTTGCCATTCATTTCCGCCAAAATTGAATTTAAACAACCGCCGATACGATCTTCTTCGTTATAGGCCGGAATAACTACGCTTAATTTCATATTTTTTATCTAATATTAGAAAAAATAAAAAAATTATAGACTTAACAATCTCTTTTTTATTATACTACTATTACTATAATTTTCAAGCTTTATTTTTATAATTTTTTATTACTTCGCCGTACAGCCTTTCCCAATTTTTGGCAATATTTGGAGCGGAAAATTGCCAGACAAAGTTATAAGCGCCCCGGCCTAAATCCTGGCGCAGCTTTTGATCGCTTAAAAGCAACATAAATTTTTCCGCCATAGCTTTCTCGTCGCCGGCTTTTACCACATAACCATTTTTTTCATTAACATACTCGGGCAAAGCGCGTGAGTCAACCGCCACAGCCGGCAGGCTTGAGGCCAAAGCCTGCATTAATACCATGCTTTGAGTTTCAGACGTAGAAGCAATGGCAAAAACTTCCGAAGCTTGGTATAGCTTTGCCAAATCAACTTTACTTAATGTCCCAAAAAATTTAACTTCATTTTCCAAGCTTAATTCTTTAGCTAACTTTTTAAGTTTAACTTCAAGCTGGCCTGAACCGGCGATAGCCAAATTAATATCACTGACGCTTTTTTTCGCCAAAGCCGCGGCTTTTATAAGCACGTCTATATTTTTTTCCGGCGACAGGCGGCCAGCATAAACGACAGTATTACCCGACAAACCGAATTTTTTCTTATACGCCGATTTGTCGCCGGATAAACAGAAAGTATTAATATCAATCGGATTAGAAATTACTCCATGCGGCTTATTAAAGCCATGAGCCAACATTTCTTTAAAGACCGACTGCGACGGCGCGGTTACAAAATCGCAGCGGTTGTAATACCAGATGGAATATTTTAAACTGGGCTTTTTCGCGAAAGCATAAGGCACAAAATCAGTGATTGAAGTATGATTGGTGCCAATAAAAGGCAACTTATAAAATCTAGCCGCTATCAGAGCTTCCAGGCCCGCTCCGAAAAAAAGCTGAGAATGGATAATGTCCGGCTTAAATTTTTTAAATAAGCGGCCGGAAAACAATGGTAAAACCAATCTTGCCTGGGCGCCGGCAAAGGCCGCGGGTAAAGAAAATAATCGTTTAATTTTAATTTTATCTCCTAAGTCCAGCTCTCGCTCCGGTAATTTTACGGCGCGGAAATCTTTGGCGCCGTACCGCGGCGCGAAAAAACATATCTCATGGCCCAATTTTGATAATTCCGTGGCCAGTTTAATTATGGAATCAGCAATGCCGCTTAACTCCGGGTAAAAATTGTCGGAAAAAATGGCGATCTTCATATTAGAGCTTCGTATTAATTTCCTTATCGGAAATTTTTTTAGAAAAACGGCCGAACCAATAATTAACGGCTATAAATATTATTACTATGGCGATAAGCAAATATTCCCCGTAATTATAATATTTGGCGACCACGCCATAAGTTCGACCGAAAAAATATCCGATTACGGTAAAAAGAATCGCTTTAGGCAGGCTTAAAGCGAGTAAAATATAAAAAAACTTTTTAAATTTAAGTTTGGCCGCTCCGGTGATAACAAAGCCGGGCACCGGTATAACCGGAGAATATTTGATTATAAATAGCGCTTTCCAGGTATGTTCATGCAAAAGTTTTTCCAACTTTAAAATTCTTAAATCAGTCAAACCGAAATAATGACCGAATTTTTCCACTACGCCGGCGCGGCTGATACGGCCAATTGAATAAAGAATTATGTCAACGGCCATTTCGCCGAAAAAGGCCAAACCGAAAATAATATAAACATTTAAATAACCTAAAGCCGCGGCAAAAGCCGCGGCGGAAATAAAAATAGGGCCGCCGACAATAATGGCTGCGAAAATCATTAAATAGCCATTGGCGATAACCCATGGCAAAATTATGGAAAGGCTGGAAGTTGACATTATGTAATTTTTATTTTATTTAAAACTTCCTCGGCTTCAGTTTCCAGATACTTTTTTTGCGGCCATAGCTTTAAACCGTCGCCATCAGCCCGCGGCACCAGATGAAAATGCAGATGCGGTACAATTTGGCCGGCGGCCGGATCATTGTTAACTTGCACATTATATCCGGGCGCGCCTAAATTCTTTTTAAGGCTAAGGCCGACTTTTTTTAAGACTTTAACAATTTGGCACAAAGTTTCTTCATCCGCCTCTTCAATATTGGCGAAATGCTTTTTTGGCACTACTAAAGTGTGGCCTGGATTTACCGGGTTAATATCAAAAAAAGCCAAGACAAATTCATCCTCGTATACTTTGTAGCTCGGAATTTCACCGGCAATAATTTTACAGAAAATGCAATTAGACATATATTTGTACTGTCATTGCGAGCTTCTGCAAGAAGCGAAGCAATCTCGCGTACTCGGATATTAACGAGAGATTGCTTCGTCGCCCGATTACGGGCTCCTCGCAATGACAAATATAATTACTCTATCTTATACGGCGAATTTTCATCCTGCTCCCACCGTATTTCGTCCACTTCTTCAGATTTCCCTTCTCCGCGATATAATTTATCAGGCAGATTTATGCACCAGCCATCCGTCTCGCCCGCGCATTTATAACCATGGACTACGCCGGGCGGCACAACTATTAAAACCGGATTATTTTCTCCGACTGCCAGTTTAATATGCTCGCCTTTAGCCAGGCTATCTTTACGATTATCCCATAAATAGAGCTCAAAATTTCCCGGACCGATAAAAACAAAGCTATCAGACTGAAATTTATGCTCGTGCGGTCCGCGTATCACTCCGGGCTTAGTCACGCTAACGTAAGCCATGGCCGGACAAAATTCCACCTCATCCTGCCGGTAAATTTCCGCCAGCCAACCGCGCTCGTCGCTATTTTTACTGATTTTTTTGATTATTACGCCATTTATCATATATTTATATTATATCACCAAAATATAAATTATTTAACTTTTCCTCACTTTCGGCGTTACCCAAAAACCCATGTATTTTCCCGCCATTAGTCTGGTTTGCGCGTCCAGGCCGGGTATGGCGCCAAAAAATATAATACTAACCGGTAAAATCATCCACTGCAATATCATGGTCAAACCCTTGCCAAGGCCGTATCTTTTCGGCCGCTTAGGCAAGAGCATGGAAGAAATGATGGCGGAAAAAACCATGCCGATCATAGCCACGGTCATTAAGGTTCGCGAAACCACCGGTAAATTACTGGACAGAACGGTTATATTAAAACGGTCGCCGCCCAGAATCATGGGCATCCAACCGATGACGCCGATTATTAAAGCGTTAGTCGCCCAAGAATGAAAACCATAAAGCTGGGTTAGAATTTTATTAACCATCTTGCCGACCGGCAAATTTTTTCTTTCTTTTATGGTATTAAACATTAAATAAGGCAGATTTTCCACGCCCCAGCCCCAGCGCCTTTGCTGCTTATATAAATTTTTCATGGTCTGGCTAGTGGTTTCATCCATGCAAACATCCATGGAAACCGGAAAATATAAAGGTTCAACGCGATAATTGCCTTTATAATGCAAATAGCAATGCCAAAAAACACGCGAGTCTTCGCTTACCATATTGGTAGACCAAAAATCAATCTCCACTAAAGCCCGCCAAGTCATGGAATGGGAAGAATAGGTCGCCAGTTTCTCCTGCCTGATCTGCTGCATCATTTGCCAGAAAGTGTTGGAAGTCGCCGCCACGCGCGCGAAAAAAGGCGCTTGCCAAATATTATTATGATATACCGGAATCGGCTGGTAACTCGCCCGGTAGGGATCGCTGACAGTTAAAAATTTATGAGTTAAACAATAAAAATAACCGGGCATAACCACCGTGTCCATATCAAAAATGCTTACTAAAATTTTACCATAATCATAATTAAACTTATCAATAATTTCTCTCTTTACCGCCCTGGCCGCGTAGGCTTGATTAGCACCTTTGCCTTTTATTTCTCCTTCAATGTTGTCCGGATGAACGGTAACTAAAAAATTCTTAAATTTATCCCCGAATTCGCGCTCAATTATCCGCGCTCTCGCCTTAGCCTCCTCGCCGGCCCGCTCTTCAATGGCCAAAACCATAATCATTTTATCGGTCGGATAACCGTCTTGAATTAGAGCCTCAAAGCTCGGCCTGATAACTTCCAAGCTTTCATTATAGGTCGGGAAAATCACCAAATGAATTATATCTTGCCATTTTAAATTATTGGCCGGCGAGGCTGGCAATTCTTCGCATTTTTTGCGCCAATCAATCTTTATGTTTCTTTTCATGGCTAAATAGGCGGCAAAAAGATTTATGCCCAAATAAATGACTAACAGCAACCAATAAACATCAAAGGCAATAATAAAATAAGCCACCCAAACCGGTTTTATGGCGGAAAATGCCAACAGAATAATTAGAGTGGCCCAAGACAAAAACCCGGGAAAAATTTCCAAAAGCCGGTACAGCTTCCTGTCTTTTGCATCGGTTAAATCAGCCGCTTTGCTTATTTTTAAATATTGCATATTTTTTACTTATAAGCCTATTGCTTAATCTTTTCTTGTCTGAATATAACATCGCCGGCGAAATATAGCAAATAAAGAAAGGTCGTGAAAATAAGCCAATCCATAAAATAATTCATCTCCAGAAAATAAACCGGAAACACTTTTAAAAGCCAAAGCGGAAAAAGAAAAACATCCCA
>JAQVNC010000003.1 GCA_028703305.1 Patescibacteria group bacterium
CAAAAACTCTGGTAGCCGCCGGATTAATCATGCTGATTTTATAATTTTTATCCAAAACAATAATCGGGTCGGTAAAATTGGCGATAATCGCCAAAGTTTTATTTTTTTCCTCTTCCATTTCTCTCCTGGCCTCGGCATTATCTTCCAGTATATTCATTAAAGCTTTCTCGGATTGCCTTAATTCCTTAACTTTAGCTTGCTGATCTTTGGTTTTTTCATTAACTTTTTTTTCCAGGCTTAAATTCAGCTCTTCCAACTTTTTAGCCAGATATTCGGCTTTTTCTTCTTTTTCAACTTCCTTATTAATTGACTTAATCAATAAATAGCCAATTAACAGATAAAATAAAAATACGACGATATTAATCGCTCTCGCCCTAAGGTCTTGAATTAAAAATATTTGCGCTAATAAAATTAGGCCGATTAGGGCGGTGAATAATTCGGTAAAAATAACTTTAATTTCAAATAATTTGCGTTTAATTATAGCGTAAGCGGCTAGCGCCAGCCAAACGACTGAAAAATAAATCGGGGTATCAACATAGGAATAAAAAATATCATGCAAAAGCAAAGGCAGAATCCCGCCAAAAAGAAAAGCTCCAAAAACATAGATTGAAAGGCCGACAATAAAATATTTGATTTGCAATCTTTTAGCACCCGAGCTTTTGCGGTAAAAATTTATGAGATAATAAAAAGGCATTAATACAAGAGGTAAAATAGCCAGCCTGACATATTTGTTATAAAGTCCGGCAGTATCCGGTAGGAGATATGGATATTGATCGGATACTTTATAAATTATATAAGGCGTGGCAAAGGAAATAACAGCTATAATAATTGATAAGCTATACCAAAAAATAATTTTTGTTTTAAAAAATCTGGTTTTACCGGTAAAATAATAGATAAAAATCATATTAGCGCTAGCCGCCAAAGGGCCAAGCCAAGTAGCCTTATTCCAAAATAACTTATTTTCAAAAAAGAAAGCTCCACCCCAACTAAAAGCATAAATCGCCGAAAAAAAAGCTACCCAGCCCAAATAAAAAGCTTCTTTACTTTTGCCTTTGTACCAAATTAAAAAAGCAAACAAGCCTTGCAGAAAAGCCGTAAAAAATAAAGCAATCGGCCTAAGCTGGTATAAATCCATAAAAATTATCAATTATTATTAAGATCGTGCCTACTTTCTAACTTTTTTATTTTATTTTTTAATTCAATCATTTTTAACTCCCGGCCGACTGTCTGTTGCTGAAATCTTCTAAGTTCAACGACTTTATTATCCAGCTCCTGCTTGGCCGCGGCTAATTCCCGGCTACGTTTAACCACCTGTTTGGTTTGCTCGTCAAGCTGCCGTTTTTTTTCTTCAAATGATTTTTCACGCTTAAATAACATGCTAGCGCCATAGCCGGAAAAAGAGCCGATAATTACAAAAAAAATTGAGGTGGTTATAGTTTTGGTTAAGGCGATAGGCAGACTTTGGAATTCAAGAGTCGGCACGTTGTAGCGATCTATATGGCTGATAACGCCATAATACTCGGCTAAAATTAATAAATTGATCAAAAGGCCGGCGGCGACAGCGGTTATAATTGAGCCTCTAGAGCCAAAAATCAACGAGGCTGAAACTACCGGCAGAAAAAAGAAGACCGTGGAAATACTTTCAATTCCTCCGGCCGAATGCATGATGATGGTAAAAAAGGCTAATTCAACAATTATTTGAGTATAACTGATTAAATATAATAATTTTTTAGAAAAGTTTTTTTCTACGCTTTTATGGGCAAAATACAGCATTAAATTTATAAGAGCATAGGCTAAAAATAAAAAAACCATGGCGATAAAAGGAAAACCGACATTAGATTGGCTGATAGTTTTGGTTAAAATTCCAATTATTAACACTCCGACCATATAAAACCAGCGAGTTTTAATAATCCAGCCGTTAGTGGCAATTTTTCTTTCAAAAATAACGCTAACTTTTTGAGCCATAAATTTTATCTATAAATATATTATACAATAAAACCAAGATAAAAAAAAGAAGGCTAATCGCCTTCTCTAATAAAAAATAAAATTTAACAGTTTTTATGATCTGCTAGTAAAAATAAGCTGATAATTTGAGCCAATCATCAACCGATAATTCTTGCGCTCTTATTTTTTCATTAAAGCCGGCCTGCCTTATCTTAGCCGCCGCTTCATTTTGATCAATTTTAAAGCCGGCGGCTAAATTATTTTTTAACATTTTTCTTTTGGCGCTAAAGCCGAATTTAACCAGCTGAAAAAAATTTTGATTATCCGCTTTAGGCATTTCTTTCTTAACTTTTATTTTTACAATCGCGCTATCTACTTGCGGTTCGGGCCAAAAATTTTCTTTTGGCACTGCTTGCGCTATCTCCGGCTTGGCATAAAATTGAACTGATACGGCCAGTAAACTCATTCCTCCCGGTTTAGCGCAAATCCGCTCCGCCACTTCTTTTTGCAACATGAGTACAGATAGTTCAGGCTTATTTTCCCCTTCCAAAAATTTGCGTAGAAATATGGAAGTTATATTATAGGGCAGATTGGCGACAATCTTAAAATCCCCTTTAGCAAAAAGGGCTAGAGAGGATTTTAATATATCACTATTTATCACTTCCACATTCTTAATTTCTTTAGCCATCAGCCCAATTTTTAACACTTCAGCTAATTTATCGTCCAATTCCACCGCCACTACCCGTCCGGCCTCTTTCGCCAGTTTGGCTGTTAAAAAACCTAACCCGGGCCCGACCTCTAAAACCGTATCATTAGGCTTTAAACCGGCCGCCGCCACAATCTTGCCGTAAATCTTTTCCTCAATTAAAAAATTCTGCCCTTTGGAGCGGGCAGGCTTAATATTATAGAGGCGGCAGAGTTCTTTGGTTTGTTCTAATAAGTCCATTTTTTATCTAACTACAATAATTTATTATTGAGAACAGTTAAAAATCGCCCTGGGCGAATCGGCCAGCAAAGGATTCACAATGCCGGAGCCGGTATTAATGGCATAAGCGTAAATGGCGTATGTTTTACCGTTTTTTAAAGTATTAGGGGTGGGAAAAATAAAACGATGAGCCGTATAACCGCCGCAGACAGCGCCAATCGCCGCCTCTCCCGCCTGATCGGCTATTGTTGTCATGCCTATAAAAATATTTTTTCCGTCAGGATCTTTGGCATAAAAATGTATTTGCAGGGGCTTGCTATAATCATCAGCGTCGCAGGCCCAGCCCCAAGAATAATTACAATCAGATTTATCATGGTAACCTTTAGGGTTATTAACCGCGGCGGCGGAAGCGGAAGCGGGCGAAGAATTAGCGGCGGAAGAAGCGGCGCCGGAATTAGCAATATCATCGCCCGAAGCAGAAGCGATAACAGGGCTGGAGGCAGGAGCGGTTAGACTGGCATTCTGAATTTTTTTGCCGATAAAACCGCTTAAATAAGCATCAAATTTTACAGAATTACTATTTTCAGCAAAAACCGAATTTAGCAATAAACTTTTTAGGCTGGCGTCAAATGTATAAATAACTGTTTCCATTTTTTTTTCATAGCCTATTATAGTTTTTAAATCCAAGACTGAATAAATCGGCCTGGTCACATCATTAACTTCCGCGTCGCGAGGGTTGTAAATGCCGTTTTCAATATTCTTAATTAATTCTTCCAAGCTATTTTTAATCGGAGCATCTTCGGAAAGCAAACTCATATTTAGGCTGGAACCGTCTTGGAAAGCAATCGCCACTTTATTATAGTTTGGCCTGGAAAGGATTGCCCGGCCGACGCGGCAATCCTGTTTTTTTTCTACGCATTTTGATGAAATGCATTTATTATAGCCTAAATCTCTTTTACATTTTTTAGAAACAAATTTATAGCACGAATTGCAGCCTGAACCGTCCTGTCCGGGACAGGGATAATTATCTACATACCGCTGGCAAGTTTTAGGGTCGGACAATGTGCCGCATTGATAATTTTCCGACTTCTTATAGCAGGTATATTTCCAAGTACCGCATTCATACTCCTCTTCGCCGGTTTTATTAAATTGATATTTATCCATCTCCGGCGCATAATATGAGCAATTTTCGTCCCAGGTCCAGCGATCAGTTTTACATGAGCTCGGCTTAATTGACTCGCAATTAATTGACGGGCATGAACCTTGGCAATTTCCAACCGTGCAGGCCGGCGCTCCTGATTGCGACGTTTGAATTTTGCAATGGCCGACATATGGGCCGGAGTTAAAAACCCACCTAGCGTCAGTTCCATTGATTTTATTTAATACTCCGTTAGCGCTTACGGCCGACGCTTCCGCGGATGAATTAAACTTGGCGTTTAAATAATCTTTTTGCCTAAAATCATATAATTCCAAAAGTTTTTTATTGTTATAAGTAATGGCGAAGCCTTTATTGGTGGTCGTGGCCATAGCCACGCTTAAATCGGAATATTTATCATAAGCCGTTGAGTTGGCATAGCTGGCGAACTCGGTTAAATTAACGCATTGATCAAAAATGGTGGAATTGCCTTGTTCTATAAAAGTATTTGAACTGGCTATTTTATCAAAGATAGTTGAAGTGGCATATTTATTATAAGCCGCCGGATCAACGCAAAAAGGCTGTTTAAAAATTGTTGAACTGCTGGCGATTTTATAATAAACGGTTGAGGTGGCATAGCCGTCAAACAAATAAGTTTTAGTGGAAGTGGCCAGGCCGCCGAATTTATAAGTCTTTGATAAAAATAATTTGCCGGCCATAAACCCTAAATTACCGTCAACCGCCAAAGTTCCATCAAGGCCGTATTGAAAAAGTTTTGGCCTGCTATTATCGTTTTTATAAGGGCAGGAATTATAAACATATTGATAAACAGTATAATCAGCCGAATAGTTTTCCGGCGGCACTCGCTCCAGCCAGGCCGTTTGATTATATTCTTGCTGGCAAGCGTCAAGACCGGAAACCGCCTGGGCTTCATTTTTTAAATTCTCCGGCCCGTCATAGTTAAGCCAAACTATTGCCAGGGCAAAAAATAATACCCCAAAAACTAAAATTTTAAAAACTATTTTTATTTTGACTTGCCGCATAAAATCAATAATTAAAATTCAGTGTATAAAATATTTTGTCCGTTAATACTGGCAGATTTTACCTCTTTACCGCGAAAAATTATCTTTTCCGTTTTAAGATTTCCCTTGATTTCTATTCCTTTAGCCGCCCTTACGCCATAACCGGCTTGATTGGAAAAAGTTATGACTTTATTATTGTTCACATAAAAATCAAGTTCACCGCTGCTATTTATTTGAGCCGAGGTGCCATTATTTATTGTGCCGAAATTAATCTTACCGCCGCCGGCCGCGACATTGCCGGCCGCGACTATGGTTCCGGCCTTGCCGTAGGGGAAATCTGCTGTATTGGCATCAACGCCATAAAAAGAAAATAGCGGTTTTAGACCATCTTTCTTGTTATACACGGTTTTTGTTAACGTAGACGACGTATTATTATTGTAACAAGCGTCTTTATTAATAATGCTTTCTACCGGATCATCTGTCACCGACAAAGCTAAAGCTAATTTGTCATAATTTACCCCTAAAAAAACCGCTACCAAAATAAAAAGGCCTAGAATTAATAAATAATTTTTTTTAATAATCATATAAATATTGGGGAGCGGGAAAATTTACCCGATCACGATTATATTATTTAATTTTATATTATTTTTATATTATGCTATAATTATACCAAAATCAGCCGCTGCGCGCAATAAGTCTATTTATTTATAAATATATGAATAATATTATTACCGTAAAAAGAATAAATAACTATTTATTTTGGCTGGCCTCTTTAGTTTTAGTATTCATAATCATATCTAATTTTTATAATATACTGGCTTATGCCACCGGCATCCAGCAGTCAGGCAATACGCAGATCGGCGGCAGAATAATCAGCGTTTCTCCAGCCGGCTGCCAATACCCTCCGCCTTCAGGCAGCGGGCCTGATTCGGTTTGCGCCGCGGTCGGCTGCCTGCCTAATCCCTCGGTCAACGGCGTTATAATATATCCTTTTGGTTACAGCGCGACTGGTTTTTGCCCCTTAATGGCGATGAACACCACGCTGGGCCCGATAACCGCGTCTAACGTAGGCTATGTATTTCTTGGGCTTTTCTCTGGAATCGTCCCCGGCGCCGGCATACCGTCAATTCCTCTGGGAATGCCCGGCATGGCTCGGCAATAAATTATTAACCGCTTAAATTTTAATTTAACGCGCCGCCAATAAAATTATGATTAATAGAATATTCAACCGGACAAATTTAAAATTTAATATTCTTTTAGCTTTGTTTATTTTAGCTTTGATTTCCTTGAAATGGTCTGACGCTATTATGGCCGACAATACTTTAGCCCAAAAATTGAAGGGTAAAATACTTTTGCAAGTAGAGGAAAATGGCGAAGCCTGGTATGTTTTTCCGGCTGACTTAAAAAGATACTATCTGGGCCGGCCGGCCGATGCCTTGAATTTAATGAAAGATCTTGGCTTAGGCATTACCAACGCCGATCTGGCTAAAATTTCCGCGGCTAAATTTGATTACGCAAACTTGGAAGATAGTGATAACGACGGCCTGCCAGACTTAATTGAAAACGCTTTAAAAACCGACCCGCGAAAAACCGACAGCGACGGCGACGGGCATAACGACGGCGAAGAAATTTATAATGATTATAACCCGCTTGGCAATAATAAAATAGCCATAGATAAAACTTTGTCTAAAAATCTGGCCGGGCAAATTTTAATACAAATTGAAAGCGCGGGCGAAGCTTGGTATGTAAATCCCGATAATTTAAAAAGGTATTATCTGGGCCGGCCGATTGATGCTTTAAATTTAATGAAAAAAATCGGCTTGGGCATAACTAATGAAAATCTGGCCAAAATAGACAAACTTATAGTTAAGCCGGAAAATACCAATGATTACATTGTTAAAAATTACACTTCCGCGAAAACCGACGGTACCAGAATCTATCAGGAACCGAATAACCTTTATTCATTCGCCTACCCTAATAATTGGAAAATCAAAAAATTTGACGCCTCGCCCGATGAAGTCCAGCTATCGGACGCCAATAGGGATTTTATTGAAGAAGAAAAAGCCGTAATAACCATTCATAAATTTAGCACCGCCAGCAGTACTGAAGTCGGCCAGTTTAAAATTGCCGTTAGCGGCAGCCAGGTGATGAAAAAACAGGAAAAAGATTTTGAGGTAGCGAACAAGCCGGCCTTTGAAACTTCATATTTATATCCGTTGGCCTTTCAAAAAACCGCTTTAATTCAAATAGATGATAAAAATTTTCTAAGAGTGTCCCTTACCGCTTCAAAAAACAACTATTCTGGCTATGAAACTATTTACGATGCTCTGATAAAAAGCTTTGATATAAAATCTTCTACAAATTAAAAATTAAACAGCAATATAAAAAACACCTGTTGCGTTGGGTGTTTTTTATTTTTTCTTTATTTGACCGTCAATAAAACTATACTGATCGCTCCTAAAATCATGCCGGCTATAACTGTCGGACTTAAAGCCTCATTAAATAAAAAAACTCCAGCTAAAGCGCCTGCTAAAATCAAACCAATCCCCTCTACCGGCATAGCCACGGATAATGGCGCGCCATATTTAAAAGCATAAAAGAAAAAAATCGTCCCCGAACCCAATAAAAGGCCAATCAATGCGGAAATGCCATAGCCCCTGGCTGAATGGTTTAAGCCGCCGTTAGACATAGCATAAATCACAAACGGGGCAACTATAATAACCTGGCTCACGGCCGCGACAAACAAGGCTAAAAAATAGTTTATTTGATTGCCAATCACTTTAAAGAAAATATCATTGGCCGCCCAAACTAAAGTCGCTAATCCTAAAAAAATAACCCAAAGCATAATTTTATTTTTATCATCAAGCTTGAGTTAAATTTACAAAATTTTCGTGCGAGGACTGTTTGAGCCCGAGTAATCTCGGGCGAGTTCCGCAGTAGAAAATTTTATAAATTTAACTCAAGGCCTACTGTCGTAATTAATATTATTTAATCACAATATTTATTAATTTCCCTTTAACAAAAATTATCTTTATAACTTCTTTGCTCTCCAGCCATTTGTTAATTTTTTCGCTTTCTAAAGCGATTTTTTTCGCTTCATTTTCGCTAATATCAGCCGAAACTTCAATCATGTCGCGTACTTTGCCATTGATCTGAACTACTAAATTTATGGTTTCATCTTTAACCAAATCAGGATTAAACTCCGGCCATTTTTCTTTAAAAATACTTTCTTTATGCCCGATCCCAGACCACAGCTCTTCGGCCAAATGCGGCGCGAACGGGCTTAAAAGAATAATGAATAATGAATAATGAATAATGGAAATCTTTTCCTGTTCTCCCAACTTATTAGCCATTATCATTAAAGCTGAAATCGCGGTATTAAATTTAAAATATTCAATATCTTCACTAACTCTCTTTATGGTTTTATGTAATAATCTTTCTAGTTTATCATTCGTAATTCGTAATTCGTAATTCGTAATTCGTAATTGTAAATTAAAAACTTTTTCCAAGAATCTTCTAGCGCCGATAAGCCCGTTAGTGCTCCAGGCACAAGGCTGGGAAAACGGCCCCATAAACATTTCATAAACTCTCATGGAGTCAGCGCCAAATTTTTCCACGATTTCATCCGGATTAATTACGTTATGCCAGCGCTTGCTCATCTTGCGGCCGTCCTCGGCTAAAATCAGACCGACATGCTGTAAGCGCGTAAACGGTTCGTCATAATTTACCGCGCCGATATCAAACAAAAATTTATGCCAGAAGCGCGCGTAAATTAAATGCCGCGTGGCATGCTCGGCTCCGCCAACGTAAAAATCAACCGGCGACCAATATTTATCCTTGGCTTTATCAACCAGCGCTTTATCATTATACGGATCGATGTAACGCAAATAATACCAGCTTGACCCGGCCCATTGCGGCATGGTATTGGTTTCGCGCTTGGCAGATCCGCCGCACTTCGGGCATTTTGTATTAACCCATTTTTCAATATTGGCCAGCGGCGACTCGCCAGTTCCGGTGGGCTCATAATTTTTTACTTCAGGGAGTTTTAAAGGCAGCTCATCACAAGGCACAGCCACATTGCCGCACTTAGGGCAATGCACAATCGGAATCGGCTCGCCCCAATATCTTTGCCTGGAAAATACCCAATCTTTTATTTTATAATTTATTGCTCGCTTGCCCAATTTTTTATTCTCCAGCCAGGCAGTCATTTTTTCTTTGGCCGCTTCAGTCTCCAGGCCGTTTAAAAAATCCGAATTAACACTAAGGCCATCGCCGCAATAAGCTGAATCTCCTTGTTTTAACCTTTGCCAAGCTAATTTTTGATTCCAAACATTAATAAAAGATTCTATTTTTTCTTCCTCTACCCAAACTACTTCGTGTTGATCTTTTTCTTTTTGCGCCACCTCTTCTCTGCCCTCATTTTCCAATTCAAATAATAAATACTTAAAACTGGCATAGACATTGGAATCTTTATGCGGTCGATAAAATTCAGCGAAAATTGAACCGCCGACTTGTTTAATAAATTTTAAATTTTTATAACCGGTTTCTTCTTTTACTTCACGCTTGGCTGCCGTAACCAAATCTTCGCCGTCCAGGCCACCGGTAGGAAAAGATTTCCAGTCAATGTTTTTCCATTTCAAACATAAATACCGGTTATTTTTCAGATTTTTAACGATAGCCGTCACCACTTCCCGCTTTTCGGTTTCTTTATCCGGCCGCGGATCATCTTTTAAAAACGGAACAATTACTTCCTTGATTGGTATATTATATTTTTTGGCGAACTCCCAATCCCGTTCGTCATGCGCCGGCACGGCCATAATCGCGCCGGTGCCATAGCCCATCATCACATAATCGGCGATGTAGACCGGAATTTTTTCCCGGTTAACCGGGTTAATCGCGTAAGATCCGGTAAAGACGCCGGTTTTTTCTTTGGCTAATTCGGTCCTTTCCATGTCCGATTTGCCGGCGGCCGCTTTGATATATTTTTCCACTTCTTTCTTTTGTTCAGCCGTAGTTATTTTTTTAATTAGCGGGTGTTCCGGCGCCATAACAAAAAACGTCGCCCCGAATAAAGTGTCCGGCCGAGTAGTAAAAACCGTTGCAATTTCTTCGCCAATCTTAAAATTAACTTCAGCGCCTTCACTCTTCCCAATCCAATTTTTCTGCATCTCTTTAATGGATTCTTCCCAGTCCGGCAGCTTTTCCAAATCATTCAACATTCTTTCCGCGTAATCGGTAATTTTTAAAACCCATTGGCGCATAGGTTTGCGTTCAATCACCGAACCGCAACGTTCACACTTGCCGTCTTCCAAATCTTCATTGGATAAAACGGTTTTGCAGCTCGGGCACCAGTTAACCGGCTCGTTTGATTCATAGGCCAAGCCGCGCTCAAACATTTTTATAAACGTCCACTGGGTCCATTTATAAAATTCCGGATCAGTAGTATTTATTTCCCGATTCCAATCATAAGTAAAGCCTAATTTTCCCAATTGCTTTTTAAAAGTATCAATATTTTTTTCCGTGGCGATTCTAGGATGAATTTTATTTTGAATAGCGTAGTTTTCCGCCGGCAAGCCAAAAGCGTCCCAGCCCATGGGGTGAAGCACGTTATAGCCCTGCATCATCTTGGCGCGCGCGAAAATATCCGTGGCGATATAACCTTTGGGATGCCCGACATGGAGCCCGGCGCCGGATGGATAAGGAAACATGTCTAAAATATAAAATTTAGGCTTGGTTTTATCTTCACCGGTCTGATACAATTTTTCTTTCTGCCAATGCTTCTGCCACTTTTGTTCTATTTTTTTATGGTCGTATTTCTCCATATATTTTTATCCTCCGTAGCTTTAGCGAAGGAGAACTATTTTTTTGTGATTATATTTTTCCATAATGAACTCATTTTATCCTAAAATTAGAGAAAATGCAAATTATAATACTTGGTAAAAATTATCTTTATCGCGCATATGAAATTGTAGCATTTTTTTACAAAAATTATTTTTTATATACCAACCAATTTTTCCCATCTTTCAATTTAACTAAAACATATTCTCCTTTTAATCTTTTGCCTTTCAAGCTAAATTTCATACTGCCACGAGCCAAATCTCCTTCCAACGCCTGCCATTTTCCTTTATCATATATTTCCATCGTGCCGGCGCCATATTCGCCTTCCGGAATACGGCCGGAAAAATTAATATACCTTACCGGGTGATCTTCAACCGCCACGGCCAGCCGCTTAACGCCGAATTTCTCTGGCACGCCTTTAGGCACGGCCCAAGATTTTAACACGCCCTCATGCTCAAGCCTAAAATCATAATGCAAATGGCTGGCTTGATGTTTTTGCACGACAAAACGCGACAAATTTCGTTTTTCAACTTTGCCCTTAGGCTCCGGCGTTTTGGAAAATTTTCTTTTGGCTTGATATTTTTCTAAAGACATGAATTTTAAATTAAAATAGGCTCGGAGAGATTGCATTTATCGCGCATATAAAATTGTAGCATTTTTTTGCAAAAAAAAATGCACAAATTTTATCTAAGCGGAAATGTAATCTATCCGAGCCGATCTCTCAGATTTCTACCACCCAAATAACTTTCCAACCTCATCAGCCGTTTCACGACGGCGAGCTATGGTTAAGATGCCATTTTGCGCGATTACTTTAGCCGGTGATGACAATAAACAATGGTGCGAAGCTAAGGCGTCTTGATATGCTCCTGAATCAAACAAGGCGATATATTGATAATCGCCATTGGCATCTTCCAAGCGAGGCAATAAGATCTGGCCGCCGCCGGCCGTGTAACAATCATCCGAATCGCAAGAAGCGCCGGCCAGCCAAATTCTTGATAACTTTTCCGCGGTCATATTATTAACCGGAACAATATGCCACTTTTGGCGGATCGCCCAAGTGTCAATCAAATCATTCATAAAACTGCCATCAATAACATACCACTTTTTGGCCATGGCTTTAGCAATCGGTTTTTGGCATAAAATTTTAAAAATCGTTATTTGAGCCGGGGCCATTATATATCTTCCCCATTCCGCTATTATATTCGGATGGGCTATTTCTTTATCGGAGCAAACCTTGCCGATGGTAGTGATTATCCGGTTAACTACATTGGCAGTGCTATAATGCTTCTTTTTTTCATAAGGAATAGCCATGCCGCCGCCGATATTCAAAGTATCAAGAGTAGAATTAATTTTTTTCAACTTGGCATAAACCCGCGTTGCGGTTTTTACGGCTTCAATAATACCGTCCTGGCTCATACTCTGCGAACCCATGTGATAATGTAAAATCTTTAAATTGCGTATCCGCCCAAGATCATAAATCTCCTCGGGCGATAAGCCGTAGCGATCGTTTTTTTTGTTCCAATGCGATTCGGTCTTTATTTCCATCTTCATCCTTACGCCGATATCGCCTTTGAATTTCTTTAAGGCTTCATACTCGGTAGCATCTTCTATAATAGGAATAATAAATAACCCCTTTTCTTTTAGCTCCTGGATCAGCCCTAAATATTTATCGGTTTTCGGACCATTGCAGATAACGCGGATGCGGGAATTAAACTGGTCTTGCTCCCAAAGCTTTCTAACCAGCCATAGCTCATTATACGAAGCGGTTTCCAGATTCGCCCCCTCGGAAATCAAAGGTAAAACGAATTCCTTGTTTTGATTAACTTTCATGGGATAATGATAAAAAAATCTGCCTTTATAATTATGCTTTTTAATATAAAAATTAAAAATTTGGACCAAATCCAAATAACGCTTTTCCACAATAAAAGGAAAAGCGATTTCTAACGGCGCGCCGAATTTCTTTACCAAATCAAAAATATTGTATTGGTAGTTTCCTTCGCGCACTACCAGCTCGCCATCATTAGAAATGCCAAAAAATTCAGTATTAAACTGCTCTTCGCCTAACTTCCAAAAATTATAAAATTTTTTGTATTTTGTCATATTGTCTGAAAATTTTTCTGGTTTAATTTTCCAAAATTTTTTCCTATTAAAAATTAAGAGCCGCCCGAGCGGCACGAGTAATCTAATTATATAACTTTCAAATTATTTTGCAATAAGGCGCCCCAGCCGTTTAACGGAAGTGCCGCTGACTTTCATCGACCCTTTTTTTCTTTTTTCCCGAGCCTTGAGCCGTTTTAAAAGCTCCAGCTCCAGCTTGTCCAGATTTTGTTTATTCACAAAATAAATGTTATAATATTTATAACTTCATAATAAAACAGCTAAACAAAAATATCAATGGAGAATATTATTAAGCTTTGGCTTAAAACTTGGTGGGGCAAATTAATTGCCGCTCTTTTAACCATAATCTTGATTTTTATCGTGGCGGCCGGCTTTTATGTTTATAATCTTGTTAAAACGGCTAAAAAGCAAGCCGGCATAAAATTAAGCGGGCAACAATATGATGCCGCTTCCGGAGATCATTACTGGCTGGGTTCGGCCAAAGCCCCGGTAACCATCGTTGAATTCGGCGATTTTGCCTGCGCCAACTGCGAGCAGGCTTTTTCTACAATCAGAGAAATAAGCTTAAAATATAAAAATGACGTAAAGTTTATCTGGCGAGACTACCCGGTAGTTTCTGAATATTCAGCTTTACTGGCTTTAGGTGGCCGCTGCGCCGGCGAACAAGGCTTATTTTGGCCCATGCATGATAAATTATTTCAAAATCAAGGCATAAATACCGCTAGCCAGCTTATTGCCGCGGCCAAACAAATCGGAGCCGATACAACCAGATTTAATGACTGCTTAACCAAGGAAAAATATCTTACGCAAATTCAAAAAGATCTGGCCGACGGTCAGGAATTCGGCATTACCGGCACGCCCGCCTATTTTATCAATGGCTATAAAATTGAGGGCAATATACCTTATAATACTTTTATACAAATTATAGATGGATTAAAAAAATAATTATTCTTTGTCATTCCCGCGCAGGCGGGAATCCAGAAATTCACCATTGGCCGATATTATGACAGTTCTGGATCCCCAATCAAGTTGGGGATGACAAATAAAAAACATGATTCAAATTCGCATTCATGGCCGCGGCGGCCAAGGCGTAGTAACGGCCGCGGAATTAATCGCTATCGCCGCCTTTAAAAGCGGAAAACAGGCGCAAGCCTTCCCCTCTTTTGGCGTGGAAAGAACCGGCGCGCCGGTAGAGGCTTACGCCAGAATTGATAACAACCCCATTATATTAAGAGAACAAATTTATCAGCCCAATGTTTTAATCATTCAGGACGCCAGCTTATTGGATAATTTTGACATGTCTAAAGGCGCGGACAAAAAAACCATTGCCATTATCAACACGGCCAAAGACAAATCAAACTTGAATATAAACTTGCCTAAAGCTAATGTTTATACGATTGACGCCACTAAAATCGCCATGGAAATAATCGGTAAAAATATCGTTAACACGGTTATTTTAGGCGCTTTTGCCAGAATAACCGACCTGGTCAGCCTTGATGCCTTAAAACAGGCGATCGCGGAAAAATTCGCCGGGCATGATGAGCTAATCGCTAAAAACATAAAAGCCGTAGAGCAAGCTTATAAAAACAATTAATTTTATGAAAATCACCGTTCAGCCATCTTCCTCTATTATTAACAAAACCGGCCCTTGGCGCGCCAACCGGCCTAATTTTTTACACGATAAATGCACGGCTTGCGGAATTTGCTCGCGAATTTGCCCTGAAGGCATAATTTACCAAACCGATAAAACTAACGCCGCCGGCAAAAAATATTTTGCCTGCGATTTAACCTATTGCAAGGGTTGTGGCTTATGCGCCATTGAATGCCCGTTTAAAGCCATAGAAATGGAGCTAGAAGAAAAATAAAACTATGAACAACACAAAAAATAACCAACAAATGCTAGAAGGCTCCCGCGCCATTGCCCTAACCATTAAAAATATCGGCCCAGCGGTAATTTCAGCTTACCCGATTACGCCGCAAACCCATATCGTAGAAGATCTGGCTAAATTTAAAGCCGACGGAGAGGCAAATTATGAATACGTGCGCGCCGAGTCCGAGTTCGCGGCCGCTTCCATAGTTTTGGGCGCCAGCGCCACCGGTGTGCGCGCCTATAGCGCCACCAGCTCGCAAGGGCTTCTCTTAATGGCCGAGGTAATTTATAATATCGCCGGCATGCGCCTACCCATAGTCATGACTTGCGCCAACCGATCCATTAGCGCGCCCATTAATATTTGGAACGACCAGCAGGATGTCATGACTATAAGGGACGCCGGCTGGATTTTACTTTTCTCGGAAAACCACCAGGAAGCGGTTAATCAGCATGTTATGGCTTTTAAATTAGCCGAGCAATTAAAATTGCCGGTTATGGTAAACGTTGACGGCTTTATTATGACGCACACTTATGAGCCGGTCATAATTCCGTCCGTGGAACAAATTAAAAAATATCTGCCGGACTATAGGCCGGAAGCTGGGCAATATTTAGACTCGGCCAGCCCGGCTACCTTAGGCGCTTTAGCCACGCCGGCGCATTATATGGAAATTAGGCAGGAGTTGCATGAAGACTTAACCGCCAGCCTTAAAACCATAGAACGAGAATTTAAAAATTTCACCGGCCAGGGTTTGATTGAATATTCCGGCCACAAAAACCCCGAGACTATCCTTATCGCCATGGGCTCGGTTATCGGCACTATAAAAGAAACGGTTGGAAAATCGGATAAAATCGGCATTTTAAAAATAAAATGTTTCCGCCCCTTTCCGGCCGAGCAAATATTAAAAATAATTAAATCGGCTAAAAATATCGCGGTTATAGATAAATCCATCTCGCTCGGCCACATTGGCACCTTAGCTTCAGAAATTAAAGCCATTGCCCAAGGAAAAATTAAAGCTAATATTAGCAGTTTTATTGTAGGTTTAGGCGGACGCGATATCACCAGAGAAATGATTAAAAAGATAATCAAATTAGCTAATAAAAAATCCGATAAAGCGCAATTTATCGGAAAATAATATGCTAAAATCTCTGCCAAAAATTATTGTAATATTTTTTCTAACTGTTTTTATTTTACAGCTGGCCTGTTTGCTATTTTTAACGCTGGCGCCAAATATCAGCCAGGCGGCAGATCCGGCCACTTTCAAGCCCCAAATCCAAATTCCCGGCATGGCAGAGGAATTCGGGGCGACAGATAAAACCGGAGGCTATGCCATTCCCGGTTCCACCGCTTCCATCGCAAAATATATCAAAGTCATTTATAAATACGCTATCGGCATCGTCGGCATTTTAGCGGCCGTGGTCTTAATGGTCGGCGGGGTGATGTGGATTGTGGCCGGAGGCTCAAGCACTATGATCGGCGAAGCCAAATCTTGGATCGGCGCCAGCCTTACCGGTTTGACTATAGCATTATTATCATATCTAATTTTAGCCACCATCAATCCGGCGTTGGTGGATTTGAAAACTACGCCAATACAACAAGTACAAAGTACTGCTACCGCTGACGATAATGTAGCTGGCTGCTGCAATTTCAAAGATCAAGGCGGAACAATTCAGCTTAATTTTTCCCGATGTGAATATAAAACTTACGGCGAATGCAAAAACGCTTCCGGCTTTTACAGTTTTATAAAAAGCACCCAATGTTATAATGTTTCCGGCTGCCCGCAATATGGCAGTGCGTCATCACTTAAACAATGCTCAAATAAACCAGACGGGATTACCTGCAATGTAAATGATGACCCAAACACTCCAGGAAAATGCAAAAATAACGAATGCGTTCAATGCATAAAAAGCGGCGGCGAATGTAGCGGCTATGTATTTGGAAATGACGAATGTTGCAGCAACGACTGTTTGTTCGGCAATAAATGTAAATAAAAATCATTCATAATATGCTACCAAATTATCCGGATAAATTAAAATGCAATTTAAATATTATCTTTTTTGCTTTTCTTTTTATTTTATTTTTTCAAATAAGCGCTGCGCAAGCGGCATGCAATTGGGCATTTTTTGAAGACACAATTTTTACTAAACAATGCTCTAATTTAAATACAATCTGGAGAAACTGCGAAAATAGCGCCTGCGTAACCTCAGAACCTGCCAAAAAGACAGGCGGAGCATATAAATGCTGCTGTGAAAATGCCTGTCCCGCCGGATTAGAGGCAAAACCGGCCGCTGATACGCCAAAATTTACCATGCCAGATTTACAGATTAAAATTCCCGGTCTTACTCTTACTGAAGCCAAGGTCATAAAATGCACCGAGACAAACGGTAAAAAAACCTGCAATATCCCTTGGATCGGCGAATATGTCGCCGGCATCTATAAATATGCCATCGGCATAGTCGGCATTTTAGCGGCCGTGGTTTTAATGATTGGCGGTGTGATCTGGATAGTAGCTGGAGGCAGCGCCACCATGATCGGCGAAGCTAAGGCCTGGATTGCCGCCAGCCTTACAGGATTAGTTATCGCTTTATGCTCTTATGTTATTCTTTATCAAGTTAATCCGGCGCTACTGAATTTTAAGGGGTTAGATATTACTTTAGTAGAAAAAATTAAACAATTAGTTAGTGACAGAACTGGTGGAACGGCGGAACAATATAAAAGCATGCCTTGTCCCAGTTCGGAAGAACTCGCAACGGGCGTTGATTTTTACGCTACAGGTTATATAAAGCCTGATAATGATAACAGTAAATATTCTCTTTGCATGATTGCCATGAACTGTACTTGCCCTAGCGGCCAAGACACTTCGCAAAATTGCGATGAATATTTCCCCAATTATAAAAATTATCGCCCCTGTAAACCCTTTAGCGGAGACGACTATTGCAATAAAAATTCCAGCGGCAAAACACCTCAAATCGGCGATGTGGCGGTTGATTACAGTTGCTTTAACAAAGAACAACAAATATGCGTAAATAAAAAAACTACCTATACGGCCAGAGACTCTGGCGGCGGAATTAAAGGAAGAAGAATTGACATCTGGAGCGGCAACGACATCTCTGCAGCCAACAAAAATTCTGGCGTTGTTAATATTACTCTAGGCGCCTGCCAATAAATATATGCTTTACTTTACTAAATACGCCGAAACAAAATTTGATTTGCTGAATAAGCACAAAGTTTATTTTACGCGCGAGCAGATTGAAGACGCGGTTGGCGCGCCGGATAAAGCCGGCAAAAAGGGCAAATTTTTAACGGCGCAGAAAGAGGATATAAAAGTTATTTATAAAAAAGAGGCGGACGTTTTAAAAATAATTACATTTTTCCCCATAAAATAAACACATGCAATACGACATTGAGGCCAATATAATAAGCTGGGAAATTACCAAGGATCCGATTAAGAATGCCCTTGAACTCGGTAATTTTATTATTCATCTTTCCAAGGCGAAAAAACCGGTTTTAATTGAAATACTAAACGCCTCTAAATTCGTGGGGAAAATAGACAAAATAAAACTTGAGGGCATTAAAAGACAAATAATGGAAACAAGCTAAAATGAATAATGAATCACGAATTATGAATAATGGGAAAATATTACATCAAAACTCCATAATTCATAATTCATTATTAATAATTCAAATTAAATATGCCAATTACTATAAATAAATCTATACCAACTCAGTCAAAATCTTTATTAGCGCCGGGGCATAGAGGCTGCGCCGGCTGCGGCCAGATGATCGCCGCAAGACTGGTGGCCGACACTTTAGGTTCGAACACGATTATCGCTAATGCCACCGGCTGCCTTGAAGTAGTTACCACGCCTTACCCGGAAAGCTCCTGGGGCATGCCCTGGGTTCATTCTCTGTTTGAAAACGCTTCAGCCGTAGCTTCCGGCGTTTACGCCGCTTTAAAAGCAAAAGGCAAAGACAAAGAAATTAAAGTAATCGCCCAGGGAGGCGACGGCGGCACTTTTGATATCGGTTTTGGCTTAATCAGCGGCATGTGGGAGCGGGGAGAAAATATTTTATATGTCTGCTATGACAATGAAGGCTACATGAATACGGGCGCCCAGGCCAGCGCGGCTACGCCCTGGGCCGCTAACACCACGACCACTCCGGCCGGAGCCGCTCCTGATATTAACGGCATCGGTTCTCATTTTATGAAAAAAGACATGCTGGCCGTGGCTTTGGCGCACGGCTTAAAGTATGTGGCTCAGACTACGGTGGCTTATCCGTTAGACATAATAAAAAAGGTTAAAAAAGCCGTGGCCACAGAAGGCCCCTCATATCTGCAAATTTTAGTGCCTTGCATCCCCGGCTGGAAAATTGAGCCAAGCCAAACTATTGCTTTAGCTAAATTAGCCGCGCAAACCGGCATTTACCCGGTAGTGGAATATGTTAACGGCCAACTGGCCGAGGTGATAAAAACGCCGGCTAAGCGCCCGCCGGTAGAAGATTATTTAAAACCCCAAGGCAGATTTAAGCATCTATTCAAGAATGGCGGCAATAAAGAGCAAATCGCCTATATTCAAAAACTGGCTGATGAAAATGTGAAAAGATATAATTTATTATAGCCCAAGAAAGGTTTGGGGTTGCTTTCCGAGCGCATACGAAATTGTAGCTTTTTTTCTAAAAATCTTTTAGAAAAAATGCCCAAATTTTATTTAAGCAGGGAAAAATAATTTCCTTGAGCCAAGTAACTAATTCTGGATTCCCGCTTTCGCGGGAATGACAAAATAAGTTAAACAAAAAAGCATTATAACTTTCGCTATAATGCTTTTTTGTTTTCGTATCTTAAAGAACAAATAACAACTTAATCCGCTTTCTGATGATAGCCTGTGCCTGCCGGAATCGGCCGGCCGATAATAACATTTTCTTTCAAACCTTCAAGATAATCAACTTTGCCGGTAACGGCCGCGTCAATTAAGACTCTGGCGGTCTCCTGAAATGAAGCTGCCGATAACCAGCTATTGGTAGTTAGAGAAGATTTGGTTATACCCAATAACATCTGATCACCCTTGGCCGGTTTTTTGCCTTTAACTTTAATTTCTTCATTAGTTCGGTCAAAAATCGCTTTTTCCACGATTTCTCCGGACAATAATTCAGTATCGCCGGCATCAGTGACATAAATGCGTCCGAACATCTGGCGGGCGATTATTTCTATATGCTTATCATTCAATGGCTGGCCTTGCGATGAATAAACGTATTGAATTTCTTTAATAATATATTTTTGCGCTTCCAGCTTGCCGCGCAGCTGATATAATTGATGGAGATCTAAAGAACCTTCGGTTAATTGGTCACCGATTTTAACTTCGTCGCCGTCTTTAACCCAAATGCCAAAACCTTTCGGCACAATATATTCTTTAACCTTTTCAACATCGCTAATGACCTTAATTAGCTTTTCGTCCAATTTTACCACGCCGGCTTTTCTAGCTTTAAAAACTTTCTTGCCAATGGCAAACAATTCGCTATTTTTAACGACTTCGGCGCCGTCCTTAACTAATATTTTTACTTCTTTCTTTTTATTGTCTTTATCCTCTGAACCGGCTTCTTTAGCCGCCTCGGCAAAATAATATTTGTCGCTTTCCGCGCCTTGGTAATATATCTTTAAAATTTTTGATTGTGGGTTGGAAATAATCATTTCTCCGGCTTCACCGGCAATAGTCCTTTGCGCGGTTTCAATTTTAACCTTGCCGGCAACATCAGCGATAAAAGCTTTTTTCTTCGGCGGCCGCCCTTCAAAAATTTCTTCTACGCGAGGCAGACCCTGGGTAATATCTTCTTGTCCGGCCACGCCTCCGGTATGGAAGGTCCTCATGGTAAGCTGGGTGCCTGGTTCGCCGATTGACTGCGCCGCGATAATGCCTACGGCCGTGCCGATTTTAACCGTCTTATTATAGGCCAAATCGTAGCCATAGCATTTAGCGCAAATGCCGCGGTGAATTTTACAAGTTAAAACCGATTTAATTCTAACTTCGGAAATATCTTCTTTGGCGATTTTTTCCGCCAACTCTTCGGTCACTAACTCCCCGGCTTTTATTAAAACTTTGCCGGTTTTATTTTTTAAATCAGCGGCTAAGAATCTTCCGGTCATGCGCCGGAGCAAGCTTTCGCCCATTTCTTCGCTTTCTTTTTTAACAATCAATAAGCCTTCTTTATCCCCGCAGTCATCTTTAACCACTATGATATCCTGGGAAACATCAACTAAGCGCCTGGTTAAATAACCGGCGTTAGAAGTACGAAGAGCCGTATCGGATAAGCCTTTACGCACGCCGTGCGTGGCGATAAAATATTCCAAAACCGAAAAGCCTTTTTTAAAATTACCCTTAACCGGCAATTCAATAATATCGCCGGAAGGTGAAGTTACTAAGCCTTTCATACCCAGAATTTGAGTTAACTGCGCCCAAGAACCGCGAGCGCCAGATTCAATCATGGAATAAACCGGGCCGTCTTTCGGCAAATGGTGGCGGCAAATCTCCGTCACTTTTTCTTTAACCGTGGTCCAAAGTTCAATAATTTTGCTATAGCGTTCGCTGTCGGTTAAGAGCCCGTCGCGATATTGCTCGCTGATTTCTTCAGCTTGTTTTGAGGCATTAACCAGCATCTCATCTTTTTCATAAAGATGCGGTATATCATCCATGCCCCAGGACAAACCGCTCTTGGTAATATATTTAAAGCTGGTTTTTTTCAAATTATCCAATAAATCAATCGTTGGCTGTTCGCCATAAAATCTTAAACATTCTTTAACCAAGTTTTTTAATTTGCCTTTGCCGACCGTATCATTGACAAAACGCAGTTTCGGCGGCAAAACTTCATTGAAAATAATCCGGCCGACGGTGGTAATTATTAATTTGCCGTCTATCATTACTCTTATCTTCTGCTGCAGTTTTATATTTTTCATGTCATAAGACAATTTAGCGTCCTCGGCCGAGTAAAAACTTTTTAACTTTTTTTCATCGGCGTCCAAATAAGCCTGATCAATATTAGTGATATAAAAAGCTCCCCAAACTATATCCTGGTTGGGCGCCACTACCGGATCGCCGGTCGCCGGCTTTAATAAATTATGGCTGGCCAACATGATATCGCGGGCTTCGCCGATCGCCTCTTCGGTCAAAGGCACGTGAACCGCCATTTGGTCGCCGTCAAAGTCGGCGTTAAAAGCCGTACAAACCAAAGGATTGATTTGAATGGCTAAACCTTCAATTAAAATCGGCTTAAAAGCCTGGATGCCTAAACGGTGCAAAGTCGGCGCGCGGTTTAGCATGACGTATGATTTTTTAACGATATCTTCAAGAATATCCCAAACTTCGTCTTTGCCCGATTCAATATAACGGGAAGCGCTTCTGACATTATGGACAATTTCTTTATCAATAAGCCGGCTGATGATAAAAGGCTTAAATAATTCCAAGGCCATCCGTTTTGGCAAACCGCATTGGTCTAAATTCAAATTTGGGTTAACCACGATAACGCTGCGGCCGGAATAATCGATTCTTTTTCCGAGTAAATTCTGCCTAAATCTTCCCTGTTTGCCTTTTAACGAATCGGCCAGCGACTTAAGCATTCTTTTCTGGCCGGTGCTTGCCACTACCGTTTTTCCATGCCTGATGGAATTATCAATTAAAGCGTCAACCGCTTCCTGAAGCATTCTTTTCTCGTTGCGGCAGATAACTTCCGGCGCGTTAAGCTCAATTAATTGCTTCAAACGGTTATTGCGGTTAATAATCCGGCGGTATAAATCATTTAAATCCGAAGTGGCAAAGCGTCCGCCGTCTAAGGGCACCATCGGCCTTAAGTCCGGAGGAATCACCGGCACCATATTTAAAACCATCCATTCGGGTCTTAAATTATTGGCGCGCAAGCTCCTTAATAATTTCAAGCGCCTGACCATTTTATCTTTTTTTGAATCAATCGCCGTTAAAAGTTCTTTATCTATTTGAGCAATGGTTTTATCCAGATCAATTTTCTCCAAAAGTTTTCTAATGGCGCTGGCGCCGATATCGGCCGTAAAAATATGGCCGTATTTTAAGCTTAAATTTTGATAGATGCTTTCGGAAATTATAGTTAAAGGTTTTAAATCTTTTAATTCTTTTTGCGCTTGGTCAAAAGCCTGCTCTAAATTATTAAGTTTATCATTTTTTATTTTCTCCAAGGCTTCAATCTCCTGGCTTAACATACTTTCAATTTCAAATTCGCTTTTGCCTTGAGTCAATAATTTGCCTTTTTTATTTTTAATTTCATTAACCTGTCTTGAGAAATCGGCTTCAATGGATTTTCTCTTGTTTTTATATTCCTGCTTAATTTGCTCAATCGTAGCCAAGCGCAAATCTTCATTAACATCGGAAATGACAAAGCTGGCGAAATAAACCACCTTTTCCAAGGCTTGCATGGGCAAATCCAAAATCAAGCCGATCTTTGAAGAAGTGCCGCGAAGAAACCAAATGTGGCTGACCGGCGCTTCCAATTTAATATGGCCCATGCGCTCGCGGCGCACCAAGCTCCTGGTTACTTCCACGCCGCACTTATCGCAAATTATGCCTTTATAGCGGATTTTTTTATATTTGCCGCAATAGCACTCCCAATCTTTTGACGGCCCGAAAATGCGCTCGCAAAATAATCCGTCTTTTTCCGGTTTTTGCGTGCGGTAATTAATGGTTTCCGGCCGAGTAACTTCGCCATGAGACCAATGTAAAATTTCTTCAGGTGAAGCTAATTTTAATTTAATGGCGTCAAAATCAGTGGTTTTTATTGGATTAAGCATAATATGTGGTATTTAAAATATATGTTAATAAATAAATTAACCTATTCTTTCGCTTCCGCAAAACTCTGCTTTCTATCCCCTTCTTCCGCCGGCTTATCATCTCCCTGGCGCTCTAAGCTGACTACTTGATCGCCTTGCATAAGTTCAACATCCAAGCATAAGCCTTTTAATTCTCTAACCAACACATTAAATGATTCCGGCACGTTTAATTTTCTGATCGGCTCTCCTTTAATGATTGACTCATAGGCTTTGCTCCGGCCCGGCACGTCATCCGATTTAATGGTCAAAATTTCCTGCAAGCAATGCGCCGCGCCATAAGCTTCAAGCGCCCAGACTTCCATTTCACCAAAACGCTGGCCGCCGAACTGGGCTTTACCGCCCAAAGGCTGCTGGGTAATTAAAGAGTACGGGCCGATTGAACGCTGGTGCATCTTATCTTCAACCATATGGTTAAGCTTCAACATATATTTATAGCCGATAACCACTTGATTGTCATAAGACTCGCCGGTTTTGCCGTCGTAAAGAGTTACTTTGCCATTAGTGGGTAAGCCGGCTTTTGCCAATTCTTCTTTAATTTGCGTTTCGGTAATTCCGTTTAACGGCGGCACGGCTATCTTATAGCCTAAAGTTTTAGCCGCGTAGCCTAAATGAGTCTCTAAAAGCTGGCCCAGGTTCATTCTTGAAACCACGCCTAAAGGCGACAAAATTATTTCAATCGGCGTGCCGTCGGCCAAATAAGGCATGTCTTCAACCGGCACAATTTTAGAAATAACGCCTTTATTGCCATGCCGTCCGGCCATTTTATCTCCGATTTGAATTTTTCTTAAGTTGGCTACGGTTACCTGGATTGACTGAATTACTCCGGCCGCCAGCTTATCGCCGTCTTCGCGGGAAAATATTTTAATATCAACCACTTTGCCGTGTTCACCATGCTCTAAATATAATGAAGAATCCCTAACATCTTTGGCTTTTTCGCCAAAAATCGCGCGCAAAAGTTTTTCTTCGGCCGATAATTCGGTTTCGCCCTTAGGCGTAATTTTACCGACTAAAATATCGCCTGAAGAAACTTCGGCGCCAATTCGCACAATACCACGTTCATCCAAATCTTTTAATTTTTCTTCGCTGATGTTGGGAATGTCATTAGTGATTAACTCCGGCCCGAGTTTAGTATCGCGCACGTCAATCGTGTAATTTTCTATATGGATTGAGGAATAGACGTCTTCTTTCATTAAGCGCTCGGAAATAATCACCGCGTCTTCATAATTAAAACCTTCCCAACTCATAAAAGCCACTAACACATTTCTGCCTAAAGACAATTCACCGTTATCTACGGCCGAACTGTTAGTTAAAACATCACCCCTTTTTACTTTGTCTCCCCGATCAACGATCGGGCGCTGATTTATGCAGGTTGAAGCGTTGGAACGTAAAAATTTATTTAAAACATATTTGGTGGTTTTGCCTTTTTTATCTTTTAATTCAATCGCGCCGCCGTCCATTTTAACGATTTCGCCGTCTTCTTCGGCTAAAATGATGTGCCCGGAGTCGGTGGCGGCTCTGGCTTCCATGCCGGTGCCCACGACAGGCGATTCGGCGGTAATTAACGGCACGGCCTGGCGTTGCATGTTAGTTCCCATTAAAGCCCTGATGCCGTCGTTATGCTCCAAAAATGGAATTAACGAGGTGGCAACGGAAACGATTTGATTCGGCGCCACGCCGATTAAGTCAATTTTTTCAACCGGTTCTAATGACGGCTGGCCGTATCTTCTGGCCTCGGCTTTTTCTACCGTAAAATATCCATCGGCGTTAACCGGAGTGGTCGCGGCCGTGGTAATATATTTTTCTTCTTCAAAAGCGTCAAGATAAACGATTTTGTCACCTAAAACCGGCACAATCGGAATAGAAATATGGCCGATTTTTTCTTTAAGTTCAGCGGCGATCTTTTTATCAATTACCGCGCCGGCCTTGATTATCAATTTGCCTTTTTTATCGCCTTTGATTTCATAAATATCTTCACGGGCAATTTTATTTAAAGTTATGGCCGGATCATTTTCTACGTCATGCAAAACCTCGCGGTAAGGCGCTTCAATAAAGCCATAGCTGTTAAGCCTGGCATAACTGGCCAAATGGCCGACCAAGCCGATATTCGGACCTTCCGGCGTGGCAATCGGGCAAATGCGGCTGTAATGGGTAGTATGCACGTCGCGCACTTCAAAGCCGGCGCGTTCGCGGGTTAAACCGCCCGGCCCCATGGCGCTAAGCCTTCTTTTATGTTCAAGTTCGGCTAAAGGATTGGTCTGATCCATGAATTGCGACAACTGCGAAGACATGAAAAATTCTTTAACCACGCTTATGACCGGACGGGCGTTGATCAATTTATTCGGCGTTAAACTATCTATATCCATGATGCTCATTCTGTCTCTGACGATCCTTTCCATTCTGGCAAGCCCGACTCTGAATTTATTTTGGATCAATTCACCGATCGCCCTGACGCGGCGATTGCCCAAATGGTCGATATCGTCTTCTCTCTCTTGAGTAATATTTAATCTAACGACTTCTTTAACGATAGCGATCAAATCTTCTCTTCTTAAAACTCTGTTTTCTTTATTATTGGGAACATTTTGGTTAAATCGCTTATTCATCTTATAGCGGCCGACGCGGTCAAAATCATAACGGTCAAATCTGAAAAACATGGAATGAATCAATTGCCTGGCATTATCGGTCGTGGCTAAGTCGCCCGGCCTTATCCTCTTATACACTTCTTTAAGGCCTTCAGCCTCATTTTTGGCCGCGTCCTTAGCTAAAGTGGCTTCAATATAACCGAGCAAAGTTTTTTCGCCTTCAAGGCCGGCAACTATATTGTCATCGCTAAATAATTGTTTTATTTCTTCGTCGCTTGAATAGCCGAAAGCCCTAAATAAAGAAGTAATGGCGACTTTTCTTTTTCTGTCTATCCTAACCCAGACAACATCGTTCATGTCGGTCTCAATTTCAAGCCAAGCGCCGCGGTTAGGTATGACTTTGGCGCCATAATATTTTTTGCCCTTGATAAATTCCGAGGTAAAAATAACGCCGGCGCTTCTAATTAGCTGCGAAACCACGACTCTTTCAATGCCATTGACGATAAAAGTGCCGTTTTTAGTCATTAAAGGGAAGTCGCCTAAAAATACTTCTTGCGTTACGCTTTGGCCGGTTTTTTTGTTTGATAATTTAGCCTTGACTCTAAGCGAAGCTTCATAAGTAATATTTTTAGACTTGCTTTCGCTCTCGTCAAATTTAGGTTCGTCTAAATAATAATCTTCCAAAGATAATTCAAGATTGCGGCCGATAAAATCGGTTACTGGAGAAATTTCTTCAAATAAATCCTTCAAGCCTTCGCGCAAAAACCAATCATAAGAATCTTTTTGAATTTCAATTAAATCAGGCAGTTCAATCGCCGATTTAGTATCAGTAAAAAATTTTCTGGCCATTTGTTTATTTTTAGACATAATATTTATGCCCCCGCTAACATCAGGGGTAAAGCAAAGATTTTAATTAAAAAAAACAAAAAAACCCAATCGGTTGGTTCTTTTTGGCTAACGGTAAATATTTAATTAATGAGATAAGTTTCCACTTATTTAAGTTTTAAAATATGCACGGGGATTTTAAAATCTTCTATTTTATAACAAAAAAACGGCTAGACATGATATTCCTTTCCGCTATATTCTTTCATCGCGGAGCCGTTTGATTTTCTATCAGTTATTTTAAACGTAAAGTTTGCTAAATATTACCTCGAGTAAAAACTTATTAAATACTAACAACAATTATTAAGCTTGTCAAGGGTTTTTAACCTAAATTTTTTATTTTTTCAAGTTTATTTAACTTCTTAGCTAATATTAAATAATAATTTTCTATTTTCCATTATTATAAAGACGCAATCATAATTAAAGTTATCCACACATCATCTAAAATTTTTGTTTTATATTATTTCTATCAATCAACTCTTTGACCGCTTCTCTATCATCCCAGGGAATTTTTACGCCGCCGGCCACGCAAATCGCCTGCTCACAACCTTTGCCGGTAATTAATACCACATCATTCTCGCGCGCCAAAGCCAGAGCCTTTTTAATCGCCTTCCGGCGGTCTTCAATTTTGAATAAATTTTCATTTTCCATTTTGCCGGCGTTCATCGCTCCGGCCGCCACTTGATCAATAATTAACTTCGGGTCGTCGTCATATGGATCTTCGTTGGTTACGATTACAATGTCGGCTTTCTTTCCGGCTAAAGCGCCGAGCTTTGGCCGCCGCGCCATATCGCGCCCGCCGCCGGCCGAACCTAACACATGAATTATTTTACTGTGCTCTAAATTCAGAATAGTATTATATATTTTTTTTAAAGCTTCGGGCTCAAAAGCATAATCAATTATAACAGTAAAATCTGGTTCGCGGTTTTTTATTAGCTCCATCCTGCCAGGCACGCCCTTGATTTTTTCCAGGCCAACTTTTATTTTTTCTAATTTTATTCCCTGGCTTAGGCCTAGAGAGACCGCGTTCATGGCATTAGCCGCGTTATACTCGCCCAATAAATTTAATTTAATTTTTGCCTTATCATCAATCATAAACTCAACGCCATCTTTAACTAACTTAATATCGCTATACCCGATAATATTATCACTTTTAACTTTTGACTTTATAACTTTATAACTAACTTTCTCTTCAGCCCAAAAATCTAAAAAATAATCAGCGTATTTATCATCGCCGTTAACAATAATGGTTTTTTTAACTCGATTGGCCCCTATTTTTTTAAAACCATTTTCAGCGCTGATAACCCGCTTCTTATCATTGGCATATTTGGTTTTACATTGCTTTAAATGAGAAAACAGCCTAGCTTTAGCCTGCTTATAATTTTCAAAGCCGCCATGAGCTTCAACATGCTCCGGATAAAGCCCGGTAAAAATTAAAATATCATAATTTATAAATTTATGGCGGAATTGTTCAATACCCTGCGAAGTGGTTTCAACTATGGCGTACTGGCAGTTATTTTTTACCATTTTTTTAAGCATTTTCTGGGTAAAGAACCTGCCGGCCATGGTCATTTTTTTATTATTCAGCCATTCAGTCTGACCATCGCTAAAAATGGCGGTTGAAGTAAAGCCGGTTTTAAAACCCGCCGAGGCTAGCATCTTGGAAATTAAATATACGCTGGTGGTTTTGCCGGTGGTACCGGTTACGCCGATAACAATCAATTTATTGGACGGCCAGCCATGCCAAGCCGCCGCGGCCGAGCTTAATAAAAAATGATAAGCCGGTTGCAAGGCCTTAAATAATTTTGCGGGGATATATCTCTTTAATATGTTTAATATTTGTTCCATAATTTATCCTTTTTGTAACTCATAGCTCGCAACCCGCAACTCTTAAGTTACGAGCTATGAGTTACGAGTTGTGAGGCTAAAATGTCCTTCTAACCTTTCTAACCATTTTATAAATATTATACCAGCCGGGGTCAAAAACCAGATCAAAGGTTCCGGGATATTTTACGGCTTGGCCGTTAAAGCCCATTTTAAAACGAGTCACCCCCGGCCATTTAACCTCGTCAATGCCGTGAAAATCATAATATTTATAGCCTAGCTGCTTGGCCAATTTAATAGTCTGCCACTGCATGGCATATGGCGCCATGGCTTCGCGATTATCATTGGAAGAGCCGCCATGGATATAGGTAGCGGTGTCGCCGAAAAAAACCACTAAATTGCCAGCCAACGTCTTGCCCTGATATTCGGCAAATAATAATTTTACGAAACTATTATCCATTTTTATCATAGCCTGATAATAGCTGCGGCCATGGAGGTTAAAATTATCGCGATCGCCGGTAGAAGCCAAAAGCTGCCAAAATTCTTCAAAACGTTCCGCGCCCGCCTCTACAATTTTTACGCTCTTTTTTTCCGCCAGCCGAATATTATAGCGGGTTTTTTGATGCATGGCCTGCAAAATTTCCTCTTCTGATTTGGTTAAATCTAAAACCAGCGTTTGGCTCGGCTGGACATCAATGGTTTTTGTTAATTGCCAATCAATGAGATGGCGGATAATTTCCGCTTCGCTGAAAATATGGCCGGAAAGAGACTCCCAGGTCGGCTCAAACCGCAAAAACATTATTCCCTCCTCTGCGGCTATCTTTTTTATTTCATTAAATAACAAATTTATTATTTCTTCTCTCTTCTCGGCTAATCTTTCGGGAGAATTTTCCGGCTGCTTGGTTAAAACTCCGGCGAGCCGCGCGACAGGATTACTGACTTCCAGCCCTCGGGATTTTAAAATCGGCCCGCGACCGCAATAAAAATAACTTCGCCCCATGGGCAATTGTTTTTTAACTAATTTAGCCGAAGCTAATAACTGCCCATCATCTTCCAGGACGCCGATTCGCCAAATAAAGCCGCTGACTTCTCTTTGAAATTCTCCCCATTCCCAAGATTGTAAAAATTGGGCATGCTCGTTGCCGGCCACAAAATCATTCAATTGTTTTTTGTCTGTTATTTTAATTATTTTCATATAATTGACAAAATTATTCTAATCACCTAAATTATCACTAACAGGATTAGGTGCAATGCGGCATTAAAACAAATGACAAAGCTCAAACCCATTGAAAGCGAGTGGGTATGCTTACGTCAAAAAGATGCCAATGACCATTTAATCCTGCTTTTCTTTTTTGCAGATATCGCTTATGGATTGGGGATAAATTTGTAAAATTTTCGTGCGAGGACTGTTTGAGCCCCGCGGTAGCGGGGCGAGTTCCGCAGTAGAAAATTTAATAAATTTATCCCCAATCATCACATAATAATTTTATTTCCCCAGCTTTTTTAAAGCCTGCCTAATACGTTCTCCCGAATCTTTTATTTTCGCGTCCACGCCGTTTAAAGCTTCGCGCGCCTGCGAGAGCGAATAGCCTAAGGCCATTAAGGCATCAATTTCATCGCTTGAACCTAGCTGGCTCGGGCTGAATTTATCGCCATCAACGGCCAGCTTAACGATTTTTTCCCTTAATTCCAAAACCACTCTTTCCGCGGTTTTGCGCCCGATGCCGGAAACTTTGGTTAAGAGCGCCGGATCGCCGCGGCCAATTGATTCTTTAATGTCGGCCACGGTAGCGATTGACATAACACCTAAAGCCGACCTTGGGCCGATGCCGGAAATGGAAAGCAATAATTCAAACATTTGCAGATCGGCCACACCCTTAAAGCCATACAAATTTAAAGCGTCTTCCCGCACCTGCTGATAGGTATAAAATTCAACTTCCTGGCCTATGTTTAGATCGGCATAAAGCAAAGGCAAAATAAAAACCTGATAACCGATATTATTTACCTCTAAAATTACAAAACTGTTGCTTTTATGCTTAATTTTTCCTTTTAAATAGGCTATCATAATACTCTTATTTTTACATATTAAAACTAAAAATGCAATTAAGTATTATTATAAATAATGGGGCTGAATTTGTTAAATTTTCGTGCGAGGACTGTTTGAGGCCGCCGACAGGCGGCCGAGTTCCGCAGTAGAAAATTTAATAAATTCAGCCCCATTTATCTGTTGTCATTTAAAAACTTACGCCTTCACCATATTATTAACTACCCTAACCAGCTTGCTAATTCCGCTTTTTTTCTCAAGCTCTAAAAACAAACCCGTCCAAGAAGAAATCTGGAAAACCGCCAAAGCCGCTCCGGCCATAACCACAATGAATAAAAAGCTGGCAAAAGCCAAGGCGGCGATCAGCCAAGAGCCAACCAAAGAAAAAGAATAATAAAATATTAAGCCCAAGAACAAAAACGGCACGGCTAAAACTAAAATCGCCAAAACTATGACCAGGCCGATTAGTAAGTTTATAAAAAATAAAATTATCGCCATCTCAAAGCTGATCAGCCAATTTTCTTTAAATAACTGAAAGCCTTGCTTAATCGCCACGGCCACTTTGCTTTTATTAATAACTACGTAAGCCACGGCGTACTTCATAATAAAAGATAAAATTATGGCCACCGGCACGGCAACCACTAAAGCAATAATATAAAAGAGCTTAGCGCTAAAGCTGGTTTGGTAAAAAATTACCGGCAAACTTATTGCCGCCAACAACACATAAATCGCGGCTTTTATAATAATATTTAAGGCCAGTACCGGCCAAAAATTTAACATGCCGGAATTAAAGCCGTCTTTAAGCGCGTGTTTTTTTTGCTTGATAATAAGGGATGAATTGTTGACTATGGCCGCCTGCGAAACTATAACCAGCCAAATTGCGAGCAAGCAAATAGCTAAGGCTATCAAACAAGCGACCAGTACTAAAATCATATTTAGAGTATCTTGTCTGAATAAATTTCCGATATTGGTTAAAGTATGGCCGCTAAATAGCCCTGTAGAAGCGATTCTCTGCCAAGCGGGAAACAATGACTCTCCGGGGTTACCGCCGTTATTATTAAATAAAATTTCAAATTCACCGCCGTTGCCTAAGAGCGCGGCAAAAATGCCAAACCACCAAAGATATTTATTGCGCCAGGTTAATTGCCAGGCTTGTTTTAAAATATTTCTATAAAATGGCATAAAATCCTCCTTTCGCCGCTAAGAGCGAGATTTAATTATTAGTATTTATATTATACCACAAAGCATATTTGAAAAACAGTAAGGCTTTTACCAATTGTCTAAATATTATTATTATTCTTCTTTTTTCTTCTCCCCGACAATTTTTTCAAACTCCTCTTTTTCCAAAGTTTCTTTAAGCATAAGCTCGCCCACGACTTTTTCCAATAAGTCGGCTTGAACTTTAATTAAGCCTTTGGCTTGATGCGCGGCTTTATCAATGAAGTTGGATATCTCTTTATCAATCTGCTCGGCTACTTTTTCGCTGTAGTCGCGCTGTTCATGGATTTCCCGGCCTAAAAATATCATCTCGTCTTTTTCGCCGAAAGTGCGCGGGCCCAAAGAATCGCTCATGCCAAAATCGGTAATTAACTTTCTGGCCAATCCGGTAGCGCGCCTTAAATCCGAAGTGGCTCCGGTAGTAACCTCGCCGAAAATTTCCTGCTCGGTAATATACCCGGCGAGCAACACCGCGATTTCCTCAACATATTCGGTTTTGGAATACATGTGCTTGTCTTCCAGAGGTATCTTTAAAGTATAGCCGCCGGCTTGGCCGCGGGCGATAATAGAAACTTTTTGCACCGGATCGCTATGAAGAGAAAAATGCGCGACAATCGCGTGGCCGGCCTCATGATAGGCGGTTATTTTCTTTTCTTTATCGGACAGAATGCGCGACTTTCTTTCCGGGCCGAGCATAACCTTTTCAATGGAAGAAAAAATTTCTTCCAAATCAATTATTTTTTTATTTTTCATGGCGGCTAGAATCGCGGCTTCATTTAAAAGGTTGGCTAAATCGGCGCCGGTAAAACCAGGGGTCCTCTCGGCCACTCTTTTTAAGCTAACGTCTTTGCCTAGCGGTTTTTTCTTGGAATGAACCTTTAGAATGGCTTCGCGATCGGCTAAATCAGGCTCGTCTAAAATAACCCGGCGGTCAAAACGCCCGGGCCGAAGTAGCGCCGGATCCAAAACATCGGGGCGATTAGTGGCCGCTATAACAATAACATTAGTGGTAGGGTCAAAGCCGTCCATTTCCACTAAAATTTGATTTAAAGTCTGCTCGCGCTCATCATGCGAGCCGCCGAGTCCGGCGCCGCGCCGGCGGCCGACCGCGTCAATTTCGTCAACAAAAATTATGCAAGGCGCGCTTTTCTTGGCTTTGCGGAATAAATCCCTAACGCGCGATGCGCCCACGCCCACGAACATCTCCACGAACTCGGAACCGGAAATGGAAAAAAACGGCACACTGGCCTCGCCGGCAACGGCGCGAGCCAATAAAGTTTTGCCGGTTCCCGGACTGCCTAATAAGAGAACGCCGCGCGGCGTGCGCGCGCCCAGCTCGGAAAATTTATTGGGATTTTTTAAAAACTCAACCACTTCCGATAATTCTTCCTTAGCCTCTTTGGCCCCGGCCACATCTTTAAAAGTCACCTTGCCTTTAAATTCCTTGCCGGTTTCCCTGGCCTGGGATTGGCCGAACATCATGGCCTTGGAATTAGCGCCCTGGACCGAACGCATCATAAAATAAATAAAAACGCTGATTAAGAGAAAAGGAATCAGAAAAGGCAAAATCGCGGCCAGCCAATAATCCATTCCCTGATTATCTTGGACTTCAATGGCTAAACCGCTTAATTTGCCTTGGTCAACGTTATAATTTTTAATGATCTGCGAAAAAGTGTCGCCAGGCTCTTTTTTAACCACTTCGCTTTTACCGTCCTTTAATGTCGCCCTTATTTCATTGCCCACAATAACAATTTTATTTATTTCCTGATTATTTATCTGCCCGATTAAAGTTTCCACCCCGACTTGCTCGGTTTTTTGGCCGCTACCGCCCAAAAAGCTGAAAAGCGCGGCAATCAGCAAAAATACCGTAAAAAATATTAAAAAGTTTTTAATTAAGTTTTTCATTTGTTTATTTTTTGTTATTCCCGCGTAAGCACTCAGTTATCTTTTTCAGCACCGAGGCTAGCACCGAGGAGTAATCCATTTCCTTAATTTAATAAATTATAAAGCATTTATTCCCCTTTGGCAATCAGGCGGAAAATTTATCCTTAAAAAAATTCTCCAAGTCTGATATTTTAATTCTTACCTGCTCCATGGTGTCGCGGTCGCGCACGGTAACATCGCTTTTTTCCAAACTGTCAAAATCAACGGTTACGCAAAAAGGCGTGCCGATTTCATCCTGCCGGCGGTAGCGTTTGCCAATATTGCCGTTATCATCAAATTCGCAAATATAATCTAATTTTAATTTGTCATAAACCTCTTTGGCTTTTTTTACCAGCTCTGGCTTGTTTCTTAGTAAAGGAAAAACCGCGATTTTGATCGGCGCTAAGGCTTTAGGAAATTTCATGACCACCCTGGTTTCGCCGTTGACATCTTCTTCGGCGTAAGCAAAATCAAGAAACATCAAAAGCATCCGATTAAGCCCGGCCGAGGTTTCCAGAATATGCGGAATAAATTTCTCGCCGCCATCATCCGTATAATTTAATTCAACGCCGGAAAATTTCGCGTGCTGGCTTAAATCCCAATTGCCCCTGGCATGAATGCCTTCAATCTCGTCAAAACCGCCCAATGATTTAAAGCCATATAAAATATCATAAGCCTCGGTCGCGTAATGGGCCAGTTTTTCATGCTGATGCCATTTTATTTTATCTTTGGGGATGCCATTATCCAAATACCACTGCCACCTTAATTCCTTCCACATTTTATATTTTTCCTTCATCATGCTCGGCTGGAGAAAATATTGCATTTCCATTTGCTCAAATTCACGAGTCCGGAAAATAAACTGGCGCGCCACAATTTCATTTCTGAAAGCTTTACCGACCTGGGCAATGCCGAAAGGAAGTTTCTTATGTAAAGAATCAACCGTATTTTTATATTCCAAGTAGATGCCGCCGCAAGTTTCCGGCCTTAAATAAACGACGTTTTCTTCCGTAAATTCTTCAGTCGGCGAGCCGATATTTGATTTTACCATTAAAGAAAATATTTTCGCTTTTGTAAGGTTGGTTGAGCCGCAATTAGGGCATTTTAATTTCCCTTGCTCGCGCAGCTTATCCAGATGATTATTGATTTCTTCTAAAGTAGCCTTATCCGCGTCAATCCCATACTCCTTTAAAAGATGGTCGGCCCTGAATCTATTTTTGCATTTTTTGCAGTCAATTTGGGGATCATTAAAGCCGCCGACATGTCCGGAAGCAACCCAGGTTTTCGGGTGCATAAAAATCGCGCTATCAAGGCCGACAACGTCATCGCGCATTTGAACCATGCTCTTCCACCAGGAATCGCGGATATTATTTTTTAATAGCGTGCCGTAGTGGCCATAGTCATAGATAGCGGCCAAACCGCCGTAGATTTCCGAAGACGGATAAACAAAACCTCGCCTTTTACACAAAGAAACGATTTTTTCTAAGGTTGTATCATCCTTTTTATTAGTCATATTTTTTGGTTACAGTCATTGCGAGGAGCCTGTAATCAGGCGACGCGGCAATCTCACGTACTATTTATTAAAATGATAGATTATTCCTGCAATGAAGGTTTATTTTTATTTAATCATTTGTGAGATTGCTTCGCTTACGCTCGCAATGACAAATATTACTCATTATAGCATTTTTTTGCATATTTGCAATAAAAAACGCCTCTAAATTTTTAGAGGCGTTTTTTATATTATCTGAATTTATTTTTCTTTTTTCTTTTTTGCCGGCTTGTCTTTCTTCTTGTCCTCCGCAGCTTCGGCAGAGGAGGATTCTTCCGCTGCTTCAGTTTTTTCTTTCTTGACCTTTTTAGTTTTATTTTTTTTCTCGCCCTCTTCTTTATCTTTCTTTTCATCTTCTTTCTTTTTGCTTTTAGCGGCCGGCTGTTCGGCTTCAGTTGAAACGGACAGGCCTAAGCGATGGTCTTTCGGTTCAATAGAGACAATGGTAAAATCCTTTTTTTCTCCGGAATGAAAAACCTCGCTGATTTTTTGCCCGGGCGCTAAGCCAATCTGGCTGACATGCGCCAAGCCGTGAATATCAGGATCCAATTCAACAAATAAGCCAAACGGATTAACTTTTAAAATAATGCCGGAAACTACCTGGCCGACTTTATATTTAGTTTCCACATCATGCCAAGGATCGGTTAAAAGCTTCTTGGCTGATAAAAATATTTTAGAGCCTTCAATGGAAATTATTTCGGCTTTGATTTTATCTCCAACCTTGAATAAGTCTGACGGATCGTCAATTCTTTGCCAGGCCAATTCGGAAATATGAATTAAGCCTTCTAAATTTTCTCCGAAACTGACGAAAACCCCGAAATCGGTTAAAGCTGTAATCGCGCCTTCAACTTGGCTCCCAACTTTATATTTGGAAATTATGTCTTTTTGCTTTTCCTGCCAAGCTTCTTTCTCGCTGACGATTAATTTTTCATCTTTTTCGTCCAAGGTCATAATTTTAACTTCAAAATCAGTGCCGACAAAAGATTTTAATTTATCCAAAATTCTGCCTTTATCGCCACCGTTGACTCGCGGATAATTTTCCGGCGCCAATTGCGAAACCGGCAAAAATCCCTGAATTTGTCCGTAGCTAACCAATAAGCCGCCTTTATTGGCATCTTGAACCCTGAATTTCAAAATTTTCCTATTTTCATAAGCATCAAATAAAGCGCTCCAGGCCTTTTGCTGGCCGGCGCTTCTAAATGACAGCTCCAAATCTCCATTTTCATTTTCTTCTTCAATTATAGTCGCTTCAACTTCATCACCCGGCTTTAAATTCGCGTATTCCTCGGCTTCAAAATAAAGCTCGCGGCCGCGCACTACGCCGGTAGCGATGCCGTCAATATCAAGCTTAACCTCGGCTTTGGAGGCGGACAAAACTACGCCCTTAATAATATCCCCGACCTGGGGAATTTTGGCATTTTCCGCGTCCAATAGCTTTTGGAATTCTTGGTCGCTAGCCTGGTCAAATTGCGCGTTAGCGCCGTTATTTTTAGTTTCTTCTGTCATAAAATAAAAAAACACTTCTAACCGCTCTTTTCAGAACAGCCTCTCGGCCACCTGTACCAAGAGATAAATTATAGGTGAATATTTAATTTGTCTTTATATTATACACTATTTTATAATAAATGCAAGCGCTAAAAACCTCGCTATATAAGGTATCGTTTTATAAAAGCAACTAATCTGCTGAAAGGAGGAAAGCCATGGAAAAAGTTGTTGATTTGAGCACATTTCAAAAACGACAGCGGAAAGAAAAAGAGCGGGAAAAAACTCTAACAGAACTGCTAAAAGAAGCAACGATTCTGCGGCAAGGCATGGAAGAAATAAAAGAAGCCGTAAAAGTGGTGGATTTTGAAGGCTTAAGGCGTGTCTTTGATGTCAGGCTCTCCAACATTGTTCTGACAAAAAGAGATGTCGGAGTTGATTTCTTCCTTTGCGGCAATTATGTCGCCACCTTGCTTACAGAAGCCGCCAACGCCCCTCCGGAGAGCTGGTACGCGGTGGATTATTTTATAAGAGCCGAAGAAGAAAATGATCCGGCCGCTTTAAGGCAAGGAGCTAACGTCTGCTTCCTGATCTACGCAGTTTTTCCGCCAAGAGGGCAGATAAGATGCATGAGGCTGGATGATTATGAAGCTATGGGCAGAAGTATGTATTATGGCTATTACGGCCAAACCGGCACAGTGGTCGCTTACTATATGAGCCAGCAATTCAAGCCCATGGCTGAAATAACTAAGGAGTGCGTTAAGGAGTTAAAATAAAACTACGTTTTTACATTGTTTTACATCAGCACACATCACGTGCTGATTTTTTTATACAAAAAACACCGCAGGCAAAGCGGTGTTTTTTGTTATGAAAAATTTATTTTTTAAACTTTTTAATCACTAAATTTATTAGCCAACCTATCAGACCGCCAGCGAGCGTAAAGATAAAAAACCAAAGAATATGCTTACTGCCTTCGGCTAAAACCATAGTAAAAGGTACAAAAATTAAAATTAACCACGATAACCATTGCTTTCGCGAAACAAATACCATGATGAATAAAGGCAGGAAAAAAAGATAGGCAAAAATAATCGCTCCAACAATTAATTCCTCGCCCCTCCCATAGAACAAACCGTAACCGCCATTAGAGGGATTTAAAATTTTATCATAAAACAATTTAAATAACGAAGAAAAGATAAACGAACTAATTACAGCGGCAATAAATGAATAAACTACTTGCAAAAACACTGATTTTTTTTCCAGCATATTTTTATAAATTAATTCTTAAATAATTAATATCACTTAATATTATATCATATCCGGCCTGATTTATCTGGTTTTGCTTTTTAACTAGGTTAAGCAGCTTAATTATCACGTCCAAACTTTTATCAATCGCTTCAGCCCGATTCTTTTCTAATTTATCAAGATTTTTGTTATATTGTTCAATCAATCTTCATGTTTGCGGAGTTGATAACTTTAATTATTACTTTTAAACAACTCGTCTACCGGCTCGATTATCCCATGTAATGAAATACCAAAATCGCTTGACTGTAAAATTTTAGATAATTCTGGATCTGTTGGATTTTCTGTTTTCTGCATAGTCGGAGATTCAATTGATTTGATGATAGCTTGTATTTTATTTTTTATAAACAACCGCAATTTATCATTATCATGCGAAATATCCGCACCTTGTTCATCTTTAATTAGATGGCCGGTAATTTTATAATAATTAATTAAAATATCAATAATCTTCTCCTCCCCCAAATTTTTACACATCTCCTCGGCCGTTACCTGACCTTTGAGATTTGAGCACCAACTAACACTATTAATCGAATAACCAGTTAAAACTGATTTAATAAAAAAACTGGCGGCTAAACTTTTCGCCAGATTCTGATAATAATAAAATCGTGCTACTTTTGCTTGAACCTGATAATAATTTACCAATAAACAGTTGGAATATTTATCAAGAGCTAACGCTATCGCCATATCTCTTGAAAATGATTCCTGATTCAAGGCGTTAAAAAATATTGGCGATTCACTAATATAATTTTGACCGAAATCACTAATATCTGTTTTACCTTTGTTTATGCAATCTTCAAAAAACGCCAGTTGCTCCATGTCTTTAACTAACTGATTTTCTGATGACTTTTTATAGCCATCTTCCATTTCTTTTCCTAAATTCATCAAAGTATTGCCATTTAAATTCGAAACTACTTTATTGATAGTCGGTGGCGTTAAAACAGCATCGCTTTGATTTTCATTTATATTTTTAACCACCGGCTTTGAGCCGGAGGCTTTGCCGCCGTTTTCAATATCTTTCTTCTCTGTTAAATCTTTTCCTTGGCTGATAGGAGATTCTTTTTCGCCAGTATTCAAAACGCAAGAAGTAAGCAAAAACAATACTAAAATTATATTTAACTTTTTCATACTTATATTAAACTTTAACTTCACTTTTAAATTTTTTTATCGCTAAATTAATTAGCCAACCTATTAAACCACCGGCGAAAGTAAAGATAAAAAACCAAAGAATATGCTTACTGCCGCCGACTAAAACCATAGTAAAAGGTATAAAGATTAAAATTAACCAGGATAGCCATTGCTTTCTAGATACAAAAAACATAATAAATAATGGCAGAAAAAATATATAAGCAAATATGGAGTTTTGAATTACTCCAAGGGCAATATTGCAATCAAGCCCTGAAAAACCACACGTCGGGATTGGATTAAATAAAAATAAATATAATTTACCAAACAATGAAGAAAAAATTAATGAACTAATAATTGCGGCAAGCAAAGAATAAACTGAAGTTAATAACACTGATTTTTTTTCAAACATATTTTTTTATTAATTATAAATTATTTCTTAAGTAATTAATATCATTTATTATTATATCATATCCGGCCTGATTTATCTGGTTTTTCTTTTTAACTAGATTAAGCAGCTTAACTATCGCGTCCAAACTTTTATCAATCGCCTTAATCCGGTTCTCTTTTAATTTATTTAGATTTTTATTATATTGCTCAATCAATTTCTGCTTCTGCTTATCCGATAATTTTTTATCGTCCCGCGTTTTTCTAATTAACTTTTCTAATGAAGCCTGCTCTTTTTCAAAATATTTAGCTTCTATCTTTAAAAGCCTAAAAGCGCTAGCCAGTAGCGGCTTATAAATTCTGCCCTTTAGCCAACCGCGGCTATGAATTTCTTCAATATCGCTAATTGTACTATCTATATTGGCGATTATTTCAAATTTAATTTGTGCTTGCGCTTGATTGCCTGATTTATCGCTGGCCTGAATTATTAAATCATGCCGTCCTAAAGAATAATCAAATAAATCAATGGTCGTAGTAGCTAAAATCTGATCATCTATCATTATGGCCGTAATAGCCAAGCCGGAAAAATCATCGGTAGCAATATAATCTACTATTAAATTATCGCTATGCAGATATTTTTCGTTTTCTGTCGGCTTATTAATTATCACTACCGGCGGCACGGTATCTATGGGCTCTAAATCGCTGATTGGATTTTCAGGCGCGGCCGAATAAGTTATACTAAATTCCCTTATCTGATCCGGCGCGATAGCGCCTTTAAATTCTTTACTAATTTCCGAATTGCCATTAATTATGCTACCGGCTAAAATATACTCTCCGCCGTTATCCACGCCTTTTAGCTCAACCTTATATTCCCCGTCAATTGGATTAGGAATCAAAACAAACTCGGCGTGATCATTAAAACCGCTATAAAAAGCGTCTGGGATTTCATTAATTTCCGTGTTATTATTAAAATCTTTGCCTATTTTATCGCCGTTAGGCGCTATTATATTAAAATCAACCGGCGAATAGACTCGGAAAAAAGCCCAGCGCTTGAAAGTTGAAGTAAGTCTGCTGTTATAATAATTTTCCGGCAATTTTCCCGTAAGCGATTTAATAATCTCTTTTTGCATAATAGTAGGCAGATTTTCATGATCAGAAATTCCGGACATTACGGTCTCGACTCCATTCAAACTATTAGCACTATTAAAAGGCACAGTACCATCGCCATTGCCCATTTCTAAACTATCTAAATTTATAGCTAAATTTTCCGGATAACCGCTTTGCCATTTATTATCAGTCGCGTCCGGATCAGGTATAACTTTAATATTATTTAAAGTACTATTACCTCCTAAATCGCTTACAATATTGGTAATTTTTACTCTTTGCTTCAATATATTAATATTTGCTTGATTATTTAAATTCTCCAGATAATTATTTTGCGGATAATTTAATGGATAGGTTCGTAATAGCCAGGAATTATCAGATTGTTTATCTTTTAAGTAATCAAATATGGGCAGAAGTTGCTCTGCTGATAACACTTGTGCTTTAATATAATCAACTAAATCAAAATAACCATTAATGGCAGCTTCCGTTTGAAAAAAATATTCTTGCAACCATGATCGTGGTCCTCTAAATTCTGCTCCCTCATATTTTAAATAACTTTCCGGCGACCCTAAATGCGGCGTGCCTAAAAATACTACTTGGTCGATATCATTTTGGTAATCGCTCCCTTCAACATACGACCGCGTTACCAACCCGCCCATACTATGGGCGATAATATCCACCTTATCCCGTCCGCTGATTTCTTTAACCTGTTGAATCTTCTCTTTAAGTAAATTCGCCGTGATATTATTATCCGCCCGCCAATTATAGGGAAAGGTAAATAAAGTCGGCTTATCTTCATTTAAACTATTTTCTTTATAGCCGGCGGCGATTAACGCTTCCACCAGATTGTCGTAAGTATGAAATATCGGATCAATCTGCCAACGACCGGAAATGTTATAACTCCCCATAATCCCCGGAACTATTATCACCGGATCCGGTTCTGGCTCGTCAATGGCTATAATAGTCTTTATGCCAGCGCCGTTGAATCCGCCTTGATCGGAATAGCCGCAATATGGGCTAGTCCCGTCAGCTTGAACTCCGCACATAGAAATTGCGTGCTCATTATGATAATTAAAACAAGATAAAATGCCGTCTGTTTGAAAATAATAATCCGCTCCGATTTCCAAGGCATAACTGCGCGGTAAAATAAATTCGTAATAGCCGCCGCCAATGCTTTTGCCCTGCATTACGCCCTGAAAAACAACCGTGGAATTCTCACAATTTTTATTATTTAATAAATTATTCGCATCTAACGTTCCCTTGCATAAATACCATGGCGTGGCGCCTAATTTTTGCGCGATAAAGCCTCGGATGGCGTTGGCTTTAGGCTTAAATTTATGGAAAACATAGTCCCTGCCAAAAACGCCCGAATTAGACGGGCAGCTATAATCAAGGTCAAAGGAATATTCAGCGGCCCACGCGCTTCCGCCGAAAACAAAAAAACATGCCAAAAGCATAATCGGCATGCTAAGTAAAAAAATCCTCCTCTTCATAAAATAATTATTTAAAATTATTACGCTTTAATTATAGCATAATTTATTTTAAACTCAACTTCAGCGCTTCAATTTGGCGTTAAATTATTTTTAACTGCCGTTAAATATTTGCCACAACTAGCTATTTCACTCTTATTAACTAGCTCAAAAATCAATTTACTGTCTCTTAAAGGAATAACCACCGACGCGTTGGCAACAGCGGTCCGTTTAACTTTATCCGCGTTTAAATAATAATGCTTGATTTCGCATTTCTTTACTCCGGCTTCTTCCATAAAAAAACTAAGATTTTTCGCGCCGGCTGTTTTAAAGCCTTTGGGCAAATCAAAGCTGTAGCCCATTATAACATTGCCTATGATTAAACCGTCTTCGGTTTCGGTTATGGCATAAGGCGAGGCTTGGTGAACTATTTGCGAACTAATCCAATCAGCGCTTTCTTCGCGCATTAAAGCATACCAGATAGCGAAAATGCCGGCGAAAGTCGCCAAAAACAAAATTAAAATTTTAAGAGTATAGTTTTGCTCGCGCATAATCAATGCGTTTGTCATTGCGAGGAGCTTCAGCGACGAAGCAATCTCTGGTTAAGCGCCACGTACGTGAGATTGCTTCGCTTACGCTCGCAATGACAAGGAGAATTTAAAATCTTATTTCAATTATACCAAAATTTTTTCAAACAAAAAAGGGCGCCTTAAGCGCCCCTTTATATAAAATTATTTTATTATTGGCAGCTCGCGTCTGAACCTCCGGTAGCGCTGCCCGCGCCAAAACCGGCCGCCGGAGAAGCGCTTGATAATTGTTGGGAGCATTCCGCCGGAACATTATTAAAAGCCGCGCAAATACCGGCTAAATAAGCGGCCGAGTCGCGCCCGGCACTGGACTGGACTCCGTTGATCACTAAAGTCGGGCTGCCGCCAATACCTTTAGCTTGAGAGTTTGCTTCTTCCGCCGCGTATAATGATGCCCCGTCGGTTTTTATACAAGCATCTATGGTTGATTTGGAAATTCCAAGTTTAGCAAATAACGCGCTTACTAAAGGCTCTGAACATTGGGCGTCGGAATCGCAGGCTCCGATTCCGGAATCAAGCGCGAAGGCCAGCGTATAATCTAAATATTTTGCGGGATATTTTTTCTCAATGCATAATTGCCTTTGAGCTTCAATTTTCTCATGGTCTCCGTGCATTGCTCCGATTTGCCTTATTTTAAAATCAATCTTGCTGCCTAATAATTTTACCGCGGGAATAATTCCTTTCTCGGACTGGGTTCCGTAAGGGCAATAAGTAAATACATATAATTCAACCTTGGGCTTGTCGCTTTTCGGAACTTCGGCGGCCGGAGCGGCTTGAGTATTGTCCGCCGAAGCGGCGGCTTGGGCTTTTTGCTCTTCGGCAAAAGTCGTCATATTGATGCCGCTTTGAAAGAATTTAGATCCGTCCTTAGACATATAAGAAGTGTAATCCTGGCCGCCTACGTTTAGGCTGATATTGTAAACATCACCTTCGTCGGTTACGTTTTTTATGGTAGCCGTAGCGCCGGCTGCCAATAAATTTTCATTGATAAATTTTTCCGCTGTGGCTTTAGCTTCTTCCGGGCCAAGAATCTTTTTAGCGGTTTTTACCTTAAACATAGCGAATGATCCGGCGCCAAGCAATAAAACAACAAGCAAACCTAATAATATGAATTTTTTCATTTTTTTAAATTAAGAGTTATTATAGTAGATTAGCAAAATTTTTTTTATAAGTCAAAATCACTTTACCGGCAGCTCAAAGCAGAATTTACTGCCCTTGCCCTCGCCGTCCGATTCGGCCCAAATTTTGCCATGATGCGCCTCAATCATCATGCGAGCCACATATAAACCCAGGCCGGTGCCTTCGGTATGGACGAGTGAAGTGCCCTTGCCGCGGGAAAATTTCTTAAACAGGTTAATCATGTCTTCCGGCCTGATGCCCATGCCTGAATCGGCCACGGAAAATTTAATTTTCTTTTCACGTTGCTCCAGCTTCACCGTAACACTGCCCTGCTTGGTGTATTTTATGGCGTTATCTATTAAATTCATTACTACCTGCCTGATTTTTTCATCATCCAGCTTAATTATGGGCACGGGCTTAACCGGCGTTTTATACTGCAATATCAAACTTTTCTTTTTGGCATTGCCGGACAATTCCTCCATGACGCTTTCAACCATTTTGTTTAAATCAACCTCCTTAAAATCAAACTGCAGGCGGCCGGATTCAATGCGGGAAATATTCAATAAATTCTCCACTAGCTGAATCAGCCGCTCATTGGATTCAAAAACTTTTTCCAATGATTCCAATTCAAGCTTGGTTAGCTCGCCGAAATTGCCTTCAAGCATCATGGAAATATAGCCTTTAATCACGGTTAGCGGGGTGCGTAGCTGGTGCGAAGCAATGGAAATAAATTCGGATTTGGCCGCGTCCAGCTTTTTTAACTGCACGTTAGCTTTCCTTAAATCCCGCGTAGCCTTTTCCACTTCTTTCTCCAGCTTGATGTTAAAATTCTTGGTTTCTTTATAAAGCAAAGCGTTTTCCAAAGCAATGGCGGCTTGCGCTCCGATTACTTCCAGAACCTTTAAATCCTCATCATTATACATATCGCCGGACTCTTTAGGGCCTAAGGCGATTAGCCCGATGGTTTTATCTTTAACATTTAACGGCGCCAAAATTTCCACTTTAAATTTAGCAAGCAATTCAACGGTCGGATTTTTTTCAAATAAATTAAGGCGCTTAACTTCTTCGGTAACGATAATTTTATTTTGCTTAATGAACATCTTATCTAATTTTTCATCTTCCAAAAAATCATTTTGCCCGCCGATCTTAAAACCCTGGTTATACTGTATAATATAATTTTTTCCTTCTTCTTTATGGGTTAATACCCCAAAAGCTTTAACATGAAAAGCATTGGACAGAGTATTAAAAATATATTCATAAATTTTTTCTGCTTCAAGAGTGGAGCGCAATTTGTCGGATAGGCCGGCGATGACTTCGCTTGAATCATACAGAGATGAAAAAAAGTATTTATTAGACAAATGGTAAAAATAATTTCTGATGGAAGGGTAGGCGGAAATTGAAGCTAGTAAAATAAAAAAGTCAATTAAAATTGAATACTGGCTGAAATATAGATCGCTAATATATCTAATAGTAATCGCTAACAGTAAAATAACCGTTAAGGACATTAAATTAACCGAATAGCGCCGCATGACCATTTTAACATCCATTAGGCGGCGAGTAATAATTGTATAACCAAAAATTCCCAAAAAAATTAATATAAAAACAAAACCAAAAGGATAAAATCCATATCCATAATTTACTATAAAATCGGAAGCGGAAAAAATATAAAATATTAAAGCTGCCAAAACAAATTTTAACTGAGAAAATTTATAAATATTAGAGTATCTACTTTCTTTAAGTTCTATATATAATAAGTAAATAATCCTTGAAGATAATAAAAAAAGTAATAATAAATAAATAGGGTGGAGAATTCCGGCTTTCGGATAATACCCCCAGGAATATTGATAAAAACCTTCAATAAAATAATTAGAAAACAAATCAAAAAAAGTAAAAACTGTGCCAACTAAATATGCTAAATAGACCAAATAAATATCAAAACGTTTCTTAAGATCCAATAAATGAACGAAAAAATTAAAAAAAGTAACTGGTATAAAAATAATTCCTACATAGCCTATTTTAACTAAATATAAGGCGAAAAATTCGCTACTTGAGCTAAATAAAACGAACCAACTAAACTGCCACCAAAAAGTTACTAAACAAACAAGAAAAAATGAAAAATTTACTTTAGAATCTCTATTTTTTGAGTAAACAAAAAATCCCAAGACAAAGAATAAGACTGAACTAATCAGGGGTAGCAAATTGTAAATATTAAAAATAACCATGAGTAGAAATTATATTTAAATTTTAGCATATTTTAATATTATAGACAAAAAAAGAAGGGCTATCATTACAATAGCCCTTAGTTATTCGAGAATTTGACTCTTTGCCGGCCGAAAGTATGCTCTTGGCCGGTCCGGTCGAAGAAGCTTGCCTTAAATACAGTTTCGCCCCCTTTGACCTCGGCGTAAAGCTCAATAAATATTATGTCGCCAAAGTAAAAATCACGATGATATTTGTAGTAAGCATCTTCCACCATTAAAGAACGTGCCAGGACATCTTCTTGCCGACTAAGCAAAAATAGCTCAATCGCTTGCGTCATTATTTTGGCATACTCGTCATGGCTGACGTTCTTTTCCGCGTTTGTCATCCCTGAAGTGACAACAACTCTATGATGAAACACCGCCGCTCCATCATTTTTGTTGATGTTTTTTCTTTCTTCCGCGTCTACGCCTATCGAACAAGAAAACTCAAGCAAAATCTTAAGCCACTTGGGAAATCTTGTCGGCCTACCCTGCATATTAGCGTAGGCAATCGTTTGAAATGCGGTAACGCAGATTTTACCGGTTCTTTTGTTAATAAACCGGCCACGAAGCTTAAAGCTGGCTCCGTTAACTTCAACAACATCAATCACGGTTTTGATTGTATCGCCGAAGTGGAAATCAGCTTCATGGTAGTATTCCGCGTCGCAGGTCTTTAAAAGATACTTCTGGCCTGCATCCTTGGTAAAACCTGGAATTCGACTTATTCCGAATAATTCCCTGGCCGTTCCGAACAGATGAGCGAATTTGTCATGACCGACAATGCCAGAGCCGCTGGTTAAGCCAAACGTCACCTTAGTCTCAACTGTAAACCTCTGTAAGACAGGTAGCAATTTACCGATAACCAAGGCTATCTTTCGGATAATCAACATCTTACGCCCAACACCAGATAAGGTGCCGGACACGACCGTTTTCTGTTTTGTTTCCTTACTATAATCTAACCATAACATCTCCGACACCTCCCTTCTCACTTTTGAATTTAAACAGCACCTTTCGCCTCATGTTTTTTATCCACCAACCGAAAAATCGGCCGACTGGCAGAAATAGCCAATAAGGCCACCCCGCCAATGATTGTCTTAAATAAATCAACAACGTTTTCACCGACTGCTTTCGCAATCGCCGGAACCAATATTCTAAATCGCAGATCGACGACAAACATAGTCTTCACCCCCAAATTTTTTATATATACACCCTTTTCGAGTGTTTAAATGAGCTCGTTGTTATTTTCAATAGCTTTCCCCTATGAAAAACTACTAATAACAATTTTTTCTTAATTTTAACAGGCTAATGTTAAAACTAAATTAAAAAGTGTTATTCTAAATAACACTTTTATAATAGTCTAAATCTTAAATTTTGTCAAGGGTGGCTAATGTTAAATAAAAAAACTACCATAAAATTCAAATTAAAAACTTACCATCTTTACTTCGTTTGACCTCAAAAACCTTAAATGATTTTTTAGATAGCCGCCCCCATATATGGTGATAGATATAATCATTGATAATTGAGTAAGTTATTCTAGTCTTAAGCATTCGCGTGTCAATTTCTAAAAGCAAAAATTTTTCTTTAAGAGAATAATCAGCCCAATTCGTGTCAGCCACCCTTTCTTTAAGCTGTTGCCTGCTTAGTGTAGTATGAATAAATGGAGAATTATTACCCCATTCTTTTTTATTTCGACAATCGTAATTACCGTTAATATCGCTGAATTCAACGAAAAGTTTTCTAGGAACAAGATGATATAAAAACTTGGGCAAAATTGAATTGTCTTTAATTTCAATTTCTTGATTAATCATAAAAACTAATAAATATATTAAGCTATGTAATAATTTTACTATTTATATTAAAAAAGTAAAAGAGACTGGCTAGTTTTAGGTAAAATTTTTTGACAAAATTAATAAAAAAATGTAAGTTAAAATATTAACAGGGAATAGCTTCCTGTTTCAAAATGCTCTTTAACTTAAACTTAAAAGAGGAGGTATCAAGCTATGGGTAAATCGATTTACGAAGTCTGGGCATTATGCTCCTCCGCATACAACAAGTTAGCCCCAGCCAAACCAAGCCACACCGCCAATGATGACACAGCGCTAATTAAAACGAAAGGAGCTTAAAATGTACATAATTTGGAACCTAACACGAGTATGCCCATGGAATTGCGCTTTCTGTTGCGTCTCGGCTGTTTATGCAAAAGGTAAAGAAAGAACACAAATCATCGCCGAACAGAAGAAAAAAGAACTTTCTTTCGCTCAAAAACTAGGAGTGCTCAAAATGATCGCCGGAAAAAATATGATCATTGACTTTTCTGGCGGCGACCCCCTTTACTCCGAGGATGATTTGGCGATTGTTCAGAAGGCCATTGAGTTTCTTCCGCCCGAGAAAATCAATATCAGCATGACGGGGTGTGAGCTAACTCAATCCAAGATCGAACTTCTGAAGAAAATCAACATGGTAGAATTTACTCTCGATAACCTACCGGATAGAGAAAACCCATTTCGTCCTCGCGGCTTCAATCGTGCTTCAATGAAAGCTATGAGGCGATTGGTAGAATCCGGCATCAAGGTGTCGGCTGTAACTATTCTCTACAATATCACTATCACAGAAGAAAACCTGCGAAGCATATACGCCTGGCTTTGCAAAAATGGAATTCAGGAATGGGACATATTGAAATATATTCCAGTTGGTAGAGGTATGGACTACAAGAAAATTATCCCGACGGACGAGCAATATCTGTTCACGATGAAATTCTTGCGCAGTCTCAACGGTTCGACGCATATTTCTTTCCAACATTCATTGAGAGTAATTGAGGAAACATCAAAATGCCATGCTACAATCAATTCTTTTGGTGTCCTTCCAAACGGAGAAGCTATCGCCTGCGCATGGGCTCTGGACAGAAATGGCTGTACCTTTGACGGTTTCCAAATCGGCAAGTTGCCCGATGAAAGTCTTGATGTTATTCTAAAGAGAGCTCGTGAAAAACTTGGGTTTAACCATCAGACTAGTTACTGCCGGGCAAACTTATGCGCCATGTCCATGCAGCAACACAAGGAGAGAATATGAAAATATGTGAGATACAATGTAAAACCGTTCTAATTAAGAGCAAATTGCCGGAGTCGGACTATTGCATTAACCCTTACGTCGGGTGTATGCATAGTTGCGCCTACTGCTACGCCAGATTTATGAGGCGGTTCACTAACCATCCCGAGAAGTGGGGTGAATTTGTTGATATAAAAATCAACGCGGCCGAAGTTTTGAAAAAACAGTTAACCCATAAACCTAAAAGAGGAGTTATTTTGTTGGGCAGTGTTACTGACGCCTACCAACCCCCGGAAAGGAAATACGGAATAACTCGCGATATTCTCAAAATTCTCCTGCGCTATGATTTCCCCATCTCAATTCTCACTAAATCAGATTTGGTAATAAGAGACGTTGATCTTCTAAGGCAATTTAGCGCATGCGAAGTCGGGTTTACAATTACTACACTGGATGAAAAAGTGGCCAGAAGTTTTGAACCCCATGCTCCGTCGCTAGATAAAAGGCTAAAAGCACTTAAAGTCGTCCATGAAGCGGGGATAAAAACATATGCTTTTGTAGGCCCTATTCTCCCGGGTTTTACTGATCTTCACACGATTTTCAGCGCCCTACAAGACAAAGTCGATTTTATTATGGCGGAATCTCTAAATGCAAAATGTGGTAATTGGGAGAATCTAAAAGAAATTCTTGAAAGAGACTTTCCCTCCTCCTTATTATTCTTCCAATCGAGGCTAAACAAGGAGTATTGGGCCAAGGTTGAATCTGAAGTAAGACAACTGAGCGAAGAGTTTGGCTTATCTTTAAAAAACTTCTACAAACATTAACCCACAATACCGCCGAGTGTCGCTTGATCACCCGGCGATTTTTATTCTAAAATTAATCTATAATTTTAAAATTCTATAATATGAACAAAAAAAAATTAGCAAACTTTTTAGTAAAGGCAAAATTAAACACTTATGCTTCTAGCGGCGAAGGGGAGGAAAAAATTATTATTGATGGTAGCAAAGAATTAACATTTGAAGAAAAAAAAATAAAATATAAAGATTGCTACTTCGGATACAATCCCTTTATTGGCGAAGAAATTGTCTGGGAAAATAATAAAATAATTTGGGGTATGAATTATTATGGGCAAGTTATTTCAAAAACAGTTCCCTCCGCAAAAATTTATAAATTTTTGAAAGAAGCTTTAAAAACAGTTAAAGAAAATAAACCATTTAGAGGGGCTAATAAATATAAAAGGGGGGATTTTGAGTATATCAATAAAATTGAAGGGGATATAAAAAATTTCAAAGGCAAAGAAAAAATTTTTTGTAATAATAAACTTGCGTATATTCTAACTTATCATGGAGGATTTATTCAGAAAAAAATCTAATTTTATAAATAATAAATTACAAACAACTGCATAATTTTTAAATAACTATTTCTATTATATAATTTAACTATAAATATCTACTTAAACAAATTCATAGATACTAAATTCAAAGATCCTGGTAATGCCCTAAATTTGGGAGCCGGGGACTTTTCTGATATTACTGATTTGAAAAAATCAAGCTGAAATGGCGAAGGCGTGGATATAAAAACCGACAATCTACTGTCGGTTTTTAATTTTCTACTACTTCTTTTATAAAACCTTGGCGTATAAATAACAATCTTTCATCTCTCCGTCTTTGCCTCTTACCGCTTTACGCATCTTCCCCTCTTTAATATAGCCGTTCTTTATGGCTACCTTTTCACTGGCTTTATTCTCCGGCTGCATAATTATTTCAATCCGCTTAAGTTTCAGCTTTTTAAAACAAACGGCTTCAATTAATCTTACCGCCTGGCTGGCAATACCCTTACTCCAAAATTTTTCATCTATAAAATAACCGATTTCTCCGACATATTTTCTATGATAATTTATTTTTACGCCGATGCCGCCGACAATCTCTCTGCCGTAAATAATCGTATAATTCCAATTAGTATTATCTTTTCTGCGCTTGATATTATTTTTTAAGAATTCTTTTTCGGCCGCGATTGATTTGGGGCGCGCGCCAAAATAACTGAAATGGTCATTATCCAAAATTTCAAAAAATCTTTTGGCATCGCTTACTTTTTGCAATCTTAATTTTATTTTTGGCATAAAATTAAATGATATTTAATTTATATCCATTAACTTCTTCCAATAATTTCAAGGTAGCAACTACCGACGGATTATCTGATTGCTCTATAATAAATCTTTCGCCATACTTTTTTACCAATGGAGTTAAAAACTCATCGCCCCAAGACGGCAAAAAAGTATTAACTCCATCAAAGTCAACCTCAATTATTTCTGTTTTGCCTGTGGCGGATAATGAAGGCAAAAAAGCCGATAAAGCTTCTTTACCTAATTGCCTTGAATTTAGAGTTTGGCCAAATTTAATTAATTTAATTATCATATTATTTGAAGCCTTGGTTTATTTAAAATAATTATCAAGCGAAAATTTAAATTGCTCTATAAAAAGCTCTTTAAACAGGCGAGCGCTGTTTTGTTCGTAAAACAATATCATGGCCTTTTTATAATCACTTTCATTTATACTTCTAAAAGATAATGGGCAATAATCGTCGGCCAGTAGCAAAGCGTTACCGACCAGTCTGGAAGTTCTTTTGTTGCCATCTTCAAACGGCTGAATATAAGCAATCATTAAATTGGCCACCAACGATTTTTCAAGCGGATTTTTTAATTTGTTTATCGCTTTTACCATTTTTTCCAAAGCCTCTCTAATTTGATGCTGATTATCTAGCGGCCGATAGCTTGTCCCCGTTATACCCACTATATTTTTTCTTAAACCTTTATTAATATTAAGATTTTTTATCAATAGCCCATGAACATTTTCTATAAATCTAATTGATAGCTTTTTTATCTGTTTTTTTTCTGAAAAAATGTAATCTAAAGCCGTTTTATGATTAAGAATCATTATTGCCTCTTCCCTTTTGTGCCCACTAGCCTCCCGCTTTTCTTTTATTAAAATTTCAGTATCAATTAAAGAATAAGTATTGCCCTCAATTTGTGATGATTTCCAGCTAAATTCAATCATGAGCCTCTCAATTTCTTTTTTTAATATTGCCTCGGGCATTTTTTTAATCCGATTTTGATATTTTTTGTTAAGCAGCTCCGATTCGCTTAACTCGGTTTTACTAAAAATACCTGCCAATTTAGAGAAGAGATTAAAATTAAACCTGCTAAATTTTAGCTCCCTTGCGTCAGGGCCTTTAGAAAAATATTGCTCGGCGTCAAAAAAACCCAGCAAGTCATTGCTTAAATATTCTTTATAGGTGACATTCCTGCCCTTGCCGATTCTTTCAACCAGCTTTAATTTTAGCAATTTGTCTATATCTCTAACAACAGTAATTCTCGATAAAGTTTCGCCGTTTATTTTTTCTAAATACTCTTTAATGGCCTGGTTTGGCGTATTATTATTTTTTCTAATAAACTGCAAAATCAACGCCTGTCTTTTAGATATTTTTAGCATATTTTATTGTTTCATTATTATATTCTAATTGTATCATTTTGCAACAATTAAGTCAAGGCGAAAATAAAAACCCGAGGGCAAAAAGTTTTTTAAACTTCTCGCGCCTCGGGTGATGGGCTGGTTCGGACTTCTTACAATAATATATTAAAGTCCTGAACGATTATGCCGGTTGCTCCGGCAAGCTTAAGCCGAATTAACTGGTTAGCCAACTCATCTTTTAAAAGAACTGTCTCAATGGCAAAATCGCCATTGCTTAGGCTGGAAACGGTCGGAGCGTCAATCGCCGGCAACCAAGCCAGAATCTCTTCCTTCGCCTGGCTGCTGCAATCAAATTTAAGCAATGCCTGCTTCTCTGCCGCTAAAGCCCCGGACAGAATATCGCCAAGAATTCTTATTTGCGGCGCTTCTTGCTTGGCGATTAAAATTGTAGGGGAATCTAAAATCGTTGCAACAATTTTAAGGCCGTTGGCTTTAAGGCTGGCGCCGGTTTCGGTAACGCCGATTCCATAATCATACCCGCCATAGAGAACCTTAGCTTCGGTACACCCATGGGAATAGGCTATCTTGGCCTTTTTGAAAATCAGCCCGGCCAGATTTAGATATTCCGTGGCGACCAAGATGTTTTCGTTATCCTCTAGCCGATCAGTCTTACCGAAAACCACCACCTTCGCGACATTTCTGGACTTTTTGGCGTACTTTAGTTCAATGATTTTCGCTAGTTTCGCCTCAAGACCGCTTTCAACAACGCAATCCCAGCCGCAGACACCGGCATCATATGCTCCCATCACAATCCCCATGGGAATGTCTTGTGGCCTGTCCAAAACGAAGATTAACGTTAGATTACCGCTTTCCACACTGGCCATAAATTCCCTGTCGTTGAATTTAATGGCAATCCCAATCCTTTTAAACAAAAGCAATGTTGCCTCAAAAAGACTGCCGCTCGGTATGGCTATTCTATACTGTTTTTTCATAATTACTTCCTTTCCCTTTAAATTTTTAAGGTTCAAAAAACCCTTCTTGGCTTTCAAGAAGGGTGGAAGTTTGATTATGTTAAAATAAAAACTCAACTCTTCTTAAAAGCATGAGAAGAGTTATGATGAGAATTTTGCCTGTCCAGCATTAAGCGATAGCCGCCGGCGCCATTATTAAGCCATAAAGCCACGCGCGCTACGGTCGTTGTGCTAACGCCCAGCTTTTTCGCGATTTCGCGGTACGGCAAGCCTATATTTACCATTCTGGCGATTTGCCAGCGTTCGCTCATCTCTCTTATTTCATCAATGGTACATAAATCACAAAAAAAAGACTCGGCTTCTTTTACGGTTTTTAAGCTAATTATAGCTTTAAACAATTTATCGGTTTTTTTATTAAATTTGAATTTTTCCATACGTATTAGCTTAATTTTGTATCACTATATTAATACATTAGCACAAGAGGAAAAAGCTGTCAAGGGATTATAGTATTTAATAAAAATTAATCAAACAGATCCGTGCTTAAATACTTTTCTCCCCTGTCCGGGAATAATGCCACAATTTCGCCGCTTGCCATTTTTTTAGCTTCTTCCATGGCGGCATACATGGCCGCGCCGCTGGACACGCCGATGAAAATTCCCTCTTGGAGCGCCAACTGCCTGGCGGTCTCGTAAGCCGGTTCGTTATATACCACGACTTTTTTATCCAATTCGGCTTCGTTATAAATTTCAGGCACAATTGCTTCTTTCATATTTTTTAGCCCGGCGATCTTGTGGTTAAATTGCGGTTCCACGCCTAAAATTTTTATATTGGGATTATGCTCTTTTAATCTTCGGCCGATGCCCATTAAGGTGCCGGATGTTCCCATGCCGGCCACAAACATAGTAATGCCCGGCAAATCTTTAATTATTTCTTCGGCCGTGCCTTTATAGTGGGCCAAAGGATTATTCGGATTGCCAAACTGATTGGGCAACCAATAAAGACCCGGGTTGGCGCCATACAGTTCACGCGCCTTGATAATCGCCCCGTCCGTGCCTTTAAGCGGGTCAGTTTCTATTAACTCGGCGCCCAGAGCTTTTAGCATTCTTTTTCTTTCCTGGCTCATGCCGGCCGACATGGTTAAAATAATTTTATAGCCTTTAACCGCGGCGACCATAGCCAAGCCGATGCCGGTATTGCCCGAAGTCGGCTCAAGAATAATTTTATCGCGGGTTAACTCGCCGCTTTTCTCCGCGGCTTCAATCATAAACAAACCGATTCTATCCTTGGTTGAGCCGCCTGGATTTTGGCCTTCAAGTTTCGCGTAAATATTAACTTTTTTATTGGGATTGATTTTGTTTATTTTTACCAATGGCGTCTTGCCGATTGCTTCTAAGATATTTTGATATAACATATAATTTTTATTAATTAAAAAACTCCCGGCGATCCCGAGAGTTTATTGGCTGAAATATGGCTGATTGATTTAACTACATAAGCTACAACAACCAACTCTCGAGATAAATACGAGAGTAGAGCAACAGAAATTTAATTTTACTATTATTGCTTTGTTCATAGTTTTAATATATAGCTTGATTTTAGTCATGTCAAGATATTTACTGTAACGTTCGCGATATACAACAATTCTTGTTATTTGTTTATTTAAATTTCCAATAATTACTCTGGTATTTATAGCTAACTTCATTATCATAATTACCAAAAATTTATATAAAAAAGGTGCCACGATAAAACTAATTGGCACCTTATCTAAAAAATTTATTTCGTTTGCCCTCTGATATACTGAAGACATAATGGCGATATTTCTTTTTCGATAAAAGAAATTATTTCGGTTCTTTCGCGTATTTGAGGATCAATCTTTAACAAACCCCAAAAAGCCGTCCCACGTATTGATGCTTCCATATCACACAAAAGCCGAAATAATGATTCTTCAAATCTTTTATCTCCTGTTTCTGAAACAAACCTCGCCGCTGCTAACCGTACTTTTTTAGAGCTATCGTTTTCGAGAATATTGATCAGAATTGTATCAATTTTCTCGTCTCTAACCCCTGCATGTTGAAGAATGTAAATTGCATCTTCACGAGCAATCGGATCAGGATCATCCATCTGTCTTTTTATGAGCCCCCAATCCACTTTTACCATAAGACCCTCCTTCCAATAATAACCTAAGTTCCTTTATTGTTTCATCGATATGATAGATTTGAATACCTACAAAGGGAATGTGAAAACCTTTCTGACGCATTAATTCCTTCAGCTCTTCAATAAAAATTCCTTGACCTCCTTGATAAGAGCCAGGCCGATTACCGGTTAGCCGCTTGACAGCGCAAGATGGAGAAAAATCTACCCCAATTATCACTTCTATACTTTTGCCATTTTTAAGGAGCATCTCCATAAACCAAATACTCTCCATAGCAACCTTTCTGCAAATTCGATGATTTTCTTCAGTATCATATTTCGGTTTACCGCATGGTCTACGATTGAAAAAGTCAAATACCAATTCGGGGCACCTCATCTGAATAATGTTGACCTTATGTTCTATTAATAACTCAACGACTGGCGTTACAACTGAAGCATAATGCTTCACTATACCTGAAGCTCTCACTCCCTGCGCCAGCAAACAAAAAGGAACAAATACATATTTATGGCTTCTTATCATTACTTTTCCTCCTCTTTTTTAATTTTTGCTAAATTAAATATTATTACAATTCTTCAATTTTGTCAATATTATTAATTTTTAATATTGCGGCAAGCACTCCGCAACCTTTTATCTTTTTACCGTTAAATTCTCCCGAATATATTTTATTAACACCGCAAGAAGGACTGCCAGATTTTAATATAGCTCTTCTAATATTATGTTTTTTAACAACATTATTAAAAATAATTTTTGCTCCTTCAATAAATATTTTTGTATAATTATTTCCTTTTTTATCTATTACCAAAGCTTTACCATCCATAACATCAAAACCATTTCCGTTAACTATTTCGCACGCTGGTCTTGGAGTTTTTTGCCCAGCTGATATTTCCGGACAAACTAAAATAGAATTTCCTTCTAAAAATAATTTTAGTGCTTTTTTATTTATTTTAACCTTTTTGTTATACCTACAAGGTATACCTAAAAGGCAAGCGCTTATAATTGTGTCATACTTTTTCATAAATAATAATATAATAATTAAATTTTATAAAAAAATGGGGGCGGTAAAAAATAGCCCCCATGGCGAAATCAAATATTGGGTTCTTGAATATCCCCCGGTCTAAGAACCATATCGAAATTCTGAATGATCTCGGTTGTTTTATAGAGATATTTCTTAATTTCCTCTTCTTTTGCGACAGAAAAGGCATCTGACCACATACAGACCGCTTCCTGTTTCAGAATGCTTACGCCCAATTCTCTGATAGTGTGGTTTACCTTCTCTTTATCACTTAGAAAACTATAGAGCGGGGAAGAATAGAAAAGCCCATTCTTCTGAAACAAATCTCTGGCGAAACTCATAAATATCTCAGTCTGCTCCGGGAAGCCGGATTGACGTTCGGCGTAACCATCCATTATAATATCTACGCCTATCTCCTTGGCGAATCTTATTGCAGCGAAATTCATGACGAGTTTACAGGCAACACATATAAGGAGCGTGGAAAAGCCGTGCTCCTTAAAATCTTTTTCTATCTGCTGCATGCCGGCAATCCTCATTATTTGGCTTACGCGCCGCATATGAAATTGGACATCAGTAGAAGAAAAGATGCTTTTAATATGAGCTGCCTGCCTTTCAGGAGATCTGACTCGACTCAATAAACCGTTATCCAAAAAAAGAAGATATAATTGACTCTGTGGGAAGGCGTGACAAAAAGCCGCGGCTACAGCAGTACTATCTCTACCGCCCGAAAACAGTAAAATAGCTCTGCCACTAAATCCCTTTGGCAATTCGTTTAGAGCTCTCGCGACATCTTCAATTGCCTTTCGCGCCATTGGTCCATACTGCTTATTTTCCATATCTCGCCTCCTTATCCCTTTCTGTAATGTAGTTATTTTATTGTTAATTTTATCTATATTTTATATTAATAAATATAAAAAATTTTGTCAAATTAAATTTATTATTTGTGCCAAGAACAAAAGACAGGACAAACATTTCTTCGCTAATGCAAATTGTTTTTAAAATTTTTACTTCAAATTCAAATATTCCCCTAAATTTTTTATCCCCACAATCTCACTCTTTTTACTATCTCTCCTCTTTACTTCCACCCCACCGGCCTTTAAAGATTTTTCGCTCACCACCACGCGCCAAGGCAAACCGATTAAATCCGCGTCCGCGAATTTTTCTCCGGCCATAACGTCAACCCGATCATCATACAAAACTTCTATGCCCTGTTTTAATAAATCTTCGTAAATCTTCTCCGCCTGCTTATAGATTTTTTCATCTTTGCCTAAAGCAATTAAGTGCGCTTTAAAAGGCGCGGCTACTTCCGGCCAAACTATGCCATTATCGTCGTTATATTTTTCCACGATCGTCGCGATAGTCCGATCTATGCCGATGCCGTAGCAGCCCATGTAATATAATTTTTCCTTGCCATTTTTATCCGTAAAAAAAGCTTTCATTTTTTCACTATAATGATAGCCTAACTGAAAAATATTACCCACTTCAATGCCTTTGCCAGCCAGCAGCTCTTTCCCCTGCTCATTCTTAAAACCTTGTTCCGCCATGGCAATATCGCCTTCCAGGCTAGGCTTATAATCCCTATCTATATTAATATTTAGCAAGTCAACATCTTTTTTATTAGAACCGCCATAAGCGTTTTTTATGGTTCTTAAAGAATCGTCGGCCGCGACTATAACTTTTTTATCAATCCCGACCGGAGAAATAAAGCCCGGCTCGCTTCCTAAGCCTCTGATTTCTTCATCAGTGGCATGGCGCAGTTCAACCGCCTTAGTTATATTTTTTAATTTGGTTTCATTAACATTTAAATCGCCGCGGATAATTGCCAAGATAAATCTACATTTTTCGTCAATGAACATAACGTCTTTTATCTGCCGCCATAATGGCAGTTTATGAAATTTTACGCCGTCCTCCATAGTATTACCCCGAGGCGCTTTCACTTCAATTAATTTTTGTTCTTTTTCTTCTATATTTTTTTCCTCTTTTAAAAATTTGGCCACGTCTTCATGCGCCGCGTAAGAACCGTCTTCAGTATAGAGAAAACGGCTTTCACCAACCTCGCTTTCAACAATAAACTCATGGCAATATTCGCCGCCGATATAGCCGTTATCCGATTCAACCATTAAAGTAACGAGTCCCAACCTTTTAAAAATATCACTATAAACTTTTTTCATTTTCTCATACTCTTTTTTAAAATCCTCTTCGTCGGCATGAAAAGAATAGCCGTCTTTCATTAAAAATTCCCTTAAACGCAGTAAGCCGCCGCGCGCCCTTAGCTCATCGCGGAATTTAGTGGAAAACTGATAAATATGAAACGGCAAATCATTATAGCTAATATTAAATTTCTGCGCCAAATCAACCATCATTTCTTCGGCCGTGCCGCCCAAAGCGAATTCCGAGCCGTTTCTATCTTTAACTTTCATTAACTCAAAACTAACCGATTCGGTGCGATTGGTTTTTTCCCATAATTCCAAAGGATGCAAAACCGGAGCCAGCATTTTTTGCGCCCCGCTCTTATCCATTTCTTCTTCAATAATTTTTACAACTTTATCCCGGACAATCATGCCTAAAGGCAGATAATAATACCGGCCAGCCACCGATTCCCTGATAAAACCGGCCTGATAGAGATATTTATTGCTGGCCAGCTTTAAATCGCTGGAAACTGTTTTTGTTGTTCGCCCGAATAATTTTGAGTATTTCATATAGCTATATTCTATAAAAATCTTGGCTAACTGTCAATAAAATTTTACTTAAACACCTGCGCCGTAAATATTAAAATTTGCGTGTCTTTATCTTTGTAGCAGCCGGGCGAGAGTCCGGCCTTTTGCCAGCAAAGCTCGGACAAAAATTCTTCTAAACTCCAGCTGGTTTCCGTGGCTACTTGCGGTAAAAATACGCCGCTCCGGCCGCTCTTCTTTATTATCACGCCATGTTTGCCTAATTTAATTTTACGCCAGTCATCAATTGGTTCGGGCGTTGATAAAACGCTTATTTCGTATTTCAGCTTGCTTAATTCATCTTTACTTACCGGATTAAAACGGCCGTCTTCACTGCAAGCGGCTACAGCCATGTCGCGCACCACTTGCCACAGCGGTTCGTCGGTCGGCACAATCTGGCCGATACAACCGCGCAGTTGCCCGCCCTTAGTTAAGGTCACGAACGCGCCCTGCTTTTTATTTAATCCTTCATCACTAATTTCAAATTCAGGCATCTCGCCATTATTTAAGAAATTTTCCACTGTCTGTTTAGCAATATTTAAAAGTTTTTTCTTTTGCTCATCGCTTAACTCATTTTGCATTTTGATATTTGCATTTTTCATTTGAGCGATAGCGACCGCACCATACCCAACCACTTGGCTTTTGTCGCCAACGCCGGGCGCGTCGCCGCTATTTAAGTATTTTAAAATTTCAATTTTATCCCAGCCGGCCAAATTTGCTAATTCCATAACCGTCTTAACCGCGTCAATGCCGCAAAGCGCGGTTTGCTCATTAGCATAATCTGAATTTTCCACGCTGTCCACATAATCGGCCAAAGCTTCAACCTTGCCGCTTTTTATTTTCTCTAAAGTTTCCTTATCAATTTTATTGGCGTCTTCATATTTCGGGTAATGCGACATGTCGCTGGAAATAATTACCAGATCATCCGGCCCTAAATTATCTTTTAAGCTTCTGGCTAATTTTTTATACGTTCCGTCGTCTTTATTGCCAACCTCAATCGGCACGATTTTAAAATCATTTTTTAAAACAGTCTGTAAAAACGGCAATTGGACTTCAATGTTATGGTCTTTTTGATGAACCGCGCCGTCGTATTTAATGGCGCTATTGGCCTTAACTAATTTGTCGGCCAAAACTTTATCAACCGCAACTTGGTCTAAAGGCGTCTGCCAGGCATCGCTTGAATCAATGGCCGCGCCGTCAAAATAAGCCTGATGGGAATTGCTGATAATCACGGCTGTATTTATTTTTTTGCCTGCGCCTTCAAGCGCTTTAAAGGCATAAGCCGCCACCAAGCCGCTAAAATCATAGCCGGCATGCGGCACGATTATAGCCTTAATCTCACCTTCAATCTTTTGCTTCGGCGCTTGTTTTAAATATCTCTGGATTTGCTCGGTGATCGCGCCCGGCTCTTTAGGATAAAATTGCCCGGCCACGGCGGCCGATTTGATTTTTTTAGGCATATTATTAGTCGCCTGCTTCTGGCCGCAGGCGGTTAAAAATATTAAAGCTAACAATAAAAATAATAATTTCTTCATGCAAAAAAATTATTTATTCATTGCCCTTAAAATCTGCGTCTGCACTTTGCCGTTGGAAGCCGCGATATCGGAATCGCCTAAACGCCAGTCTCGGCCGGTAAAATCAGTTACTTTGCCGCCGGCTTCGCGCACTAAAAGCACGCCCGCGGCTACGTCCCAGTCGTGCGTGCCCGGCGCCACGAACGATTCCACTCGGCCGGAAGCCACGTAAGAGAGCTCCAGCGCCGCCGAACCCATCTGCCGGCAATCCAATTCGTTTAATTTTTGCTTGCGCCAATAAGCCAAAGCTTTTTTAATATCAACATCTTCACGGCCATGGCAAAAAGTATTTAGAACTTTTCCTTGGCTGATTTTAGAAACAAAAATTTTTCGGCCGTTTAGCTCGGCGCCCTGGCCGATTTGAGCAATATATATTTCTTTAAGCATGGGCGCGTAAATCAAACCGAAAATCAATTCATCATTTTTAGCCAAGGCCATGGAGATTGACCACAACGGATTATGCATGGAAAAATTAGTGGTGCCGTCAATCGGATCAAGATACCAACAATATTCGGAATAATTTTTTTCATTGGCCTTTTCCTCGGAAATAATGCCATGCGCTGGAAAATACTTTCTAATTTCATTAATTAGAATTTCCTGTGACATTAAATCGCACTTGGTTAAAATTTCATGGTGCGATTTTAACATAATTTGCCCGCGGTCAAATTTCTCATATTCTCTTTTTAACATCTCGCCGGCTGGCTTAGCCGCGCTTAAAGCCACTTTTTTTATTTGTTTGTCCATATTATAATAATTCTAATATTTTTAACTCTAAATTATTACTTTCACTATCATAAACCGCGAAACTGGCTTTATTAAACACGCCGCCCAAAGTTCCCGGATTGGCCGTAATCAGGCCGTCTTTTTCACTAATCCACGGCTTATGCGTATGGCCGTAAAAAATCAGCGAGCAAGGCTTAATTTTTAAAACGCTCTCAATATACCAAGGCTCATGGCATAAGCCGATAATTTTTCCGTCAAGTTCAAACACGCCCAGCCGGCCTAAATAATTGATATTTTTGTATTTTTTTATTTCCGGCTCTTCGTAAATCTCCAAGTTGCCGCGCACTAGATAAATAGTTTTAAAATTCTCGGCCAGATATTTTAAAGTTTCCGCGTTCACCACGTCGCCGCAGCAAATCGCGTTTTCCATATTTTCACGCCTGCCCCAACTAACGCATTTTTCCAAATTAACCAAATTGTCATGGATGTCGGATATAACTAAAAATTTCATAATATTAATCTTTATTGCGAAATCATCCAAATTTCATAAATAACGCCCAAAATAAAACATGATGATAAAACATAAGCCAGCGGTTTATTTAATTGGCATTTTATGCAGGAAACCTTTTCTGGTTCAGACTTAACTTTTAATACCAGCCAAATTAAAATAATTCCCGATAATCCTCCGGTGATTGCGCCGGTAAAACTTATAATTTTAATCAAATCGCTCCAGCCGATTAAAAATAAAAAATAAGGTATAAATCCGGCGAGAAACCATGATAATTTATTGTTTAATTTTAAATCCCAGCTATATATCTCTTCGGTAGCTTGAGCGGTGACTATATAAGAAGTAATTATAGCTAACAAACCGAAAATTAAAGAAAAAGTAATAACACCATTTTTTAATATAAATCCTAAACCGGTAAGAGCGTCCGGCGTAGTAGATGATCCGGTTATGCCTAAATTTATTAAAACAAAAATCAAAGTTAAAACGGCCGGTAAAAAAGTTCCCCAAGCAATCGCGCTTTTAATCTTATCTTTCTGCCTGTCTAATAAACGGCAAATTTCCGGAATAGCTGCCCCGCCTCCAACCGCGAAAAATATCGGCCCATAAGGCAAAAAAATATTTTTCCAATCTATCAGATGGTAATTGCTTAATTGAATATAATTAAAACCGCGCCAGGCGATTAAGCCTATAGCGATAACTAAAAAAGAAGTTAAAATTAATTCTGTTCCGGCAATTAACTTTATATCATAAAAAGCAATTAGAGAAACAAAAATAAATATAACTGTTGAATATATAAAAACATTACCGCCGCAATAAGGAGCTAAAAGCTGATGCAAAAAAATTCCACTCATGATTATATAAGCTAAGATTGATCCATAGGCTCCAATAATATCTATAAAGAAAGTCGCTAGCTTGCTTTTAGCATTGATATATTTGCCTACGAAACCGGGCAAGCGATGCTTTTCTTTTGTAGATAAAATTATTTCAGCAAAAAGAGTGTGCAAAAAATATTGTATAAAAGTTAAAACGATAATATAAAAAAATAATGGAATAATACCGGCTTTATTAATAACATAAGGGATGGTAAATAAGCCTACCCCGATAATCGTGCCCATTAAAGTCGCTACGGCTAAAAAATAATTTTTTGACATAAATATGCTCTCTATTAACTAATTGGGCTAAATTTGTTTAATTTTCGTGCGAGGACTGTTTGAGCCCGAGTACTCTCGGGCGAGTTCCGCAGTAGAAAATTTAATAAATTTAGCCCAATTATCGTGTATTTTATTTTAACTAAAAAACTTATTTCCTTAAATTTATCTCGTAATTTATCTGCTCAATTTTCCTTAAATGGCCCTTGGCCTGATCATATTTGGTGCGCAGATAGCTTCTCATATCAAATTCCACCAATTCCGCCATAACATCATCCGCGATTTTATGAATTTTTTTAACTTCTTCATATTTGCCTAAAGTGGCCATCTTGACGGCCCAACGGACCAACTCGCCCAGCAAGTCGCTAATGCCTCCGAGATAACTTTCATAGTCAACTTCCAGGCCTTTAATTTTATCAACCGTCTTGCCGGTCATCACTAGAAAAAACATCTTAGCTTCAACATATTCTTCGGCGGCCGCCCTGTACGCGCCCTCTTCTCCGAGCCGCGAATAGCTGAATTTTTTTTGCAAATTTTTTAAGACGCCGTCAATTTCCTCAAGCGTTTTGCCCGCTCCGGACAAATCGCCGCGGTGCAATGAAAAAATCGCTTTTTTAGCATCATGCAAAACTACATTGGATAAACCGATAATTTGCTGGCGCTCTTTGCCGTGAGCATCAAACTCTTTTTTTAACTGCTGAATGAATTTTTTGTTAATCATCAAATTTGAATTATGAATAATGAATAATGAATTATGGGCGAATGCTTATATTTCGGCATTTTACCATTATTCATTATTCGTAATTCATTATTCACAATTTTTATTCCGACACTCTAAATATTTCTTCAACGCTGGTTATCCCATCCAAGGCTTTAAGCAAACCGTCCTGTACCATGGTAATCATGCCATTTTTCTTGGCATTATCCCTTATGTCATATTCACTGACAGAACCGCTTAAAATTAATTTTTCAATTTCCTTGTTCATGGTTAAAACTTCATAAACGCCGATTCTGCCTTTATAGCCGATGCCTTGGCAAGCGTCGCAGCCCTTGCCCATGAAAAATTTTAAATTATTAAAATCAATTTTTTTCTTATCCTCTTCCAAAAGCTCATTAAGCGAATCCTTAACCCTTTTTAAAACTTCATCTTCCAGCTTTACCTCATGCTTGCATTTTTGGCAAATTTTTCTAACTAGCCTCTGCCCGATCATGGCATTTAAAGCCGGCGCCAATAAATACGGCTTGGCTCCCATGGATAAAAATCTGGGCACGGTGCCGGCCGCGTCATTGGTATGAATAGTGGATAGAACCAAATGGCCGGTTAAAGCCGCCTGGATGGCGATTTCAGCCGTTTCCAAATCGCGAATTTCGCCAACCATGACAATGTCAGGATCTTGGCGCACGATTGAGCGCAAGCCCTGGGCAAAAGTATAGTTTTTGCTGGTTTGCGACTGATTTACTCCGGCAAGCTGATATTCTATCGGATCCTCAATAGTAATAATTTTTGTCTCCGGATCATTTAATTTTTTCAATATCGCGTAAAGCGTGGTAGTTTTACCTGAACCGGTCGGACCGGTGGTAATAATCATGCCATTAGGACGTTCAACTTCTCTTTTTAATTGGTTAAAAGCCCGATCGCGAATGCCTAAATCATTGAATTCCAAACCAACCGAGCTGGAGCGGAGCAGCCTCATAACTACGCTCTCGCCGAAATTAGTCGGCAAGAAAGAAGCTCTGATATCAACCCGATCGTCTTTAAGAAAAATTGATAGCCGGCCGTCTTGAGGCTTGTCGGTCACGTTTATTTTTACCGCGGCCAGAAGCTTCATGCGGGAAATAATTTTTTCCCAAGACGACTTATCAAGGCTGGCTACGTCGTGTAAAACCCCGTCAATTCTAAACCTGACTTTTATTAATTTTTCCTCGGCTTCAATATGAATATCCGAAGAATCGGATTTTATGGCCGCCGCCATAATCATGGTGACAATTTCGGTAATTTGCGCTTTATTTATTTCCGCCTGCAAATCCTTAAAGCTTGAAAGTTTTTCTCCATACCTGTTTAACTCTTCTTCGGTCACTTTGACTCCTCTGATAATTTCCCTTACCTTAGGTATGGCCCGATACATTTCCAGGCCGTAATTAAAACTACTTTCGGTAATTAAATAAATACTAATCTCGGCAAAATATTTTTCCGATAAATTTTTAGCTAAACTTATAACATTTTCATCCCGCGGCTCTAAACTGCCCAGGCGCATGTTTTTCCCGTCATAGTAAAAACACAAAGTTTTTAGCGCTTTGGCTTCTTCTTCGTCAATTAATACCAAGGCTTCCGGACTGATAGGAAAACCGGCTAAATCAACATAAGGCAAGCCGGCCGCGTCCGCCGCCTGCTTGGTTAATCTTTCTAACTCTTTTATTTTCAGCTTTTTTTCTTTAATCGCAAATTTAGCCGCCGCGCTCTCATCGTTGGGAGATTGCCCGAACGCGTCGCTAAATAAATCCTTAATTGATTGGTTATTTGTCATAATTACATTATAACGTATTTTTTCAATAAAAAAAAGACGGGCCAATGCCCGCCTTTTAATTAATTTTAATTTTCTATAAATGTTTTATAGGCCAGATACGCGCAATATAAATCAGCCTTGGAAGAAATTTCCAACGGCGCGTGCATGTTAAATAAAGGCACGCCCGCGTCAATTACTTCCATATTGCGGTTGGCTAAATATTTAGCGATAGTACCGCCGCCGCCCTTATCAATTTTGCCCATGCCTCCGGCCAGCTGATAGATAATATCCTTATTCTTATTGTATAAAGTAATTAGCCCTCGTAAAAATTTTCCCGAAGCCTCGCTGGTTGAATATTTGCCGCCATGGCCGGTATATTTTTCTATGGCCAAGCCAAAACCTAAACGGCAAGCATTGCGAACATCAAAAGCGTCTTTATAATCAGGGTCAAGGCCGGCTGTAACATCCGCGCTAATGGCTTGGCTTTTGGCGAAAATTTTGTAGACATGATCAAGATCATCTTCCCCGTCCACCAGTTCTGATAAATCAGAAACAAAAGTCTCTAAATAATATGAATTGGCTCCGGTATTGCCGGCCGAACCGATTTCTTCTCGGTCCACCATGGCTAAAATTTGTGTTTTTTCGCCTACTTTTGATTCTATAATACTCATTAGAGCCGCGTAAGCGCAAATCAAATCATCTTGGCCAAAAGCTGAAATCAAACTTCGGTCAAAACCTAGATCTCTGGCCTTTTCACAAGGCACCGCATGAAGCTCGGCGCTGGCCAAATCAATTTCTTTCATGCCATATTCATTCCATAAATATTCTAAAATCGCCAATTTAACTTTTTCTTTTACTTTTTCATCTTTAACCGGAATTGAGCCAACCACTAAATTTAAATCCTCGCCTTGCACGTCTCTTAACTCAACTTTCGCGCCTGGAGCGCCATGGCGATCTATGTGAGGCAGCAAATCAGTAATCATAAAAATCGGGTCGCTGTCTTTTTCGCCGATATTAATTTCTACTTTTTTGCCATTCTCCAAATAAACCTGGCCATGCAAGGCTAAGGCGATAGTCGGCCATTGGTATTTTTTTATGCCGCCATAATAGTGGGTCTTTAAAAAAGCCAAACTTTCATCTTCGTATAAAGGCACAACTTTTAAATCAAGGTGGGGCGAATCAATATGCGGCATCACCATATTAAAACCCCGGCCTAAAGGCTTTTTGCCGATCTTCGCCAAAAATAAATTTTTATCTCGGTTAACCGCGTAGACTTTATCGCCGGCTTTAAGCGACTTAACGGCCGCCATATCTTTAAATCCGGACTGCCTGGCCAGCTCAATGCTTGAAGACACGGCTTCACGTTCGGTTTTTGATTTATTTAAAAATTTTTTATACCCTTCGGAAAATTTAAAGGCCGACTGTTTAGTTTTCTCATCCCAAACCTCCCAAGCATTTCTCTTTTGCATGGTTAGCTTTTTTTCCAAATCTTTATAATTTGTTTTTGGCATATGGTTGTAATTATTAATTTATAATTTTCATTGATATAGAAATCAATTTCACTGCGCATGCCGAACTTATTTTTAAAATAAATTCCCGGTTCAATCGTATAACCGACGTTAAGCGGCAGCGACTGCCTGCCCTTTCGGCTAATTCTGGTTCTTGTTCCGTGAGGGCTAACAAAGCCCAACGAATGTCCGGTGCTATGCAAAAATTTGTCGCCATGGCCATGTTTTACTAAATAATTTCTGGCCACCGCGTCAATTTCTTTGCCAATCGGCGCTGTTTTTTTTGCCAAATTATTCTGCAAATACTTTACAACTTTATCTCTGGCTTTTACCACAATCTCAAGGGCGTTAGCATGCTGTTTTGGCAGCTTCCTGCCATAATACAACATCCAAGTAATATCCGCAAACGGCGCGCCCTTTTTATCTAATCTTGCCCAAATATCAATCATTATTAAATCGCCTTTCTTTAGCTGCCGCGGCTCCTCGGCATAATAGTGAACCTGCGCCGTATTTTTGCCAAACGCCACGATTGAGCCCTGCTTATCTGATTTTAAATGGTATTTTTTATATTGTTTTTTTATAAATTGCCTAATATCTACATCAGTCGTTTCCGGATTACATTTTATAAATTCAACAATTTTTTTTATTATCTCATTTAAGGCTTGCGCCGCTTGCTTATGCTGTTTAATTTGTCGGCTCGTCCAGATCATATAAATCATTTTATTATTAAGGCTGCCAATTCGCGATTACATAATTATATCCGCTTGGCCGATAAGGCCCCACCGGCCAAACCGCGGGATCAACATTGCCTGACGAACCTTCCATTTTAGCCCAAAGAGTGTAAGTTTGGCGATCATAAGCGCCGGAATATTTTTGGCAATATTGATAAGAATAAGGCAAAGATCCTTGCCATAAAGGATCTGCTGGCAGCTTGCTCAAATGAGGAGCGAGCCAGCTCGCTGAAGCGCTGGTAAGAGCGGAGCAATAAGTTGAACCCGGGCCGCTGAAGACCGATGGATATAGGCTATTAGCGTCATAATATAACTGCAACGCCGAATAAATTTGCCTTAAATCAGCGGTTCGCCTGGAATCCCTGGATTTGATTCTGGCAATATTGACGATAATCATAGTGGCGCTAGCCAAAAACGCAATAATGGAAATTACCACTAAAAGTTCTATCAGGGTGAACCCCGATTTTTTATTTTGACAGTTATCTCTGTTTGCTAAAAGCATACTATAAAAAAATCTTATTTCACCAACTCCCGCTTGAGCCGCCGCCGCCGGACGACCCGCCGCCGAATCCGCCGAAACCTCCTCCGAATCCGCCCGAGCCGCCGCGTCCGCCGCCAATCCACCAAGGAAAAATGCCGCTGGCTTTACCGGCTTGATATTTTTTGGAAACTATATAATCAAACAATAAGCCCAACGGAATTAAAAAGCCAACCGCGATAATGCCAAAAAATAAAAACCCCTTGATAACGCCAACGATAATTCCAATGATGGCGCCGATAACGCCGCCGGCCCACCAGGATTTGCTTCGGCCCAAAATACTGGCCAGCCAGATAAAACCGAAAATAACCAAATAAAAAATAAATTCCGGATCAAACGATGATTTCTTCTGGTTGGCGGATTGGCTCTCGCTCGGCACATATTCGCCTTTAGTCGCTAAGATAATTTGGTCAACCGCTTTATCCAGGCCGCCATAAAAATCATTGCCCTTAAAGGCCGGCTTCATTACTTGGTTGATAATCCAGTTGGACTGCGCGTCGGTTAAAGCGCCTTCCAGGCCATAGCCGACTTCAATCCTCATCTTGCGGTCATCTTTAGCGACTAGCGCCAATACGCCGTTGTCCTTGCCTTTTTTGCCAATCTGCCAATTTTCAAATAATTTTACCGCGAAATTTTCTATGGTATCGTCTTGCAAGCTCGGAATTAAAACCACGGCGATCTCATTGCTGGTTTCTTTATTAAACTGCGATATTTTATTTTCCAGCGCCTGCTTCTGCTCTGCCGTAAATGTATTAGTGTAATCATTAACAAACCCGCTCGGCTGGCCAGGATTATAATATGCCAGGGCCGGCAAAGCAACAAACATCAGCAAAATAATAAATATTTTTTTCATTTGGTTAAATGTTGGCACGATAAGATTATTTTTTCGTGCATACAAAATTGTAGCGGTTTTATGCAAAAATATTACCTAAAAAATATTAATAAAATACTTTTTGCAAAAAACGCCCAAATTTTGTCGTAAACGAAAAAACAATCTTATCGTGCCGGCAAAACAAATTTTATCTAAGCAGAAAAATATTTTTCCCAAGCAGGATAAAATGATCTGACTAACTTATTAAAACTTCACGGCAGGCGCGTTCTCTGATCCGGCCGCGGCTTCAAAATAA
>JAQVNC010000031.1 GCA_028703305.1 Patescibacteria group bacterium
CGCGTCTTTAAAAGTTTCTACCATTTCTTTAACTCCGCGGAAAGAATAATCGCCGCCCACCATAGTCATTCTATCGCGATCCTCTTTCTTTTTTTTAGTCTGAAGGCACAATAAAACATCCTGGGCTTCGTCATCGTCTTTATTTAAATAATGGACGTCATTAGTCGCCACCAAAGGCAGATTTAATTCGCGCGAAAATTTTATCAAAGCTTGATTGACTTTTTCTTGGCTTTCAAGATTAGGATGGCTCTGCAGCTCCAAATAAAAATTACCCGGGCCGAACAATTCAGCGTATTCTAAAATTCTTTTTTTGGCTTTATCCAATTTATCGGCCGCTATCAGCCTGGGAATTTCGCCGGCCAAACAAGCGGTTAAGGCGATCAAGCCCTCTTTATGTTTCTCTAAAATTTCCCAATCAATCCTCGGTTTATAATAAAAGCCTTCCAGGTGCGCGACAGAAGTTAATTTAATTAAATTTTTATAGCCGATTTCATTTTTTGCTAAAAGCACCAAATGATAATTTCTTTCCTCGGATCTTGCGTTTTTATCAAGCCGCGAGCCGGGCGCCAGATAAGCTTCTAAACCGATAATCGGCTTAAGGCCCGCTTTTTTGCACTTTTGATAAAATTCTATGGCGCCATACATCACGCCATGGTCGGTTAAGGCCAGGCTGTCGGAGCCTTCGCTTTTAGCTTTCTCAATCAGCTCGTCAATTTTAGTCAGGCCGTCAAGCAAAGAATAATGGCTATGGACATGGAGATGGGTAAATTTCATATAAACACACAAAAGGCAGAAAAATTCCGCCTCCTTTTAATGATTATAATATAACATTTTACTAAAAAAATGCCAATAAAAAAAACAGGCGTATTTTCCTGCCACTTTTTTTATAAACCAGTTAACTAAGCAACCGATTAACTAATTTTCTATCTGATCATTTCGCACCATTTATATGACCCGAGACAGCTATAAGCATTTAACTTAAGGCCGGGATTGCAGCCGATGCCGGCCAGTTTCAGATTATTGCTCGCCATATAAGCCACTGAATTAAAGCAGCAATCGTAGACTTTTTTTTCTTGGCCGCATCGCGCCAATAATTCTTTATAATAAACATTAAAATCTTCCGTTTGATTTTTATTCCTGCTCGCCTGGCCGGATTTTATCAGCCAATTTAATAATAAAATTATTAAAATAAATATTACGGCAAAAATTAAAATATTTTTTTGAAATTTTTTATTCATTATTTTATTTTATTCACGATCTCGCCCAGCTCTTCGTCAGAATAAAAATAAATAATTACTTCTCCGCCCTTGCCCTTTCTCTTAACTTCCGCTTTGGTGCCAAAAAATTGGCGGAAAGCGAATTCCTTATCTTTGTCCGCGTAATTGATTTTAATTCTAGCCATTTTCGTTCCGCCCATAACCCTAGTCTCTTTCAAAGAATCATCAACCGTCATTTTATTTAAAAGTATTTTTTTAAACAGAGCAAATTGCTGGGCTTCGCTCTCAAGGCCGACGATTACTTTGGCATGGCCTTCGGTGATTTTACCCTCAATCAGAGCCGACTGAATTTCTTCCGGCAGATTTAAAAATCTTAAAGTGTTGGTTATAACCGGGCGAGACCGGCCGACTCTAACCGCCAATTCATCCTGGCTTAAATTAAATTCATCAATCAGCTTCCTATAAGCGATGGCTGTTTCAATGGAATTCAAATCTTCCCTTTGCAAATTTTCCACTAGAGCCAATTCCAATTTTTGCTGCTCATCGGCTTGCCTAACTATGGCCGGTATTGAGGCTAAGCCTAAAATTTTAGCCGCCCGCAAACGCCTTTCGCCGGCAATCAGCTCAAATTTGCCGTTTTTTCGGGTAACAATCAGCGGTTGGATAATACCGTACTGCTTGATTGATTCAACTAATTCATTTAGCTGATGCTCGTTAAAATTCTTGCGCGGCTGCATGGGGTTAAGGGCAATCTGGTCCGGTTTTAATTCCAGCACTCTGCCCTTATCGTCAACGCTCGTCACATTAATTACCGCGTCGCCCGAAGGCGTAGTAGCAACTTTATTAACTTTTTGCGGAATTAGGGAACCTAATCCTCTGCCAAGACTATTAGCCATATTGTTATAAAATTATTATTTAATTATTTAATATCGCCTTTCTAAATCAATCACTTCCCGCGCCAATTTTTCATAGGCCCGGCCGCCCTTGGAAGCCGGATCATAATATAAAATGGAGCGGCCATAACTCGGCGCTTCGGCCAGCTTAACGCTTCTCGGAATAATACTTCTAAATACGCGGTTGGGAAAATATTGGTAAAGCTCATTCATGACCGAGCCGGACAAACGATTGCGCTTATCAAACATGGTAATGACCGCGCCCATGATGCCTAGCTCCGGCTTTAAATTATTTTGGACCAAACCGATGGTTTCTAAAAGCTGGCTTAAGCCTTCTAGGGCGAAATATTCGCTTTGGATCGGGATTAAAACTTCGTCCGCCGCCACTAAGCTATTTACGGTCAACAACCCCAATGAGGGCGGGCCGTCAATAATAATATAATCATATTCGTCTTTCACATGATCCAAAATCCGCGCCAGTCTGAATTCCCTGTCTTCCATATTAACTAATTCAATGCCGGCGCCAGCCAAAGCAATCGTAGCCGGAGCGATTTTATAGCCGTCTTGCAAAGTGTATTTTATAATTTCAAAAATCGGCTTTTGCCCGATTAAAGCTTCATAAATGCCATGCTCTAAATTTTTATGGTCAACGCCTAAGCCTGAAGTGGCGTTAGCCTGCGGATCAATATCCACAAGCAGAACTTTCTTGCCCAAATAGGCTAAATAAGCGCCCAAATTCAAAGCCGTAGTGGTTTTACCCACTCCGCCTTTTTGGTTAACGATGGAAATAATTTTACCCATTCTATTCTCTTGTCATTCCGGCCTTGAGCCGGAATCTATAATTTATTTTACTTAAATATTATACCTCATTATCGTCTCTTTGACAATTTTAATGATATAATTTATAATAAAATCGCTAGCAATTTCTGCTAGTTTTATTTTATAATATACACATCTTGCCTCGGTGGCGGAACTGGTAGACGCGCACGACTCAAACTCGTGTGAAAGCGATTTCATGAGAGTTCGATTCTCTCCCGAGGCACCAAAGATAAAAAAGAAGGACGCCATCGCTTAAGCGGGCGTCCTTCTTTTTTTATAAAATTTATAATTTTTTTACTTCTTTGCTTCATACGCCCGAATCGCCTCCACTACCTTAGAATCGCTTTTTAAATCTTCCACGAACAAAACCTGGCTTAAATTAATGGACATCTTATCTTCCGGGCCATGAAGCTCGTTGCCTAATTTAATTAATGAAAAATTATCAGCGGCCGGAGTGGAGGTTGAATTATTAGCGTCGGAAATCTGCAGGTTGCCGGCCGTACGCAAATAATAGATTTTTTCCAAGACTAACGTCTGATTATTGGCATCCATGACTTTACCGAAATAAACCTGGCCGTTGGATAAAAAGACGGCCTGATATTTTGAAAAATCAGCCCAATCGGATAAACGGCCGAAATTTTTAGTACTGCCGCTGAATAAGCCGTTAAAAACCGTTAAAATCAATAAAGCCAAAACCAAAACAACCACCGCCCAAAGAATGGCCTTTCTTTTTTCTTGAGTGCCTAAGCACCAATCCATTATTTTATTAAACATAGTTTATTTACTTAAATTTTTAATCTTCTCAATAACCTCTTTATTCCCCTGATTCAATTCTAGCACTTGATTATAATATTTCAATGCCCCTTTAATATCGCCTTTAGCTTCATAAGCTATGCCCAAGCTATATAAGCTATTGGAATGATTGGACGAAAGGCTTAAAGCCAGTTTAAACCTGTCTATAGCCTTATTGACTTCGCCGTGATTATAATAAAACCTGCCCAGCTCATAAAAAATTTCAGGGTCTATGACTTTTGTCGCCAGCTCATTTAGCAGATTAAAGGCCAAATCATCTTTTTTATTTTTTAAATAAACTTTGGCCAAGCCGAACTTAGCTTCATAATAATCCGGCTTTAGCTCTATCGCTTTATTAAAATATTTTTCCGCGTTAGCCGCGTCGTTATTATTTAAATAAGACTTGGCCAATTCCGTGGCCAAAACCGGGTTAGTCGGCTCTAAATCTAAAGCGCTTTTAAAAAACTGAATAGCCCAATTTTCCGAGCCGATAGTGAGCAGGCGGATATCGCGGTAAATCATGCCTAAAGTTTCCTGGGTCTGGACCGAATTGGGCGCCGCCCCGACCGCCAGCCTGCCCGCCTCTATGGCCCGGGAAATATTTAACTGAATTGAATTATTATCCTTTTGGCCAGGCGTTCGAGACGCTTCAGCTCGCGCTTGATTTAAATAAAATTTAGCCAGATCAATATTATAATTAGCCCGTCCGGGATTAAGCTTAACCGCGGTTAAAAGGCTAGTTTCGCGATTTGAGCCGGAAGCCGCGATCAAGTCGGCCGCGAAAAACTTTATTTCAAAAGCCGCGAGCGTCAGCCATAAAGCGCCCAAAAAAAATAAAATTAAAAGCGGCAGGCGAAAAAACATAACCGTCTTATTTAAATCTATTATTTTTTCTTTAAACATTGACGGGTTATAAATTTGCCAAAAAGCAATCGCCAAAGCGAGAAACAGCCAAAAAGAAAAATTTAAAACCGTGTTTAATGAAAAAAATAACTGGCC
>JAQVNC010000032.1 GCA_028703305.1 Patescibacteria group bacterium
GCGCCGCGGCTATTTCCGTGTCATCGGCTTTAACAGATAGAGCGAAGGGTATGACTCTGGATCAAGCCTTAAAAATAAAAAAAGACGATATAGTTAAAGACTTGGGCGGCTTGCCGCCGGTGAAAATCCATTGTTCCATGCTGGGCGTTGAAGCTTTGCATCAGGCTATTGAAAAATATAAAAAAAAGTTCCAAGCTTATAAATTAAAGTAATTTTATATGACTAAAAAAAATATTAAAAAAAATGTTGGCAAGAAATCAGTTGAGGATAAGATAAAAAATATTCTGGAAAAGATCCGGCCCTCTTTGCAGATGGACGGCGGTGATGTGCATTTCGTTGGTTTTGATAAAAAATCGGGCGAGGTGAAAGTTGAATTAACCGGCCATTGCGCCCATTGCCCGATGTCCGCTATAACTTTAAAACAGGGGATTGAGGCAGAAATTAAAAAAGCGGTTAAGGCGGTAAAAGAAGTAAGGGCGATATAAATGTAAAAGTCTAATATTTTAGATCAATATATGCCTAAGCGAATTTATTTTGACCATAGCGCCACCACGCCGGTGGATAAAGCGGTTTTAAAAGCGATGATGCCGTATTTCAGCAAAATTTACGGTAATCCTTCATCGCTCCATAACTTCGGCCAGGCGGCCTTAGCCGCGGTTAATCAAGCGCGTGAAAAAACCGCCGAATTTTTAAATTGCGAGCCAAGCGAAGTGATTTTTACTTCGGGCGCGACTGAAGCTGATAATTTGGCTATTTTTGGAGTGGTCGGCGCTTTAGAAAAAAATGGCTATGGCGAAAAGCCGCATATTATTACCTCGGCTATTGAGCATCCGGCCGTTTTAGAGCCATTTCATCAGCTTGAAATTCGCGGCTTTGGAGTTACATATCTGCCGGTTGAGAAAAATGGAGTGATAAATTTGAAAACTTTTAGAAAAGCCATAAAAGATAATACGGTTTTTGTTTCCATAATGTACGTCAACTCGGAAGTCGGCAGCATCCAGCCGATCAAGGCAATGGGAGAAATTATTAAAGAAGTAAATCTAGCCAGAGCTAAAAGCGATAATAAGAATAAAATATATTTTCATACTGACGCGGTGCAGGCTTTAAATTTTTTAAATTGCGACGTTAAATATTTGGGCGTTGATTTGCTATCTTTATCCGGCCATAAAATTTACGGGCCTAAAGGCGTGGGCGCTCTTTTTATTAAGCGGGGCACGCCAACCCGGGGCGTTCAATTGGGCGGCCATCATGAAAAGAATTTAAGAAGCGGCACGCTTAATGTTGCCGGCATCGTCGGCCTAGGCGCGGCCATCAAAATTTGCGCTAAAGATAAAAAGAAAAATAATAAAAAAATTATACAACTAAGAGATAAGTTTATCGCCGAAGTTAAGCGCCTAATTCCTAAAGTAATTATCAATACTGATATAAAAAACGCCACACCGTCTCATGCCAATATTTCATTCATCGGCGCCGAGGGCGAGGCGATTTTAGTGGCTTTGGATTTGGAAGGCGTTGCCGTTTCCACCGGTTCGGCTTGCGCTTCGGCCAGCTTAAAAGCTTCGCCGGTGCTTACCGCCATGGGCATTCCCGACGAGATTGCCCACTCAACTATTAGATTTACTTTTGGAAAAGATAATAACGCGATGGAAATAAAAACGGCTTTAAAAATTTTACCGCCGCTTATAGAAAAATTTAGGCGTATGGCGCCGAAGTTATAAAATAATGCCGTCTAATTACAAAAAACAGCCCTGACGCGATATCAGGGCTGTTTTTAATATGAAATTTTAACGGAAGGGGCTAATAACGGTTGTTAATTCATGGGGCAAAGTTTTTTTCGTTATTTTATCCATTATAATGTTGAATTTTTCCATATTAACCGTATCCACGGCCACTTTTTCCCTAAGGATCATAATTTGCTTGGTTTGCGTTATGGTTTGATAAAAATTTTTATACAAAAACAATGATACTAAAATCAAAATCAGCAAAGTTATAAGAATAATGATAGTAGCCGTTAGGCTGGATAGTCTTTTCGGAGTTAATTTTATTGGTTTTATTGTAATCATAATATTTAGTTCCAATAAGTATCAGCGTCAAGATACAAATTAAGGGTTTTTTTCGGGGTTGACGAAGCTTCTCGGCCGCCGTCATCGGCCAGCGACAATTCTAAGAGTTTAACGTTAATATAGTAGCCCAAATTTTCAAGATCCATAAGATATTGAAACTGCTTATTAAAGTCGCCCTTGGTAAAAATTTGCAGATTGGTTTTTTGAAAATTTTGGTTTTCCGCTTTTTGCGGCGCGTTTAAATTTATTTTTTGGCTTATTTGGTTTTTGCCGGCTTTATTTTCCAGGCTGGTAATAAATTCCAACTCTCGATTTTTGTTTATAAAAATTTGGTCTAATAATTCAAGTTTAGGCTCAATTTTATTCAAATTTTCAGTTAAGCGCTTTAAGCTTTGGCCTTTGATATATTTTTTTTCCAAATCTTCCCTCTGAGCTTCTATGGCGCTGCCCATGGCCCGAATTTCTTTAATGGTTGGGACGACGATAAAATATATTAAAGACAGAATTACCAGAAAAAAGCCGATTAAACTCGCCGTAATTTTATTTTTTAAATCAAGTTTTAAATATTTATTGCCGTTCATATGAGAAAATTATAAGTTCGCTAAATTTATTTTGGCGTTGATTTCAAAGTTAATATTTTCTTTTTCCAAAATATTTTTAATCGGAAAGTCAATGCTATTGAAAATGGCCGCGGCTTCCATGTTCTGTTTTAAATCAAGTAAGCTTTCGCGCAGGCCGGCTCGGCCTTTAATTTTTATTGTTTGTTCAGCTTTATTGATTTTAAGATAATTCAAGCTAATATCCTTAGGCGTTATTCCGGCCAGGGTTTTTAGCAAATTTGACCAGGGAATAAAGTCATTTTGTATTTTTTCCACAAAATCTATTCTGCTGTTTATGTCCCTTACTTTATTGTTATAACCCTGGTTGGTTTTAGTTACTAGAGTGGTTTGGCCGACGATATCATTAAATTTTGTCTGGAGTATGGTTCTGGCGACTAAAAGAATAATGGCGACAACAATAGTTATAATAATCAAAGTTAAATTGATTTTTTTTATAAATAAATAAATATGGCGCAACTTAATTTCTTTTTTTAATTTTTCTGAAATGAGGTTTAAGGTAAGCATGGTAATTTATAATAATCTTAATTATAGCTCATCTACGAGGATTCCCCTTAAGGCCAGGCCGAAAGCGGTAGTAAAAGTGGCGCTGGAATTTTGCTTGGTGGATAAATTTTTTTGCTTATCTTCCGAGCCAAGCTTGACCGCTTTAAGGTTTAAGGTGTGTTTTTCCATAAATATTTCATCAAATTTATTTTTTTCCTCGGACAAATTAGCTAAAGCGTCGCCAAGCTTAACTTCAAGGGAAAGCTCTTGGCTGATAATTTTTTCCAGATTGGGTATGTTGGCTCCGCCGCCGCAAAGCAAGATTTGGTTTAATGGCCCGTTTTGCTGGAAATAATTTTCATAAAACGAGATCGCTTCCCTTATCTTTTCCACTAAATTTTTTAAAGTATCGCCCAGTATGTCTTTAATAACTCCGTTAGCTTTATTTTCATCCAGGCCGCAGATAATTTTTGCTTTTTCGGCCTGCTCTTTAGTTAGATTTAAGGCCTGGGAAATTTTAACGGTTATTTCTTCTCCCGAGATGGGCATGCTAACGGTAAAGAGTATGCTATCGCCGGAATAAAATATCATGCAGGTGTGGTTGGCGCCGATATCAATTATGCCATAATTAAAACCGGCGTTCGTTTTAGTTTTGTCGCCGGACATTATCGCTTTAGAATTGGACATCTCTTCTTTAAGCAGGCAGCGGGCGATGGCGATCGGTTCAATCTCAAGAGCGATAGGCGACAGCCTGGCTTCATCAAACATCTCCGTATATTGGTTGACTATATTTTTAGGCGCCGCGCCGATCAAAACCAGGTATTTATCAGCCAATTCTTTAATAATTTGCCAATCATAATAAATTTCATTAAGTTCCATGGGAACATTTTTTTCAATTTCCGAGCCGATAATATCAGCCAAAGGATTGGGCGATTTTTGTATTTCAATCAATTTAATAAAAGTTTTTGATTCAGGCAAACAGGCCACAACTTCTTCGGAGCTGATTTTTCCGTATAGCGGATTAGCTATTATTTTTTTAATCGCCTTGATCAGCTCGGGTTTATTTTTTATTTCTCCATTAACAATAACACCGGGCAACAGGTTTAATTTACTTAAGGCTTGAATTTTTATTTTGTCCCGGCGTTTATTCAGTTGGACTAATTTTATGGATAAGTCGGAAATATCCAAACCGATTGGCCGGGTTGAATTATTGGTTAATATCATAATATTATTATATCATATTATGTTGTTGTTTAATACTCTTCTTCCCAATGTTCAACCGTTAGGACAGGGGAAAATTCGGTCACGCCTAAAATTTCACTTAAGTATTGGTTGTCAAAAGTTATATTTATCGGCTGCCAAATACTAGTCATGCTTAATTTTCTGGCGATTAGGCCGCCAATAATGTTAAACTGTTTAGGCAGGCTTAAAGTTTTAAATTCGTCGCTGGCATAGACGACCCCGTTAATATTTATATTGCCGGTACAGGGGTCAAAATTTATTTTTCTCTTGGC
>JAQVNC010000015.1 GCA_028703305.1 Patescibacteria group bacterium
GCCGAAGCTCACATGCGGCAAGGGCCGGCGACGAGGTTCTCGGAAATTGATCCGATAAAAATTCTGGCCGAAGTGGATAAATACAATTTGGCCGAGGAAATTATGGCTCTGGCTAAAAGGTATTTGCCCGAACCGTATTATCTCCGAAGCCAAGGCCTATTTCGGCTCAACGCCATGTTGGCCGTTTCGCATCTGGTAATCAGCGGCGAGAGTGTCATCAACCAGGAAAAAATTCTAAAGCTTCTGAATTAACTTCTGGATTCCCGATCAGGTCGGGAATGACAGAATACAAAAACCGCCCTAAAAGGACGGTCTTTTTTTATAATAAGGAAAAAATCCCCGCTCGGCTTAAGGCCGAGCCGCCCCTTTTATAAAGGGGCCTATCTTTAATAGTCTCTTAATTTTTTTATGCCGGCATGCTTCTGAATTCTTTCTAAAGCCTTAGCTTCAATTTGCCTAATGCGCTCGCGCGTAACGTCAAATTCTCGCCCGACTTCTTCCAAAGTATGAGCCACGCCGTCAACCAAGCCAAAACGCATTTCCAAAATCTTCTGCTCCCTTGGCGTTAATTCGGCGATAACTTCTTTTACATAATCTTTTAATAACTGCAGAGCGGCCGACCGGTCCGGCGTAACGTTCTTCACGTCTTCAATAAAATCTTCCAAAGTTGAATCTTCATCATCATCGCCAATGGAAGTTTCCAGCGATATTGTATCTTGGGATATTTTTATGACATGCCTGACTTTATCAATATCTTCGCCCATCTCGGCGGCGATTTCTTCGGGCAAGGGTTCGCGGCCTAAATCCTGGATTAACTGGCGCTGGACTTGCTGAAATTTATTAATCGTTTCCACCATATGCACCGGGATTCTGATAGTACGCGACTGATCGGCCAAGGCCCGAGTGATCGCCTGTCGGATCCACCAGGTGGCGTAAGTCGAAAATTTATAGCCTTTGCGGTATTCAAATTTTTCCACGGCGCGAAACAGGCCGATATTGCCTTCCTGAATTAAATCCAATAGGCTTAAACCTTTGGAACCGGTAAATTTCTTGGCGATAGAGACGACTAGGCGCAGATTGGCTTCAATAATTTTTTTCTCGGCCTCTTTATCCCCCTTTTCTTTGCGTTTGGCCAATTCAATTTCTTCCGCGCCGGAGAGCAGCGGCACTTTGCCGATTTCGCGCAAATACATCTGGATGGAATCGGAGCTTAATTCGGAAATATCAAATTTTTTCTTTTCGCTAAAACCGGCGATTTGCCCGGATTTATTTTTTATGTCATCGCCCGCGCCTAAAAATCCGCCCGTGTCCTCAATTATCTGGATGCCGTTTTTTTGCAAAGCTTCCAAAGTTAATTCGTAGTCAAAAATATATTCTTCAACCTCGGGAAAAATATGCAATAGCTCCGTTTCCGTAAGAAAGCCGCGCGAACGGCCTTTAACAATTAAATTATTGATCTGCTCCTCGGTCGGTTTTATGACAATATGCTCTTCTTTTTTTTCTTTAGCTTTTCTGATTTTTGATTTCTGCCGGCTTAGCTTATTAAATTTAGGCTTTTTATAGTTTTTTTTATAATTTATCTTCTTCGCCTTAACGCTTTTAGCCTTAGGTTTTATTTTCGGCTTCTGGGCCTTTTTAGCTTTGGCGCGGCTCTTATTTTTTTTATTATGTTTCACCATATTTAGTATTATTTTACCTCTATTAAATTTATTTCCTCGGTTAAAGCCTTGAATTCCTCCATCAAATTTTTCATTTTTTCATTCTTTTCCTGGCCATTGATATTTTCTTTTTCTATGCCGGCGATTAATTTAGCTATTTCGTGGCGCCGGTTATTTAAATAATTTACCCTTAAAGCGGCCATGATATTTATTATCTCGGCTTTAACCTGCTCTTCGCTATAATCGTAAAAGTCTTTATCAGCTAAAAGAACCAGCCTGTCCAATAAGCTTAAACACTTATAATTATCAGGCTGGCTATCCGCTTTAACTTTGCCATCTTGTATAAAATTATCCGGATTGCTTAACCATTCTTTAAGGCCAAGATAATTTATCGCCAATTCAAAATTTCCCCCTTCTCGAGTCCACAAATCTATGAGCTTATTATAATAAATAATTAAATTTCTGTAAAGCAGCTGGTTAGACTCCCCGACTAAATCATCCGGCCCGATATGGTTAATCGCGTATTCCAAGTGGGCGGGAAATCTTATAATAAAAGCCAGCAGTAATTCCGAAAGCATCTGCTCCCGGCTTGGTTTTAACCGGCTTAATTCTTTCATCGCTCCGGTTAAAGGCTTGGCTTGAGCATTAGCCTGGCTTTGCTTTTTTATAATTTCTTTTAATTTCTCCCTTAAAGAATTTTCATTAGCGTCAACCGCCTGGCTTAATTTTTTAAGCCAAAAATCTTGCTCGGTTCGCGAGCCGAATTTGGCGATTAAGGGCAATAGTATTTTTTCCGCCTGATTCTGGCCTTCATAATCTTTTAAATTAAGCTTCAAAAAAGTTTTGTCAAAATAATACTGCGTCATCGGCTTGGCGTTTTTAACCGCCTGCCTCCAGCCGTCAGGATTATTTTTAATGCACTCGTCCGGATCTTTGCCTTCCGGCAGTTCAATCACTTTAATATTCATCTCCGCTTGCATGGCTTGGGCGATGCCGCGTTCAGCCGCCAAATCCCCGGCCTTATCCATGTCAAAAGACAAAAATAAATTATTGGAATAGCGCTTGATTAAATTTACCTGATCAGCCGTTAAGGCCGTGCCTGAAGAAGCGATAACATTATTAAAGCCGTTTTGCGCCGCCGTGATCGCGTCCATCTGGCCTTCAACCAAGACAACCGCGTCTTCGGCTTTAATAGCCATTTTAGCTTTATCTAAGCCGAACAAAATATTTGATTTATTATAAACTGATTTGTCATTAACCATGGTCGCCGGAGTATTTATATATTTTCCCATTTTTTCTTCCGCTTCTTTTTCCGGCCGAACTCGAGCCGTAAAACCAACTACATTACCATTGATATCATTTATAGGAAACATAATCCGGCCCCTAAAACGATCATAAAAACCCGGAGTTTTTTCTTTTTTAACCGACAGGCCGGCTAAAAAAATTTCGTTTTCGCCGTAGCCCCGGCTTTTTAAAAAATGAGTCAGGCTGTCCCAGGTATCCGGACTATAGCCGATTTGCCATTTCTCAATCGTTTCGTCGGTCAAGCCCCGTTCGCGCAAATACGCCCGCGCGCCTTCAGCCGCCGGACTGGCCGTTAAAACTTTATGGTAATATTTGGCGGACAATTCTAAAATATCCAAAAGCGTATTGCGTTTTGAAGTTAGCGCCGGGTCGGCTTTTTTTAAAACCACGCCGGCCTTTTTGGCGAGCAAGCGAAGAGTTTCCACAAAACTCAAACCTTCAATTTCCATGACAAAAGAAAAAATATCCCCGCCTTTGCCGCAACCAAAGCAATGCCAAATCTGCTTTTCCGGGCTAACCATAAACGATGGGGTTTTTTCCCGATGAAACGGGCAATTGGCGCGAAAATTCAAGCCGGCCGCTTTAAGCTGGATATATTCACGGATAACATCAACGATATCCAATTTTGATTTTATTTCATCCGAAGGATTTTGCATAAAACATTAAAATTTAAAATTTCCCGGCACAAAGTTTTTTATGCGAGCCATTTCCGCTTCCACCACTTCCCCCTCATATTCGGCGTTATGCGCGTGCGCGCCTTCGTAGCTGGCCTGCTTCTGGTCCAAGTGCAAATTTAAAATTACCTGGCTATTTTGCTCCTCAAGATAAAGATGAAACCTAGGATAAAAACCGCGGCCAAACCGCCGCACATAACTTTCTTGGCCGGTGCGCCGATCCGTTAAAAAAGCATAGCCGGCCTGCCTTAATAAATTCTCCGGCGCTTGGTCTAAAATGTTTTTATCTAATATTAGCTTCATAATTTTAAATTTAGCCTTCTTATAGTTATTTTATCATAGTTTAAAAATTTAATTAGGTCAAAGGTCGGCTGTTATTAAATAAACCCCGGACCAGCTGGGGTTTTATTAGGCCAATAATTAATAATTAACTCAAGCCAAACGCGTAATTATAAAAATTAAAGCCGTACCTAAAATAGTCAGGCCGATAAGCTTAAATGAACTCTTTTGACTATGGGCTTCCGGTAAAATATCACTGGCGCCGATATAAAGCAAAAAGCCGGCGAAAAAGCCTAAATATAAAACCAAGAAATGCGCCGAGACTGTAAAAAATAAAGTTGACAGAGCGCCTAAAACCGGGGCGATTGAATCCAACAATAAAAACATTTTGGCTTTAGCCGTACTGTTCTTATGGCTAAGCATCAAAGTTATGGTATTCATGCCGTCGGTAAAATCATGCGAAATTACGGCGATGGCAACCAATAAGCCGACCGTCGGGCTTACTTGAAAGCCAAGGCCGATGCCTACCCCGTCCATAAAACTATGGCCGGCCAAAGCCAAGGCCGAGAGCATCCCGACTTGGGGATGTTTATGGTCGGCATAATCTTCTTCATGCGCGTGATGGATTAAGATCGTCTTTTCCAATATATGAAAAAGTAAAAAACCAACCACCAAAACTACCATAATTTCAATCGGCTTAAAATCATTTATTTTTACTTGCTCCATAATCTCCGGGAAAATATCAAAAAACACCACTCCGAGTATAACTCCGGCTGAAAAAGCCATAATTTTATGAAGCTGATTTTTAAACCTGGCGGCAAACATGCCGCCGCCCAAGGTTGAAAAAAAAGTCGCAATGGCAAAAAATATCATTTCCATATAATTTATGCTAACTTTATTTTATCATTTTTAAGATAAGGCAACAATTTTTTTCGGCCTCATCTTTAATTTTATTATTTCAATAACCAAAACCAATAAAACCGCTTTAGCTAAAAGCAAACTCCATTGGAATAAATTTAAAGGCATCAGGCCGAGAATTTTTTGAGTCGGGGGAAAATAAGTTATAATAAACGCCAAGAGCAGGCTGAAAATTACTACCATAAAAAGCCATTTATTTGACCAAAAATTCTCATACTGCCAAAACGGCTTGCGTAGCGTCCGGCAGGAAAAAATATAAATAACCGAGCTGAAAGCCAGCGACATAAAAGCCATTGTCTGCCCTAAAATTAAATTCCCGTGATATAAGCCAAAATACCAGAAAAAACCAAGAGAAATAAGGCCGGAAAGAAGAGAAATCATAATGGTTAAAAAAATGCCAATTTTGTCAAAGATAGGTTCGGCCATGCTTTTAGGCCCTTCAAGCATGGTTTCTTTTTCCTTGGGCTCAAAGCCTAAAATAAAATCCTCCGGCCCGTCGCATAAAAGATGAAGCCATAGAATCTGCACGACCGTCAGAGGAAAAGGCCAGCCCAAAATTAAAGCGCCCATAATAACCACAACTTCCGCGAAAGAATTAGACAGGATAAATAAAATTATCTTTTTGATATTTTCAAATACCAGCCTGCCCGCTTCCACCGCGGAAATAATCGTCTTAAAATTATTATCCAAAAGTATGAGATCGGCGGTTTCTTTAGCCACTTCCGAAGCGTCGCCGACCACGATGCCGATATTTGATTTTTTAAGGGCCGGCGCGTCGTTAACCCCGTCGCCGGTCATAGCGACTATTTCTCCAAGTTCCTGCAGAACGCTTACTATTCTTAATTTCTGCTCGGGCGTAACGCGGGCGAATAATAAAATGTTAGAAATTCGGCTTTTTAATTCTTTGTCATTTAATTTTTCCAATTCATCCCCTTCTAAAATCTGGCCGGAGTTAATCTTTATACCCAAATATTCCATGATTTTTACGGCCGTGCGATAATAATCTCCGGTAACAACTTTTATTTTAAGGCCGGCCTGCTTAGCGGCTAAAAGCGTCTCTTTTACGTCCCGGCGCGGCGGATCCCAAAGTCCGACCATGCCGGCCCAAGTAAAATCCGTTAATTTTTTATTTTTTATTTCTTTTAAGTCATCTTTTGATATTTTTTTGCTCGCCAGAGCCATCACCTTTAAGCCTTTCTCCGCCCAAGCGTCAATTTTAAGCATTAAAGATTTTTGTTCCGCTGCGGACAGTTCGCACATTTTCATAATAATTTCCGGCGCTCCTTTGGCCGACGCCAGATATTCATCGCCGCCCCCGGCGTAAGAATTGACCGTTATCATGAATTTATGTTCGCTGCTAAAAGGAATTTCAAAAATTCTGTTGGCTTCGTTAAAGGTTTTTTCCTGATCAAAATCTTTCCGCTCCCTTAAAAAATCCCAAAGCGCGATTTCTTCCGTGCCGCTTAAGTCGTTGCATAAGCACATCGTTAATAAGCCGCTCCCGGCGTCAATAAAATCGGTTTTAACGACTTTCATTTTTCCTTCCGTCAACGTTCCGGTTTTATCCGTGCAAATCGTTGTAACCGAGCCCAAAGTTTCCACGGCCAAAATTTTTCTTATCAAAGCTTTTCTTTTCAGGCTGTCCTGCATGGCTAAAACCAAGACTAAAGTTATAACTATCAGCAGGGCTTCTGGGATAATCGCCACTAATAGAACGGCGGAAAGTTCGGCCATCTGCCAAAAATCCCTGCCTGTTAAAAAACCGAAAATAAACACCAGGGCCGATAAAAAAACCGAAATAAAAATTAAAGTGTGAGTTAATTTTTTTAAACGAACTTGCAGGGTGGTGGCCGGCTCTTCGGTCTTTTTTAAAGTTTCGGCGATTTTTCCGATTTTAGTCAATGACCCTATTTTTACCACCTCTATTACGGCTCGGCCGGAAGAAACAATTGTCCCCATGAAAACTTCGCCGCCGGTTTCTTTTTTAACAGCCTCGCTTTCACCGGTCAAAACGGCTTCGTTGGTGAAAAAAGAAAAAGCTTCAATAACTCGCCCGTCAGCCGGCGCCCTATCCCCAACCGCTAAAAAAACTATATCTCCCGGGACTAACTCTAAAACGTCTATTTCTTGCCTTTGATTATCCCTAAGCACTCTAGCGCTTGGTTTTACCAGCTTCTTAAGGGCGGCCAGCGTTTGCTGCGTCTTGTTTTCCTGAAAAAATCCCATGAAAGCGTTAATAATAACCACGGAAAAAATCAGCGCGATATCAAAATACTTTTGCAGAAAAAGAGAAATCAGGCCGGCCAAACAAAGGATATAGACCAAAGGATTGGCGAATTGCGAAAGAAAAATTCTAATCGCCGGAACGGTTTTTTCCGCCGGCAAAACATTTTTGCCGTATTGAATTTGCCTTTTTTTAACTTCTTCGCAAGTTAAGCCTTTTTGTTTCATATTTTTTTATTTTAAAATGCCTTACCGGCCGTTAATGAACATGCTGATAAGGCGAATTTGGCTGGTGCGGAGAGAGAGGGATTCGAACCCTCGATACCTTGCGGTATACGCGCTTTCCAAGCGCGCGCCATCGGCCTCTAGGCGACCTCTCCGTATTAGATTGCTCCCATCTTTCTTAACTCAAAATATACTTCATTAATCGGCAAGCCGACAATAGAATAAAAATTGCCATTAACGCTTTCCATTAAAACCGCACCCCTGTCCATTAAGCCATAAGCGCCGGCCATATCTAAAGGCTCGCCGGTAGCGATATATTCATCAATTTCCTCATCGCTTAAATCCCTGAATTTCACCACCGCCTCGCTATAATTATTTACCACTATTTTATTCTTAGTGTCAATTATAGCATAGCCGGTAATGCCTCTATTTTCCTTGCCGGACAGCTCGCGTAAAATCCTTTTAGCTTGAGCCGCGTCTTTAGGCTTGCCTAAAGTTTGGCCGTTAAAAATCACTACTGAATCAGCGCCGATAATTATGGCATCATTAAAACTCGCGGCCACGGCCTCGGCTTTTTTCAAAGCTAAAAATTTAGCCAACTCAATCGGGTCGGCTAAATTTACGCTATCTTCATCAAAATTACTTTCAATAATTTCAAACTCCAGGCCGACTTGCTCTAAAAGCTTTTTTCTTCTCGGCGATTTAGAGGCTAAAACTATTTTTCTTTTCTGCATAAATATTATTTCAATAGCTCGCTGATTATGCTTTTCATGCCTTTATTGCTCCGGCCGTCAGGCGAAATAAAATCTTCAAACGGATAAGCGCCGGGATAAATATTGTTGTTGACAAAAATTGTCGGCGTGCCGGTAGCGCCGGCTTTATCGCCCTCGGCCTTTTGTTGGCTGATTTTATCTTTATATTTGCCGCCGGTTAAACATTGATTAAATTGCTCTTGGTTTAAGCCTAAATCAATCGCATCCTGTTTAAATTGCTCTTCGCTTAATCGTCCGGCCTGGTTATCGGCAAATAACTTATCATGCATTTCCCAAAACTTACCCTGTTCGGCCGCGCATTCCGAGGCCTCGGCCGCTTTTTCCGCGTCCGGATGACCGGCTAAAGGGTAATGCCTAAAAGTTATGGCCACCTTATCTTTAAAATTTTCTTCCACTTGTTTCATGGTCTCGGAAAATTTAACGCAAAACGGACATTCAAAATCGCTGTAGACAATCATAGCGACCGGCGCATTCGGATTGCCCCAAACATGATCAGTCTGGTCAACCGGCTTGGCCGTTTGATTATTTTGCGTCGTTTGGTTGTTTCTGGTTATGAAAATAAAACCGACTGCAACTATGGCAATCGCGATTATTAAAAATATTTTATTTTGCTTGGACATAATATAGTATTGTCATTGCGGGCTTGACCCGCAATCTATTTTAAATTTCCGCTTTTTTCAGATGCCACTCGGTCGCTTTTTCATAACTGCTCCCCACTCTAAATAGCGTGGCTTCATCAAAACGTTTGCCGATTAATTGCAAGCCGACCGGCAGGTTTTTATCAAAACCGCAGGGAATGGAAATAGCGGGTAATCCGGCCAGCGACGCTCCGGTTACAAAAATATCTTCAAGATACATTTTTAACGGATCGTTGGACTGTTCGCCGATTTTAAAAGCTGCATGCGGCTCGGTTGGAGTTAACAAGCAATCCACGGTTTCTAAAACTTTATCCATTTCTTGCTTTATTTTTGTCCTGACTTTTTGGGCCTGCAGATAATAAGCTTCAAAATAACCGGCGCTTAAGGCATAGGTGCCGAGCATGATGCGGCGTTTAGCTTCCGGCCCAAAACCTTTACCCCGGCTTTTGGTGTAAATGCTCATTAAATCAGCTTTAGCCCTATCGTCATCTTGGATGCTTAAGCCGTATTTTATGCCGTCAAAACGCGCCAAATTGGAGCTAATTTCCGATGGTGTAATAATATAATAAACCGGCACGCCGTATTTTGTATGCGGCAGGCTGACTTGTTTAAATTTCGCGCCTAACTTTTTAAAATCTTCAATGGCTTTTTCCATGGCTTCGGTCACGCCTTTGTCAGTGCCTTCTATAAAATATTCTTTAGGCAAACCGATAGTCAGGCCTTTTAAACTGCCGCCTTTAGCAAAGTGGGTCAGGGGGATTTTATCCACCGTGGTCGCGTCATTCTTATCAACTCCGGCGATAACTGACAACACAATGGCCGCGTCTTCAACCGTTTTAGTTAATGGTCCGGGCACATCGGTTGAGCTGGTCATGGCGATAAGGCCAAAACGAGATGAACGGCCATAGGTCGGCTTTAAACCGGTAATACCGCAAAAACTGGCCGGGCATCTTATTGATCCGCCCGTATCCGTACCTAGGGCAAATAAACACATATCCGCGGCCACAGCCGCGCCTGATCCGCCGGAAGAACCGCCGGGCACGCGGGACAGATCCCAGGGATTATGCGTCGTGCCGTATGCCGAATTTTCCGTGGAGGCGCCATGCGCGAATTCGTCTAAATTGGTTTTGCCGAGTAGAACGGCGCCGGCCTGTTTTAATCTTTTTATAATAGTCGCGTCATAAGGCGCGATATAATTTTCTAAAATTTTTGAAGCGGCCGTGGTTTTAACGCCTCGGGTCATAATATTATCCTTGGCCAAATACGGGATGCCTAATAATTCTCCGGTTTCGTCGTTCTTTATTTTCTCGTCAGCTTTTTTAGCTTCCGCCAAAGCTTCTTTTTCGCAGACGGTTAAACAAGCTTTGATTTTCCCGTCCACCTCTTTAATCCGCTTTAAACACGCCTTGGTCAAATCAACCGAGGTTATTTCTTTTTTTGCCAGCATCTGGCCGGCTTGTTTTATGGTAAGTTGATTTAATTTCATATTTTATTCTATAACTCGTTTAACTTTAATAAACCTGCCTTCCCTCTCCGGCGCGTCGGCCAGAGCCGCTTCAATTTCTTTCTCATCCCAATTTTTTATTTCATCGCCGCGCAAAACATTTTCCTGCCCGGTTATCTGAGCGGTCGGCTCCACGCCTTTAACGTCAACTTCTTTTAGCTGGTCAATATAATTTAAAACCGCGGATAGCTGTCCGCCGTATTTTTCTAATTCTTCGCCAGTCAGTTCCAACCTGGCCAACTTAGCGATGTGTTGTATTTCGTCTTTGGATAAATTCATAAAACTAACGAATCAACGAATTAAACAACAAATATCACGAATAATTCACTGATTCTTTATTGTTTGGATTTAATATTCTTAATGTTTTTACTCCGTAAGCGGTAAAATTAATTATTAAAGCTAATTTATGCCCTGTCACTTTTAAATATTCTTTGACTTGGTTGATATTCTTTCTTGAAAAATAATTCCCCCTTTTTAATTCAACTATAATTTTATCTTCAACTAAAAAATCTAAATAATATGTGCCTATTTTTTCTTCGTGAAAAATTATATTATACGGTAGCTGTCTCTTGTAATTAATTTTTCTTTCAACAAAAATTTTTTCTACCGCCTTTTCATAATGTTTTTCCTGATAACCATACCCCAACTCATTAAATACTTCAAACATTATACCAACTATATTATAGCTTAAATCTTTATAAATAATTTCTACCTCCTTTCTCATAATTTGTTGTATTCGTAGTCAGATTCGTTGATTCGTTAGGAAATTAATTTCATAAATTCCCCCTCGTCTATAACCTTTACCCCGAGCTTCTGCGCTTTTTCCAATTTACTTCCCGGCTCGGCGCCAGCCACGACATAATCCGTGTTAGTGCTCACCGACGAAGAAATATCTCCGCCCAATTCTCTTATCTTAGCCTTAGCCTGGTCTCTTGTCAATTTCTCTAAACTGCCGGTTAAGACAAAAATTTTCCCGGCCAATTTTGTATTTTTAGAGCTTAGTTTTAAACTTTTTATTTTGACTCCGGCGGCTTCCAGCCTGGCGAGCAGATCTAAATTATGCTTATCATGAAACCATTCATAAGCGCTTTTGGCCATAACTTCTCCAAAATCATAAATAGAGTTTATTTCATCCTGGCCGGCATTTTTAATTTTTTCCAAACTGCCAAAATGCTTGGCTAAGGCCAAAGCCGACTCTTCGCCCACATGGCGGATGCCCAAGCTATAAATAAATCTGGCTAAGTCAACTTCCTTTCTGGCCGCGATGGCCGCCACTAAATTTTCCGCTGATTTTTCGGCAAATCTTTCCAAAGGCTTTAAGTCGCCGGCGGTTAATTTAAAAAAATCGCTGATATCTTTTACTAGCCCCTCTTTATATAATTGTTCAATAATTTTCGGTCCCAGCCCTTCAACATCCATGGCATTTCTGGAGGCCCAGTGGGTTAAGTTGCGCAGATTCACAGCATAGCATTTTTTATTGATACATCTGAAAGCAACCTCGCTGGCCACTTTTTCCACGCCGCCGGAGCACATCGGACATTGTTTTGGAACTTTAATTTCTTTTTCAGAACCAACGCGCAAATTAGGTAAAACTTTAACCACTTTAGGAATAACGTCGCCGGCGCGCTCAATTATGACTGTGTCGCCGATTTTTAAGCTCAGCCGCCTGATTTCATCCAGATTATGCAAGGTGGCCCGGCTAACGGTTACGCCATAGACTTTAACCGGCTTTAAATGCGCCGTCGGCGTTAACACGCCGGTGCGGCCGACTTGCCAAACAACATCTTCCACAACCGTGGTGGCCTGCTCGGCCGCGAATTTATAGGCCATCATATAGCGCGGGCCTTTACCGACTATGCCCAGTTTCGGCCATAAATTTAAATTATTAACCACTATTACCGCGCCGTCGCATTCAAACGGAACTTTATCGCGATGGTTTTCCCAGTAATTATGAAATTTAATCGCTTCCTCCAAATTTTTACAATATTTATTTTGCTTTAAAACTTTAAAACCTAAAAGCTTGGCCAGCTCATGCTCCTGCTCGTGATATTTTAATCCTAAATCCGTGGCCAAAGAATAAATATGGCAGTCTAGACGGCGTTCAGCCGTTAATTTTGAATCTAACTGCCTGATTGAACCGGCGGCGGCGTTTCTAGGATTGGCCAGCTCGGCCCGACCTTGCTTTTTATATAATTTATTCAACTCGGCAAAAACTTTAGTGGAAATAATAGCTTCGCCGCGTGCTTCCAACCGGCCATTATTAATAGCTTGATATAATTTTTTAATTGCTTCTTCGGATAAACCGATATTTTTTAGTTCCTGTTTTTCCGGCCGCCGCAAGACTAAAGGAATAGCTTCAATGGTCTTTAAATTTTGCGTTACGTCTTCGCCAATTTCTCCGTCGCCCCGGGTCGCGCCTAAAACAAATCCGCCTTTTTCATAAATTAAGGCCACGGCCAAGCCGTCCATTTTTAATTCAGCATAATAATCAAATTTCTGTCCGGGCATTATTTTCTTCAAACGTTTTTCCCAGTCCCGCATATCAAGAGGCGAAAAAGCGTCAAAGATAGACATCATGGGCGCGGTATGCCGAACTTTTTCAAATTTTTCCAAAGGCGCCCCGCCCACTCTTTGAGTCGGAGAATCCGAGGTAATTAAATCCGGAAATTCACGCTCCAGCTTTTCCAGCTCATTTTTCAAGCTATCTAAAGCCGCGTCCGAAATTAAAGATTTATCAAGGACATGATAAGCATAGCGGTATTTTTCAATTTCGCTTCTTAATTTTTCTATTCTTTTTTTAATTTCTAATTTATTCATGAGGTCAAGGCGCGGTAAAAATTTAATTAACTTTAAATTATTTACAGCAATAGCGGCTGGATCCCATAGTTCCGCCGTTAAGACCGGTATTTGTGTTAAAATAACTGGTTTCAATCATATCGCTCGCTCCCTGATTTGTAAATCCCGACGGACAATCCGGCGGAGTGCAGGTACAGCTACCACTGCTGCTGGAAGCCCATCTGCAGGAACAATCAGCCTTGACGCAGCCGCCGCCCGAGGCTTCCAGCATATCAACTAAAGCATTCCAATTGGTTTCGCTTAACGAGCCGCTGTCGCCGGTTTTAGCATCATTCCAAGTAGCGAAGACAATAGTGGCGCCCACGGCAAGAAATAGCCCAATTAACAAAAACAGCAAATTTAAAAAAGTCATATTAAACGTTTTTTTTGTAAAAAATTTCATAGATTTATTATATTAATTAATTATTATTTATATTTTAATTAAATTTATAACTATTAAAATAAGCAGCTGAAATTCCAAGGAAAAGCCATGGGAAAAACAAAATTGCAACCTGCCGGCGGAGCGGGTTCGCAAGCTCCGTCTACGCACGATTCGCCGTCGCCGCAAGAGCCGCAAGAACCGCCGCAGCCGTCATCTCCGCAAACTTTACCGGTACAATCCGGCGTACAAACAGGAAGTTCGCTGACTAAATATGTGCTTTCCACCGATCTTTTAGCGCCGGCATAAATGCCAATTGATTTAAAAGTAACATAAGACGTTGAACTGGCATAATTTACCTGATAAGCGCTATTGTTGCCAAGATCAGCCAGGCTAAAAACATTATCGGTATCTACGTCAGGTAAAGCATAACTGTTTTTTCTGGCTTCCCATAAAGCCCGCTCCATACCGGCTTCGGATGCGAAATATGCCAGGTTTGAATAACCGGCCAAACGGTTCATCTTTATGCCGGCTAAAACCAACTCGGCGGCGCCTAAAGTAATAATTAAAATACCGGATAAAATAAACAAAGTTAAAAGTAAAATTACGCCTTTTTGATTTTTTATATTATTATAAAATAAATTCATATTGAAAAATTTTTTAGGAGCCTTCATAATACCTTGAAGAAACCGTCATTTGAATTTTCATTCTCTGCTCATGTATCGCCTGCCCGACAGCTTTAACATCTACTAACATAGTAACGTAAGGCTGAATACCGGGCAAAGCGCCAATTAAATCATCATTCACGTAAAATTTTAAATTGCTGACTTCAATTTTTGCCGGAGTAATAAAACCTTCAACATTGCCGGCATCAGACTCGGCCATTATCTTAAGGCGATTATCTTCCAGATAATAAACCACGCAATTGCCATATTGATTTTTAAAATAAAGCTTGCTATTATCGCCGGTTGTATTAAAAACTTTAAAAACCGCGGTCGGCGGCACGCTAAACATATCTTCGCAATCATGATTGCTAATTCCCGCCATTCTGATTTCTTTGCTTATTTTTTCCATGGCGTATCTCATGCTCTCTTGCACGTTTTGCGCGCTGATAGAGCTTCTTTGCCCGTCAATTACCATTTTAAAAATTCCGGTCGCGACTAACATTAGAACGGAAAAAATCGCTACCGCGACTATTAATTCCAGCAAACTTACGCCTTTTTCAGCTTTAAATTTTTTTATAAATAAACTCATAATAACAATTTATTACATCAAATAAAATTTTATGGCCGTAGGGCTTTGCCCGCTATAAAATTTTATTTGATACAATATATTTTTGGAAAATATTAAAAACCTTTTCTAAAAAGGTTTTTAAAGGTCATCGCCAATTATACAAATAAGTTTCGGCCGTATAATTATGGTTTTGCGCGCCGTCTTTCCAGCGGATCTCGCATTTAACATCAAGATAATCAGTATGATCAACCGCGGTAATTAAGCGATAAAAATTTGTCGGCGCGGCGCTTGTCTCATGAGTATAAAGGCCACTGCCGTTAAGATATAGCCTGGCGCCGTCTTCAGATATGGAATTTATGGCCTGACTAATGCTCGCCGGCCCGCGATAATCAATAATATAAGTGCCGTCGCCCACTATATTTTGGTTCCAGGCATTGCCTGGCGTCAGCCAATTTAAATCCCTGATATTTCTTACCAACTCCAAGCCTTCCTGGGCTAAACCAGAAGCCATTAAAACATTTTTATTGATATATTGGGCTTCCACATTTTGAATTACCAGCGACAAAACGCCGATCATGCCCATGGTAATTATCATCATGGCTACCACAACTTCTAAGATGCTAATGCCCGAATTGTTGTAAATTTTTTTTATTTTCATTTTAATCCGTGTCAATTAAGCCGAAAAAATTAACCGAGACTTGAGCCGTTGAATTATTAATATTTTCTTTTAAAACGATTTCCGCGGCCGCGTTGCTTAAACCATTGATATAAGTTATTGGATCAGGCGGAAAAAAAACAATATCAACCGTATCGGCCGGACTTAAAGAATCTATGGTTATGCCGGCCGGTAAAGTTTTAGTCTCTACGGCTTCGCTTGCGTCATATGCCTGATCGCCGTTAGGCGCGTTTTTATCGGCAAAAATAATATAACGCGTCGGATCGGTTAAATCAAAATGCACGCCCCAGCCGCCGCCAGGCGTAGTAACGCCGTCATAAGTTTTTGAACCCAAGCTGTAATTTTGCGCCAGCCTGATATCTGAAGCTAATTTCTGTTTTATCACGCCGAGTTCCGAACGCTTATTGGTATCATGGTAATTAACCATAAACAAGCCGCTCATCATCACAACTATAAAAATACTGACCGTTAATTCAATTAAGGTAAATCCTGATAAATTTTTAGCTTGTTTTTTCATTGATTTATTAAGACGTCCGACGTCTCCAAGGCGTCGGACGTCTTTAGCTCGCTAAATTGCTGATAATTTTCTATTCCGGCTTAACCTCTTTCCATTTTGGCAGCTTGGCGCTAACATTAATCGTCTCTGAAGTTGAAACATAATAGCCGTCGTTATCAGTTACTTTTAAAGCCACTGTGAAACTGCCGGCCGAATTAAAAGTTATAATCGGCGAAGTGGTGGCCGAATCATTGATGCTGGCTCCGGCCGTAGCGGTCCAAAGGTAAGTACAAAGTTCATCCGAACAATCAACCGCCGTATCCGGCGCCGCGGCTAGATACACTTTACTGATATTAGTAAAGCTAACTTGCTCGCTTTTACTAGGATTATTCGGAGAATAAGTAAAATCCGGTTCAGGCATTTTATGCTTATAGGTGGTAAAAGTTGGGACTACGCCGTCATCATTATCCGTATCCGGATTAGTGTCATAATCCTTGATAGCCGAAGCTATCTCGCTATCATCCCATACTTGAACCGACCATTTATAACCTTGATTATAGTCCAGCAAAGCGCTGTCTAGTATATATTGGCAGACGCAATCGCCCGGACTAACGCAGCCGGTCGCGCCGTTTTCCAGGCAAATAGTATTATCAATTTTACAATCGGCCGAGGGCGTCTGATAGCCGGTGCATACGCCCGTATCTAACACCGCGGTATCATCGGCTTTCTTTACGATAACTTGATAAGCCGAGCCGTAGGAGCCGGTATCCGCGTCAACCATATTAAATTGCAAATTGGCGCGCAAGGCGCCGCTAACCGCGGCCTGGGCATAAGTCCAGTTAGGCGCGGTTAGTCCGGAAACCTCCGGGGCCTGATTAACCGATACGAATTTAACTTTATAATCAACTGTGCCGCAGCTTGAATCGTTATTGCAATTAAAACTTACCCAGCCAACCTGTTCGCCATAAGCCCAGCCCTCAAATTCATTGGTGGTAAAATTTATTTTTACTTGGCTGGCGCCGGCCGGAGCAAAATCAATCCAGCCGGCCTGTTCGCCATAAGCCGTACCGCTTAAATTGCCAAAGCCGTCATTTAAAACGCCGCCGCCGGCCGGAAATAAATTAATCCAGCCTAATTGTTCCGAGTAGGCATAGCCTTCAAGATGGTCGGTATAGACGGTAGTGGTAGCCATGTCCGGATTATTAAACTTAATCCAGCCAACCTGCTCGCTAAAAGCATAGTCTTCGGCATAACCTAATAATATTTGCTGGGTAACGCCATAACCGATACCGGAAAAACTAATCCAGCCGACACTCTCACCCCAGGCATAGCCGGAAAAAACTCCGTTTTCATCAACGCTCACGCCGCCGCCGGCCGGCGCGAAATCAATATAGCCGGTTTGCTCGCCCCAGGCATAGCCGGAAAGCGTACCGCCGCTATTTAATACCCGGTAAAAATTCGCCGCGCAAGATCCGCCGTCAGTATTAGCGCAATCCATGCTAATCCAGCCCAGATTCTCGCTCCAGGCCCAGCCGGTTAATTTATCGGCTTCAACCATGGTTTCATAGCCCTCCGGCGCCAGATTTATCCAGCCGGTTAACTCGCCCCAGGCATAGCCGGAAGCCTGATCGGCCGCGGACGCGGTAAAAGAATGGCTGTTATATATCAGAATTGCCACAAGCGCTGACAAAGCCAATAAAAATGAAAATTTTAAATATTTTTTAAGCATATAAACACACTAATTTTTATACAACTATTATACCATAATTTTATATAATATGGTATGATTATTATAGCTTATTTAATCATTAACAAAAACTTAAATTTATGGATAACCAGCCAATAAAAAATTTTATCAGTTTTAGCTCTAAATCAATTTGGGCCTCGGTAATTATTTATCTGCTAATAGTTATCGTAATAATTATCGGCAGTTATTATTTCGGCTATAATCAAGGCTTAGCCAAGGGCGCCGAAAAAGGGCGGGCGCAAACCAGCCAAGAAATGCAAAATAAACTAAGCCAGTCGCCCATGGTTCAAGCCGATCAAAACAAAATTTTAAGAATTTCCGGAGAAATTTTAAATAAATCCGAGGCTTCGGCCGCGCCCCAATTTTTAACGGTCAGCGCGGCTAATCTAAACCGCAACCCTTTAAGCGCGCCCACGCCGGCCCAAAGAAAAATCTTAATTAGCGCCGATACTAAAATCATTAAAAAAATTCGCAAGCCGTCTGATCAAATCGCCAAAGAAAGATACCAATACGCCGAGGAGTTTAAAAAAAATCCTAACGCAACCATGCCCGAGACTACGATAGATTCGCCGATTGCTT
>JAQVNC010000001.1 GCA_028703305.1 Patescibacteria group bacterium
AGTAAAATAAAAGGCTAGTTTGAATTTAATCAACTAGCCTTAGTATCTATATAATAGCATTGCTTAACATAAAAGTCAACAAACCCTATTCTTTGGCGGCCCAATATTTTTCCGCTTCATCTTCCATTTTTTTAAGCCTGGTGTAATAATCGGCAAACTCATTTAAATGCGCCCAGGCGATTTTACCGGTCATGGCCAAATCGTCGTTGGTAACGTTAGTCTCGGCGTCCACCAAACCATGCTCCAATTCAACATGCAAACCCTGTTTAAATTCTTCGAGCTCAATTTTATCCCAATCTATCCCTATTTCATCCCCGATTTTTTTCGCTTCTTCGTTCGTAAAAAATTTTTTAGGCATAAATAAATTATTGACTTATTATTTAAAATATATATAATACATTAAAGCTCTTTTTTTATTTGATTACCAGCGGTCACCCCATCACCTTAATAGGAGGGAAAACATGAAAAACGGAAGCTGGGCATTGGAATTCACTTTACGATACAAAGGTTCAACCAGTTTCGGCGAGCCGGTCGAAGGCAGCGAGGACGTCGTTATTGAAATTAGCGCCAAAGACGAACAGTCAGCCGAACAACAGGCGCTTGCATTCATCAATCTTCTGAAAAACGCCGCCTCGGAAGAAAGCAGAAAGATGATAACAAACCTCTGCGGTTTACTGCCCAATTTGCTCGATGATGAAGACAGCGTTGAATTCAGCGAACCTTGCCTGGTATACTGCGCTGAAAAATCGCTGGGCATCCAGATTCCTCTAATCCCTGGCGGTGGTTGATGAACATACCAGCCTTCTCTCTCCCGACAATCATAAACTGTCGGGTTTTTTATTATATAATTATAACTTCCCCGCCAGCTGCCCGCAGGCGGCTTCAATATCCTGGCCAAAACGGTGGCGTTCGGTTGCCTCAATGCCTTGTTTATTTAAAGCCAATTTAAAATCTTTAATTCTCTTAGCCGGCGACGGCTTAAATTCGTCGGTCGGATTATAGGCGATTAAATTAACAAAATAAAGCGGCGGGTCTATTTGTTTTAATAATTTAGCCAGTTCCAGCGCCTGCTCGCGCGAATCGTTAAAATCGTCAATCATTAGATATTCTATCATTAACCGTCGCCCGGTTTGCTCAAGGTAACAATTAACGTCTTTAATTAAATTTTTTATGGAGTTGGCCCGATTGTAAGGAATTATTTTTGAACGTAAATCATCATTGGGCGCGTGAAGCGACAGCGCCAGGTTAAGCTGCAATTTCTCCTGGGCTAATTTTTTAATGCCGTTGATTATACCAACCGTGGAAATGGAAATATGGCGCGCGCCGATATTTAAGCCGTCTTTATCGTTTAAAACTTCAATCGCTCCCATAACATTTTCATAATTTAAAAACGGCTCGCCCATGCCCATAAAAACAATATTATTTACTTTTAAGCCCTTGCTTTTTATGTAACGGGCAAAAAATAAAACCTGGCTGACGATTTCCGTTCTGGTTAAATTTCTCTTAAAGCCCATTTTGCCGGTAGCGCAGAATACGCAGCCCAGCGAACAGCCGACCTGCGAGGAAACGCAGACGGTGTTGCGGCCGTCAAGATGATTTAATAAAACCGTTTCAACGCTTAAGCCGTCGTCTAAATAAATTAATGCTTTTATTGAATTCTCGTCTTGGCTTTTGGTAATTTTCGTCTCAATCTCAAGCGGACATTCCTGATTTAATCTTTGGCGAAGCTCTAGAGGGAAATTCGTGGCCTGCTCCCAATCGCTGATTAAATTTATAAACAAAGCCTGCTTAGCCTGCTTTAATCTAAATTTAGGTTCATCACGCAAAATATTTTCTAATCTTTCTAAATTCATAATTTATAATTTTAATTTGCGTGTCGCTCTCAAATATTGTTTTTATCGCGCATATGAAATTGTAGTAATTTTTTTAAAAATCATTTTTAATGATTTTTAAAAAAATACACAAATTTCATCTAAGCGGAAAAACAATATTTGAGAGCGACACAAGTCTATGGCTGAAGAATATCCTCGATTCGGCCATTAATTGAAATTACTACGTCTTTAACCGTGGAAAATTGTTTTAAAGTCTCGTTTATTTGCGCGCGAACAGCGCTGACGCGGCACGACCCGCCTACGGCGTTTTCCAACGCTTGATTAAAATCAACCTTAGCGGTTCCGTCGGCGATAGTCAATTTTTGAACTTTTACGCCGTAATTAATATTGGTAAAGTAGCCTTGCGCTTTTTCCTGGTCAGTCGGTCCGGCTAGAAGCTGTTCCAACGCCGCTCCGGCCACGGCCGCGGTTTTTGGCGCTGGCCTTTCAACTGCAAAAACCTTATTGCAGCTTACTTCAGGATCTAAATTATTGTTGTTAAAAAAAGCTTTAACGGACATGGTCTGGCTTGGGCTTATCACCACCGGAATTTCAAACTTTTTTTCATTTTGCGACAAACCTGATGGATTGTCATTTTTAAAAACTAATTTACCGATAGTCGTGGCCGCGGCCTGATAATTTATCTCGCCCTTAAACGGTACCAAATTTTCGGTCATCCAGTCGCTTTGCGCCTGGACGTGGCTTTGGCTCAATATTTTTCCCTGACCATCAATCAGTTCAATCGGAAAGCTGGCCTCAAAATACCAATTGCCTATGGCCAAGCCTTCTACAATTAACGGGCTGCTGATTGTTTGATTCGGTTGCGGCATCGCCACTGAAATTTCTCCGGTCTGTTTCCGCTCGCCGCAAGCCGCGATTGGCATAGCCGCTCCGGGGTTGCCGTGCTTAACCCATTGGCCGTCTTGGCAAAGCCAAGTATCTTCCGGACCGCTTAAAAATCTTATGCCTAAAATCGCGACGGCTATAAGCAAAATAATAACTATAACTTGCCAAAATAATTTCGTTTTTAAAAATGCCATAAATTTAATTTATGTTTTTTTAAATTTAGCTATTTTTACGGCCTGCCGATATTTAAAGCCCGAGGGCGTCCTAAAGCCCGGGTTGCCGCGCCGGCCGCCGACTTTTACGCGCGCTTGTGATTTCATAAATGTTTTAAAACCTTTTTTAAAAAAGGTTTTAATATTTCCAAAAAATATAAGGTATCAAGTAAAAATTTAATAGCGGGCAAAGCCCTACGGCCATTAAATTTTTACTTGATGATTATTTTTTTTCTTCCTCGTCCTTGCCAAAAAGCCTGGTTAGATAAACGGTAACAACCACTACTACCAAAGTCATGACAATGGCATAAAGAAACTTAACCCAAATTGAATCTTTATCAACCGTAAAAAAACTTTTAATCAGCGACTGGATAGCCTCGTTCCAAGCTAAGCCGGCAACTAGGCCGAAAGCCGTAAGAATAAAGCCTAAAGTTTTTTCCTTAACCTCGCCCTTAATTTTCTTGCTTTCTTTCCTAATTTTTTCAAGCTTGTTGTTGTCTATCATATTTTTTATCTTTAAATAATTTAATGGCGATGGCAAAAATTAAAATCAAACAAGTAAGCCAAAATAAACCTAAAGCGAAGCCGGCCATAACGTCGCTAAACCAATGCGCCCTTAAATAAATCCTTGAAAAACCGACCGAGAGCATTAAAAATAAATTGCTGAAAATAAATAAGCCTTTTAATAATTTATTTTTTATTTTCTCGTTGAATAAAAACATCACTAAAGAAAAAAATATTAAAGCCATAAGCGAATGCTGGCTGGGAAAACTTAGGCCGCTTTCTAAAATTAACCCGCCCGAAGGCCTTAAACGTCCGATTAAATATTTAAAAATCGCGCCTAAAAATAAACCGCCGGCCGAACTTAAAAAAATCAAAGCGGCCTTATACCAATTCTTTTTGATTAAAAAGTAAATAGTGGCCAGCATGGCTGCGGCCAATAAAACTTCCGGGCTAAAAATATTGGTTATTAAAACCATCAGCTTATTTAGCCAAGGCCGCCAGATTAAAATTATATTTTCATTAAACCAAAGGTCAAACCTATAAGTTGACTCTTTATCAAAATAATCTTCGGCCATTTTTGAAAAAATATAAATTGACGCGGCATTTAAGGCTAAAAACAAGCTATGTTTTTTAACAAAAACCTGCTTTCTTTTATTAAGCGCGCGGTAGCCGAAAAATATTAAAATGATTAAAATTATGGCGGCCAAAACTATCCGGCCGAAATACTTGGCCGCGCCTTGGAAACCTTCACCCACAATATAACCTAAAAGCACGGAAATAGTTGACCAGCTCACGCCGCCGATAATTGAATAAAAAATAAATTTAGTAAATTTTATCTTGTAAATGCCGGCCAGAAAAGCCACTAGCGCTCTGCTAAAGGGGCTGAAGCGCCCAATGATTAAAGCTTTACCCGTGTGCTCGGACACCATCTCTTTAGTTTTTCTATATTTTTTTTCATTTAGAAAAAAATATTTTCCGTAGCGAATAACAAAATCATAACCGAATTTACGGCCGATATAATAAGCCAATAAATCACCAATAACTACGCCAACGGCCGCCACTACCATAACCGCTTCCAGCCTTAATATCCCGAGCTTGGCTAAAAACCCGCCTAATATAATTATGGTATGTCCGGGAATAAAAGTGCCTAAAATCGGCAAAGCTTCGGCTATGGCTGCAATGAATATAATAATATAGCCCCAATGGTCAAGCAAAGGCAAAGGCAAATTTAACAGAAAATCATTGAGATTAAACATAAATATAATATAACATTTAAATCAACAAATGAAAAATTTAATAAAAACAACGCCGCTTTGGCGCTGTTTTATTTTTTATCCGTTTAAATTTATTTTATTTGGCAAACCGCTTTTAGCGCCGCTATATCATCAGCCGTTATTTTTTCATTGCCGCTTTCATTCAATCTGTACATAATCGCTTGGGGATTATCAAGATGTTCAATGCCTAAGGCATGCCCTAACTCATGGGCTAAAACCCTAATCAATAATTCTTGGCTGTCAAATTGATAAATATTGATTCTTTCGCCGGCCGCGTCTCTTATATATTGGCCTTCTTGAAATTCACCGGAGGCGCCGGCGCCGATAGTATTGTAATCCCCCACGGTTAAATTCAATCCGCGGATCAATCTGTTTATAACGCTGGCCATAGCATTTATATCATCAACCGTTTTATTAAGCGCCGCCTGTTTTTGCTTGATTGATTCAACCAAATTATTCAAATCTTTTCTTTCCTGCTCTAAAATAGCGTATTCTTCCGGGCTAACTCCGCCGCGCTTGTTGGCCGCTTTGGCTTCATCTTCGTAATTAGCTTTCTGTTCCTCGTAGTATTTAACTATATTATCAAGTTCGCTTTTCCGCGCATCATAGGTTTTATTAAAAATATCATATTTATTTTTTAATGTTTCGTAAGTGGCTTGGTCGTTATGGATGCTAAGGCCTAATTTTTTTAATTTATCGGTAGCTTCCTGGCGAGAATCATAGATTAAATTAATTTTTAAAGCGCCGCTATCGGAGTAAGCAAATAATTTTTTGTTTATAGGCTCTTGCCAAATTTCAACCGCCTGATTTACGGCTTTTAAAAAATCTTCCCGGCTTAAGCCGAATCTTTTGTCAAAATTACCGATTAAGTATTCAATCGGCTTATCGCAGGGATTGATTATTTTAGTTAAATTTTTCTCGGCCAATCGCAAATCGCCCTCAAAATAAAACACCAAGCCGATGATTAAAGCCAGCGGAAAAACAACTTTAATTATTTTATAAAATATTTTCATAAATGCCACTGTCGCTTTCCTTATTATAGCATATATGAAGCAGCCTCCTAAACTTTGCTTAAATCCAAATAATCATCAAACTTTATTTGCTTAACGAAATCAGGCATATGGCTAACCATTATCATAGCGCCCTCGTAATTATCAATTGCCTTGGCAATTACCGGCAAATGGCGAAAATTAATATGGTTGGTTGGTTCATCCAAGACTAAAAGCCCCGGTTGCATAATCGTTAAGCGCGCGAAAGATAATAATCCTTTTTGCCCTTCGGACAGTTCTCTTACTTTCCTGCCCATTAAATCTCCACTGATTAAAAAACCGGCCGCGATTGAACGCATAGCCTGCGTGTCTACGCCTTCTATTAAAGCGCCGGAGAGAGAATCAAAAACCGTTTGGCTAAAATCCAAATTGGAAAAATCTTGGCTATAATAGCCAACGCGAACTTTATCTAAGATTTTCGCGTGTTCATTTTTGCTTGAGACCAGCGAGCGCAAAAACGTGCTCTTGCCCACGCCGTTCGGCCCGGTAACTAAGAGGTGCATGCGCTTACGGATTATTTTATCAGCTTCTTTTATTATTGGCTCATGATTATGAATAACCTTGACGGCGCTGATTTTAACAATCTCGCCGGCAATATCTTGAGCTTTGATATCAAATTCTCTGATAGTTTTATCTTCTTGCCTGACGTCAACCATATCTTCTTCAAGCTCGGCGGTCTCATCTTTAAGCTTCTTGGCCAGTTTGCGCATCTTGCCGCCCTTATTGGCGAAAAAATTCACTTTTTCTTTTCTGTCTATAATCTGCTTTTTAAGCTGGGCGTTTTTTCTCTGTTCGCGCTCAACCCGCTTACTAATCTCTTCAACCACGGAGAAATAATCGCCGACGTAAGTTTCAATTTTATGGGTAAAATTATCTAAGTAAATAACGCCCTCGGTAAAACAATTTAAAAAATCCGCGTCATGCGAAATGACTATGGCGGTTTTATTGTACATGACTAAAAATTCAATCAGATGATCAATGCCGGCCTGGTCAAGATTGTTGGTCGGCTCGTCCAGCAAAAGGATATCCGGATTTTGGATTAAGGCAAAAGCCAATAAAAGCCTGGCTTGCTGCCCGCCGGAAAGCTCGCCCACTCTACGGTCGGTCGGCACGCTTAAATTTACCACCTCTAAAACTTTGGAAATTTTACTGGCTAAATTAGGCTGTTCCATTTCAAAAGCTTTGGCAAAATATTCTTGAACGGTTAAAGCCAAATCTTCTTGCGCCATAACTTGGCGAGCCGTCGCGATAGAGGCGCCGTTAGTTATGGAAACCCGGCCCGATTTAGGCTTTAACTCGCCCATAATCAAGGCAAACAAAGAGCTTTTGCCCGCGCCGTTTTGCCCCATTAAAGTTATTTTGGCGCTTCGGCGGACGCTAAAGCTGGCCTCATCTAAAATAGGCTTGTTATGCTCATATTCAAATGTCACTTCATCAAATCGTAAAATTACTTCTTCGGCCATAAAAAAATAAAAAGGCGTGAATTGCGCCATTAAAGTTAATATAACATATTATTCGAAAAAGTCTAGCTAAAGGCCCGCGCTATCTCCGGCCGTAAAACCCGTGCTCCAGCAAATTTGCAGATTGTAGCCGCCGGTCGGCCCGTCTAAATCAAGTATTTCTCCGGCTAAAAATAAATTCTCATAAAGCCTTGAACGCATGGTTTTCGGGTCAACCTCTTTTATATCAACTCCACCGGCCGTAATCATGGCTTTATTAAAACCTTTAAGCTCTTTTACTTCTAAGGTAAATTCCTTGAGCGCTTTTATTAAGGCCTGGCGTTCCGGTTTAGCAATGGCATTAATTTGTTTTTTTTCATCAATGCCCGATAATTTGATAATAACGGGCATGAGCTTGGGAGCCACCAAGCCGGCTAAATAATTTTTAAATATTTTTCTCCCGTCCTTGTGAAAATCATTTTGTAGCTTTTTTTCCAATTCAGCCGCTTCTGTTTCCGGCTTAAAATCAATTTCTATGAAAATCGGCGCCTTAAGCAATGCTCCAACCCGCTCGCTTAAATCAATTATGGCCGGCCCGCTTAAGCCGTCAGCGGTGAAAATAATATCTCCCGCGCGGCTAATGATTTTTTTATTATTTTGATAAACATTAATACCGATATTTTTTAAACTTAGGCCTTCTAAATCTTTTACAATTTTTTCTTTTAAAACTATCGGCGTTAAGGCCGGCCTAAGCGTAATAATTTTATGGCCTAAACTTTTAAGCCATTTATAGCCGTCGCCGCTTGAACCGGTTTCCGGATAAGATTTGCCGCCGGTGGTAATTATAAAATTTTTAGAAAAAATTTCTTGGCCGTTGGCCAAAATTATTTTTTCAATTTTTTTATCTTTGGCCACGATTTTTTTGACTTCAACATTAAGCCAGACTTCAACGCCGCCTTTCTTTAAATATTTTATCAGCGACTCTCTTATATCGCCGGCCTTATCGCTTTTTGGAAAAATACGGCCCCTATCTTCTTCTTTGGCCGCGACGCCTAAGCCAACAAAAAATTCCACAGTTTTCTGGACGCCGAATTTATTAAACGCGGAAAATAAAAATTTATAATTTTTTCCATAAACGCCGACTGTTTCTTTCTTATCGGCCAGCATATTGGTAAAATTTGAGCGGCCATGGCCGGTCGCGAGCAATTTAACTCCAAGCTGATTATTTTTTTCCACTAAAAGCACGCGCGCGCCTCGTTCGCCCGCGCGCGCGGCCGCCATCATACCGGCCGGACCGCCACCAATTACTACAACGTCATAAACCATAATTATTTTTCTGACAAATAAATTTATATAATTATCTTATCATCCCAATAGCCAAAAAACAATTTTTTCAACTTGCTAAAACACAAAAAAATTTTTATACTGACCAAATGCAATTGCCAATCAGAAAACCAGGGAAATATACTTATCTAAAACCCGATCAGCATCTGACCGAGGCTAAATATAATGAACTTAAAAATAAGCTCAACCGGCTTAAATTTAACCGCCCGCGGCTGGCGGAAGAAGTTAAAAAATACGCTTCAGACGGAGATTTTTCGGAAAATGCCGCTTACCAAATCGCCAAAGGAAAACTTAGAGGCATGAACCAAAGAATCTTAGAAATAGAAGACCATCTAAAACGCGCGGTTATAATTAAGCCTAATAAAAAAAGCGGCGTGGTCCAGCTGGGCTCAAGCGTTACCGTTGAAGCCAATGGTCGAGAAAAAACCTATTTGATATTAGGCTCATCGGAAACAAATCCGGCCAAAGGCATTATCTCCCGCAATTCGCCGATCGGCTCGGCTTTAATCGGCAGAAGACTGGGTGATCAAATAAAAATAAAATTGGCTGACAGAGAAATTGAATATAAAATTATAAAAATAGAATAATTTTAAAAAATAAACAATTTATCAATAGTTGTTTTTAAGGCTAAGGCTACTTCATGGGCGAGTTTAAGCGACGGATTATATTTTCCCTGTTCAAGAAAAACAATCGTCTCGCGCCTAACTCCCGCCCTAGCGGCCAGTTCTTCCTGGGTAATATTTAATTTTGTCCGCAATTCTTTAATTTTATTTTCCATAATTTTTATCGTTTAACTTTATTGTAACACTGGAAAATCATCGAGTATAGCAGCATTAAAAGACAAGTAGAATAAGCCAGCGTTAAAGCTATTGGTTCATAGGCCGGATTTAAATCACGCTTGGCATATAAAATAAACATAATAATAACCGCGATCCAGGAATAAATTTGCATGGCTAAAAGCGCCGACCGGCCGCCGGTTAGATAATCTCTTTCATCGGCGATAATTTCTTTAACCCGGCTTCTTAAATAAAACAAAATTAAAATAGAAGCGATTAAAGCGGCGATCGGAATCAGGTAATTTTTTAAAACAATCGCTTGGCTAAAAGTAGCCGCCAAAGCGATCACCACGGCCAATCTAATAATTTTAAATTGTTTTAAAGTCATAGTTTTATTGTTAGAATTAATTAACATATTATTATGTTATATTATTCTAACATTTTTGTCAAGAACCACCGCTCTTAATACAAAAAATCACCTATTTTAAGGTGATTTTTTGTATTATTTATCAGCTGCCTTTAATCGCAAAAATTTACGAGCATATCGGCCGGAAAGTTGTAATTGGCTTTAATCTTCCGGCAATCAACACTACCATTGCCGTCATAAACCAACTCCCATTTGCCATTTATTTTAGCGGCCAAAAACATGCCGCCAGCTCCGCCCTTAGGCGCGAATGAAACTCCGCCCTTGGCATACTCGGTATTTTCTTTATCAATTCTGATAAACACTTGGCTAATCGGCTTTTTATATTTTAAAGCTATGGCTGATTTTATGCTTTCGGCCGATAAACAATCTTCTTCAAAAACACGGATGCATTTTTGCTTGGCGGCGCACCATGAATAACCGGCTGAACCGATGCAGCCATGCTCGTCTCGGTCGTTGCCGACCAGTGGCTGCGCGCTATTCTCCGCCGGCTGAACCGGAATAATAGGCGCGGTTTCGTTAGCCTGCCTGGTTGTTTGCGTGCAACCTAAAATTAACAATAACGGTAAAATTACGGTTAAAATCAATAATCTTTTCATAAAATAATTATAGCATAATTGTAAGCTGAATATCTGTTTTTAATTATTTTTTAAATAAATATAATTCATTAAATTGCGCTCATACCATTTTTTGTCCGCTATTATTTTTTCCTTTTTGTTAATCCAGGCGGACCAATCAGACTCTCCGGCGCCCGAGCCGGGATAATAGACTTTATCTTTAAGCAAGCCTTCGGCTTTGTATCTTTTTATGAGCTGGAGCACGTCCGGAGACAGCATCGTTAATTCATGTAATTTTATCCGCGATCCATTCAACTCGGAAAGTTTTACGTTAGCGCGCAGTATAAACTGTTCAACTGGAAAAATTGCGATTAAACCATACATGCAGACAAATAATATAATCACAAATTTAAATATATTTGATCGGTTTTTAACAAATAATCTTGAAATTAGCCAGATAAATAAAATGACGCAATAAATAACCGTGTATGAAGCAAATAATTTTTCATAGCTGAAGCCATAATAAGTTACATAAAGCTGCATTCTGTGGGCGGCCGAAATGAGCAATAAAAGAGAAGCGAACGTGAAGACCGTCAAAATTCTTTGCACAATTAAAATAGTTTTTCTGTAAGTAAAAAAATAAATTATTATATTTATTATTGATAAACAGAACAATTGCCAAAAGCCGCTTTTTACAAATTGTTCCGTGTCCTTGAATTCAAAAGGCAACGAACCGACCCAGAGGCGCCCGACTTGCACCCAAAGAAAAAGCAAATAAATAATTAGGATGCCGCCTAAAACAATGCCCGAAATAATGGGGTCAATTTTGTAATTATTTTCCTCTTTCTCCCGGTAATCAAATTTTTTATTCCAAGCAAAAAGCATTGAAAACATTAAAACCGATAAAATTATTGAGGCAATAATTTTGTAGATAAATATAAGCGAAACATGCGCATTGATCCAGCTGTAAATAAACTCCGTTTTACCGGAAAACACTTTATCGGCCGATGATAAGAGAGGGATTATAACGGTTAGAGAAATGATTAAAAATAAAAGAATGCCGGCGGCGACTTTCGCGATTATTCTTTTTTTGTTTTTACCAGCGGGGATAATTAATTCTATATATAAAATTGCCGCTAAGCCGATTTTGCTTAAAAAAGAAAAAAACCTTTTTATCATTTTAAATAAAAAATAAAAATCCCAATGCCTAGCCTCTTTATTTTCTAAGCTTAGATAGTTGTAAAAAAACGCAAAAATTACCGGCAAAATTAATAGGCTGATAATTTTCAGAAACGGATTGTCGTAGATTAAAAAACTTAAAATTATTGAAAAAATCGGGGCTAGCCAGATTAAATCATTTATGCTGAATTTTACTTTTTTATAAATAACCCCAAAAAATAAGCCGCCAAAAAGAGACAGAAAAATAAAATAATTAATTCCCAGGGCGTAAATTCCCTTCTGCCAAAACCCCCAAATAAAAATAACCCAAAAAATGGCCAGGCCGGCGCATAAAAGCAATCGTTTGGCCGATGGCTTGGCCGGACTGATTTCTTCACTATTATTTTTTAAATTTTCGTTAAAATTATTCATATTTTTAAAATATTATTTAATTAAATAATAGCAAAATAATTGGAATAAATCAATAAAAAATAACCTTGGTGAAAGGTTATTTTTATAGATGGGTGGCTACAGGGAATTGAACCCTGGTATCTAGGACCACAACCTAGTGTTCTACCATTGAACTATAGCCACCATATTTTTCATTGTTAAACAAAAGTTGCCTTGCGGCAACTTTCATAATATAACAGAATTTGCCAAAAAGTCAATTAAATTAGCTGTTTAACGGCTATTTTGCGCGTTTGCCAGAGTAAAACCGCTTCATACGCGCCAACTAACACGCCGGTATAGAATAAATCGCCGAGCAAGCTGTTTCTGAAAAATGGAATGGCCATATAATAGCTTTGCATTAAGCCGGCTATAGTATGAGGATAAAGCGAGCCAAACGCCCAAACCGCGGCGTTGGTAATTAGATAAAACATCATACTGCCCAAAATCGTTCCGCCTAAAACCGTACTTAATTTTTTATTTTTTCTGACCATTAAACCAATTAAACCCATGATAATAAAACCGGCGTAGACCGACAGCATAATCGGCCAAGTGTAAAAACCGATAAACAAGTCGCTAAAAAACATAGCGGCTAAAGGCAAAACAACCGCCCATTTTTTCGGAAGATACAAGCCGGAAAAAATCGCGATGGCGCCGATGGGCGCGAAATTGGCCGGGTGCGGCAAAAATCTGGCCGCGATGCCTAAGGTGATTAAAATAAAGACTGGCAGATACTTTTTCATAAAATTATATTTATAATTTAATTATAGCCTAAAAATCAAGTAAATTCAAAATATATCTAAAGCCTCTATAAATTAAGTGTCCGGCCAAGGCTAATATATTCTCTTTGGGCGCGGACGGACTGGCCGACGGCGCTTGAACAACATTATTAACAGCCGAGACATTCTCCGGCCGTGCTATTTCTTGGTTTTGTTTTTTTGCTATTTTTTTACTCCCCGCATTTTTCGGCTCTAACAAAATTATTTTCTCGGCTAAAACTTTTGGCTCTAACGGCTTAATCGGTTCAGAAAAAACATCAGCGGCTTTTTCCACTTCCGGCTCAACTTTTTCTTCGGCTTTAACTTGGAGCATATCTTCAGTACTGCTGGCCGTTAGTAAAATCTCCAGCGTTGAAGTGGCAATATCTGATATTTCCAAAGTTGAAGTGGCAATATTGCTATCGCTTATATCGGCCCGGCCAAAAGAATCAAAAACAGCTGTTTTTTCCTGTTTGGAAAAACTTTGCATAATATTAAACCATGGCTTATTCTGTGCCGCCGGAATGGCATAAGCGGTTGACCAAATGCGGTTAGCTTCATAGGCATTGTCTTTTTCCAAGCCGCCGTCAACTCCCTGGCTTAACGCCAAATAACTTTCCGGCGTATTATTATTTTTTAGCCAGCTACCCGCGTTTTCGCCCAAAGCCGCGATTGCCTGCATAACCCAAGCGGTGGCATAAGTATTGCCATAGCCGCCATCAATGCCTTGCGCGTTAAACAAAAAATTTCTGGCTTTTAGCAAAGCCGCGGCAACGCCATCAAGCGATGGCAATGGCTCTAGCGCCTGAATTGCCGCGGCTGTTAAATCGGCGCCGCCGAATGAACCATCGGCTTGCTGTTTTGTAATCATAAACTCAACGGTTTTTTTTATCATTTCATCATCAGCGCCATAACCGGCTTTATTTAAAACCAAGAGCGCGAAAATGTCATCATTATATAAAGAAGCGTCGCCAAATTGTCGGCCATCATATAAATCAGTAATTTTTTTTATGTAATTTGTCTTAACGCCGTCATAAGGGCTGATATTTAATGACATTAAGGCTATGGCGCGGCGCGCGTAATCAGATACTAAATTCATACCCGCAACCGCGTCCGGGTCGGTTAATAAATAATTTCTGGCTTTTTGGCCGGCAGAACCGTTCGGATTGGCCGAAGCTAAAGCTATGGTTGACCAATCGGTTTGCAAAGCCGATCCGAAAGAGCCGTCCGCGGCTTGCTTGGCAATTAAAAAATCTATGGCTTTGCCTAAATCAATTTTTGGCTTTAATAAAGGGGCGGCCATGGCGCTACCACCCCCGCCTCCGCCGGACGCGGCCGGCAAAATTACGCTGTTATTATTGCTTGGTTGATTATCGTCATTGCCATCGTCATTAACCGGAACTTCCTGTGCTGTGATAGTAACGCCGTCGCTATCAATATAACCTGTCTTTTTGCCATAAATTAAAACCGGCACCGTGGCGGTAGCAATATACTCATAAACTCCGCTGGTATTTTCCGCGTCTAAACCGCCTATAACTAAAGTGCTGGAAGCCGCCAGGGACCAAACCGGATTCCAGCTCGCGTCCAAACCAAATTGTTCTAAAGTAATAGTAGAAGTGGCATTAACATAAGGCGCGGCATTATCCGTGGAAATTTTTAATGGATTAATATTGTAGGTTAATAATATTTTTTCGCCATCGGAAAGCGTGTGCTTATTTAAAGCCGCCGACCCATAGTCAAGATTGCTAAACCACGCCCAATAAACTCCGTTGCCCGCGTCATTATTTATATAACTGCCGATGGAATTTAAAAATACATCATCGCCCCACCAGCTCCAATCGCTTGCCAGCCCTGATTGCTCAACCGCGCATTTAGCATTAACCGAAGTGGTACTGGCGCTTTGGCTATCAACGCAAGCGGTGACGGCAATATCGGCGTCATATAAAACAGCGTCATGAGTTTTAACTTGCAGCCTAATCGTCGTAGTGGCCGTGTCGGCTTTAGCCTGGCCGGCCATTAGAAAAAAGCCAATTGAAATTATTATAAAACTTAGCTTAAAAAGATTTTTTTTCATATTTCCATTCTATAACGTCGCCATTTTTTAATTTATAATTTGATATTCCGACCGGCGACAACTGGCCATTAACATAATACAACCAATTTTCTCCGGCCGGATTATTTTTTAAGCCATTAATTTCTTCCACAAAAAAGCCCAGCCCGGAATAATTTTTACCCGCAAAATTAATTTTGTTCTCTTGTTTTAAAACTTCCATCAGCTCGTAAGCCGAACCGCCAGCTTTAATTTTAGTTTCATATTTAGTGCCGCTGATTATCATGACGGCTTTAATTTTTTCTTCAACAGGCGTTTCAGCTTTTTCACCCCCTTTATTAAAGGGAGCCGGGGGGATTTTATTTTTTTCAGGCGCGATAGCATTGGCTTCAACTGGTTCACTTTGTTTTTCAGCCACAACCGGCCGCTCGTTTTTTTCTTGAGTTAAAAAAACCGCCAAACCGCTGGCCAGGGCTATTAGCAAAAATAAAATAAAAATAATAATTAAATTTTTTGTTTTCATAACAAAAAACCTGCTTCTCAAAGCAGGAAATATAAAAAATATTCTTTCTCTGCTCGGAGAAATATCTAAAATAATCAGCATTCTGGCTTGTCCCCTAGGGGCATTACAGCTGCGGCACAGCGCCTCGAATCGCACGAGGACTTTCCTGATATATAAATTATTTACTCTGTTAAATTGAACTATTATTTAGCAAAGTAATTTTACTATAACAAATTTTGAAAATTAATCAACCTGTGCTCCCGGGGGGAATCGAACCCTCATCGCGGCCTTAGAAGGGCCTTGTTCTATCCATTGAACTACGGGAGCTTAAAATAAAAATTGCCAACTTTGGGCAATAACCCAATCTTAACGGCAAAAACGCAAATTGTCAAAGTAAGCCCCCGTAACTCACAGCTCAAAACTCGTAGCTCAAAATTCAATGACCAGAGTTGTGAGTTGTGAGTTACGAGCTATGAGCTACGAGATCTCTTCCTACCATGAAACGCCTTATGCACGTCGCGCAACTGTTGATCGGTTATATGGGTATAGACTTGCGTAGTGGTAATTGAAGCATGGCCGAGCATGGCTTGCACGCTTCTGATGTCCGCGCCATTCATAAGTAGATCGGTAGCATAACTATGGCGCATGGTGTGCGGGGTGACTTCTTTGGTAATGCCGGCCACTTTAGCGTATTTTTGTACTAAGCGCTGAACGCTCCTAGGCGTTAAGCCGGTCTGCTCATCGCGCCCGCTCGCCGCTTTATCATGGCTAATAAATAAATACGGATTTACATCATTTCGCGATTTTAAATATTCTCCAATCGCTTGCTTGGCGTCATCGGACAAAAAAACTACGCGCAATTTAGAGCCTTTGCCCCGAACCGTGAATTCATCTTTTTTCAAATTTATATTTTCTATTTTTAATTTGCAGAGCTCGGACACCCTCAAACCGGTAGAGAAAAACAATTCTAAAATCGCCTTGTCCCGTTTTTTAATAATCTCCGGCAGTTCAACTTTAAACGGCGCCTCTAAAATCCGCGATAAATCCGCTCCCTCTAAAAAATCAACTTGCCTCTGCTCCTGCTTGGCCAGTTCCACTTTTTCCGGCTCCAGCGATTTAATATCATTTTTAACCAAATATTTTAAAAATCCTCGTAAAGCGATTAAATGATAATTTTGCGTATTCTTCTTTAAACCATCACCCTGCGCGCTGTTTAATCTATTTAGCCATAACCTATATTTATGCACTAATTCTTTGCTAATTTTAGCAGTATTAACCACACCAGCCTCTTTGGCAAATTCGGCAAAACGATGCAAATAAAAACTATAGTTTTTCACCGTAGTTAGCGATAAACCCTTCTCTACTTCTAAATACTCTAAAAAATTATTTATTGCCTTGTCCATATATTACCATTTTACGACACCTTGCAATTTTTTACAATTTATGTTAGTCTTAGCACATAATTTATTATAAATAATCGTACCTAGTCTTGGTTAGGGATTTGTCTCCCTTACTCGGTCTGGGCCAAAGCAATTATGTTAGACAAAAAAGCCAAGCAAAAAATCATCAACAAGTTTAAGGTCCATGAAACCGATACCGGATCTTCACAAGTGCAAATCGCCATTTTAACCGAAGAAATCAAGCAATTGACCGAACACTTAAAAAAACATAAGCATGACCATTCTTCAAGGCGCGGTTTATTAAAAAAGGTCTCGGAACGCCGCCGCCTTTTAAAATATCTTCAGAAAGAAGACCAAAAAGCTTTTGACAAACTGGCCAAAGCTTTAAAATTACGCATTGCCAAAAAAATGATTGAAGACGAAGAAGCCAGGCAAAAAATTGAGGATGAAATTTTAGCCAAGCAGGAATTAAAAGCCGAGCAGGCCGAAGAAGCGGAAAATGAACGGCAAGAAGAAGAAAATCGCAAAAATAAAGAAGACGAAAGATAAAATTATCATTAAATAAAATTTTATGGCCGTAGGGCTTTGCCCGCTATTAAATTTTATTTAATACATTATATTTTTTGAAAATATTTATCATCCCCTTGTGGGAAAAAACTTTTTCTAAAAAAGTTGTTAAAGTTTATGATTAAACATAAGGAACAAAGAGTTGGCGTTCTGGTGGACGTTTCCAATATGTACCATAGCGCCAAAAATCTTTACAAAAGAAGAGTTAATTTTAAAGAAATTTTAAAAGAAGCGGTTGCCGGAAGAAAATTAATCCGCGCCACGGCTTATTGCATAAAAACCGAGAATGAAGAAGGCAATGCCTTTTTTGAGGCTTTAAGCCAGCAGGGCTTTGAAGTAAAAATGAAAGACTTGCAGATTTTTGCCGGCGGAGCCAAAAAAGCCGATTGGGACGTTGGCATTTCGGTTGACGCCATTAAATTGGCGGAAAAACTGGATGTTATAATTTTAGTAACCGGCGATGGCGATTACGTACCGTTGGTAAATTATATGCAAAATACCAAAGGCTGTTTGGTTGAAATCATGGCTTTTAGGCAAACCGCTTCAAGCAAACTGATTGAAGAAGCTGATGATTTTACAAATTTAAGCGAAGATAAAAAGTATTTATTAAGATAATAATTTAATTAAAGCTTGACCGGCGAACAGATAGTACTGTGGCTTAACCATAGTTCTGTAGTTTGTTGGCCAAGCGCAATCAAAAAAAGTATGAACGAACAAGCATTTACCGCCGAGTGGCTTGGCCGCCCTCTCACTATTAAAACTGGCAAACTGGCCAGACAGGCCGACGCCGCCGTGACCGTGCAATATGGCGATACGTCTGTTTTAGCGACCGTAGTTCAGTCTAAAGAAGAGCGCGAAGGCATTGATTTCTTCCCTCTGATGGTTGAATTTGAAGAAAAGCTTTATGCCGCCGGCATCATTAAAGGCTCGCGCTGGATTAAGCGGGAAGGCCGTCCGTCCGAAGAAGCGGTTTTAACCGGCCGCATGATTGACCGCTCCATTAGGCCGCTTTTCGCTTCCGATTCAAAAAAAGATATTCAGATTACGATTACGGTGCTTTCGGCTGACGGCAAAAACGACTATGACATTGTTTCTTTAATCGCGGCCTCGGCCGTTTTATCCATCGCCGGCTTAAATTGGCGCGGACCGATCGCCGGAGTTAGGGTTGGACGGATTGAAGGCAAATATATTTTTAACCCGACTTACGAGGAAAGAGAAATCAGCGACCTGGACTTAATCGTTGCCGGCACGGCTAAAAAAGTTATCATGATTGAAGCCGAGGGCAAAGAAATAATAGAAGCCGATATGCTGGACGCGATTGCTGCCGGACAAAAAAATCTGCAAGACGCGATTGATTTGATTGAAAAAATGCAAAAAAATATTGCGGTAAAAGAAAAGCCGGCTGTTAAAAAATTAGTCAGCAAAGAAGAAGCCGCGGCGGCCGAAGAAATGGGAAAAACTTTTGGCCTGGCCAAAGCCTGGCTTGATAAAAATATTCCGATAATTTTATTTGATAAGACTCATTATACCAAAGGCGAAAGAAAATCAGCCGTGGCCGCCATCAAAGAAGGCTTAGACCAATATTTATTTGACCAAAACATAAGTAAAGACAAGCGCGCGGCCGCCATTGGCCATTTAGTTGAAGAAATGGTTGAAGCCGAAGTTACTCGCGCCATTTTAAAAGACAAAAAAAGAGTTGACGGCCGAAAGCTTGACGAGATTAGGCCGCTTTTAGCCGAAGTCAGCATGCTGCCGCGAATTCATGGTTCCGGCTTATTCAACCGCGGCGAAACTCAAGTTCTATCAATTGTTACTTTGGGCGCGCCCGGCATGGAACAATCCTTGGAAGGCTTGGAAGGCGTTGGCACTAAGCGCTACATGCATCATTATAATTTCGCGCCATTCTCGGTCGGCGAAGCCAGACCGGTGCGATCGCTCGGACGAAGAGAAATCGGCCATGGCGCTCTGGCGGAAAAAGCCTTGGTGCCGGTCTTGCCGACTAAAGAAGAATTTCCTTATACCGTGCGCGTGGTCTCGGAAACTTTAGGCTCAAACGGTTCATCTTCAATGGCCGCGACTTGCGGTTCATCTCTAGCCTTAATGGACGCCGGCGTACCGATTAAAAAAACCGTAGCCGGCATTGCTATGGGCTTAGCCTCCAATGAAGATATGAGCGAATGGGAAATTTTAACCGATATCCAGGACCTGGAAGACGGCCAAGGCGGCATGGATTTTAAGATAACCGGTACGGCGGACGGCATAACCGCCATCCAGTTAGACACTAAAACCTACGGTTTGACTGAAGAAATAGTTAAAAAAACCATCAACCAATCAAAAAAAGCCAGACTGCAAGTTATTGAAGCCATGAATAAAGCGATAGATAAGCCAAGGGCGGATTTATCGCCTTATGCTCCGCGCATTACCAGCTTCCATATTGAACCTGACCGCATCAGGGAAGTTATCGGCACCGGCGGCAAAGTCATTAACGAAATTATCGCCGCTACCGGCGTTTCAATTGATATTGATGACGACGGCTTGGTTATGGTCTGCGGCAATGACGCGGCCAAATGCCAGGAAGCCGTGGATTGGATTAAAAATATCATCCGCGACTTTGAACCGGGCGAAGTTTTTAAAGGCAAAGTTGTGCGGCTAATGGACTTCGGCGCTTTTATCCAATTAACTCCGAATAAAGACGGCATGGCGCATGTCAGCGAGCTGGCGCCTTACCGCATCGGCAAACCGGCCGACTTTCTTGATATCGGCGATGAAGTTACGGTTCAAATTATTGAAATAGACGATATGGGCAGAATTAATTTAACCTTAAAGGGCCTAAAGGAAAACGAAGATTTGTGGAAAGATGAAAAAGGCAAACAGGATATGAACGGCGGCTTTGGCAACGGACGGCCGTCATTCGGTGTCGGACGCGGCAATGACCGTGGCGGCCGCAACGGCAACGGGCGCGGTGGCTTTAGGCGCTAAATTACTTCACATAAAAACGCTCCTCCTTAGAGGGGCGTTTTTTTATTATTGCTATATTATGATATAATTCCATTAACCTTAATCATCTATGGAAAAATACTACTTCATCAATCATATCGCTTTCGGAAAATTATATTTTTATATTATTTTCGCGGTTTTTGTTATTGCGCTATTAACCTTTATTATCTTACTTTTGCGCCATAAAAATAATTTTCATACTGTAAAAGAAAGTTTCTTGAACTCGGTTTTAACTATCTGGCTGCTGCTTGCCTTAGTCCTTGTATCCCAAGAAATTAAATGGTTAATAACCGACTATCCGGACCTTGTTAATAAAAGCCAAATTGATAAAGCCGGATTTTTTTATAAAAAATTCGCCGATGACGATAAGCTGATTCCTTTTTTAAAATTTATAAAAGAAAACGTCAATGAAGGCAATACGGCATTATTCATCTCGCCGTCAGGCTTTAACTATACCTTTGCCAGATATTACCTATATCCGGAAATAAAAATAATTAAAGACCGAGGCGCACCTGATTATATTTTTCTCTATAACCTGGATCCGGCTCGCCTTAATGCTAGCCGGCCTTTGGAAATTTATAAAAGCTTTGCTCCTGATAAAAATATCTTAAGGGTAAAAATATGATTTTTATTATAAGCGTATTATTTCTTTGCCTGTTTGGCTTTGTCTCGGTGTTGGCGATTGATAGCCAAAATAAATATTCTTTTTTTGAAAAAACTATTTTGAGTTTCTCCTTGGGCGCGGCCGTTATCACCCAAATCATGCTCTTAGGCGCGTTATTACGGGTTGATTTTAATATTTTAGTTATCAATTCTATTTTTGGGATATTACTTTTCTCAATGCTGGCTTATTCTCGCGTAAAAAAGAGGAAGTTAAATATTAAAGAGTTAAAGCACGGCCGCAAAAGCCTTGTTTCTCGGCTAATATTTTTAATAATAATTTTTCAAATATTTTTTGTAACGAGCGAGGCGATTCTTCGGCCGGTATACGGGTTCGACGCTCTGGATAATTGGGCGATAAAAGCCAAAAGCTTTTTTTATGAAAAAAGCGTAAATCTTGATAAAACGGACCAATATTTTATGGGCGGACCCGCATCCAAAGCCAATTATCCCTTGCATATTTCCTTCCTGGCCGCCTGGTTCTATTTCAATCAGGGCGAAATTAAAGAAAATCTAATTAATTTGATTCCGGCAATTTATTATATTTCCCTCTTGGGTTTGATTTATATTAATCTAAAAAAATATATCAGCCGGCGGAAAGCTTTAATATTTACGCTTTTTTTATCAACCGCCCCGCTGCTTATATATCATGGTTTTAATTATTACGCCGATTTGCCGATAGCTTTTTGCTTAACCGCGGCCATAATTTATTTATATAATTATTTAAGGCGCGAGCACCCGGGCGATCTTTTGCTGGGAGCGATGATGTGCGGGGCAATGGTGTTTATAAAAAATAACGGCCTGTTTTACGCCTTTATAATTTTAGCCATCTTTTTGTTTGAATTATGGCGATTAAAAAAAATTAAAAGCTTGCATAAAAAAAATTTAGCGATATCAATCGCCGGCTTTCTTGTTTTTTCTCTGCCTTGGATAATATATGTTTATATTAATAAGCTTGGCTATACAACCATAAGCGAAAACCGGCTTACACCCGGCAATTTTCACCCGGAAATAATAAAATTATTTTTTATGAATTTATGGTTCACTTATGATTTTTTTATTTGGTTTGCCGTTTTACTGATTTTTATTTTTATTTTCATAAAAACCACGCCCAAAATATTAAAATCAAAAAAATTATTTATAATAATTACTTTTTTCGCCTTATTGGCTTTTCATTTTAGCTTTCTGCTGTTTACCGATTTATATGTTTATCTTCTTGACGGAACGCTGGACGGGAGATTGTCATTAATAATTTTTCCGTTAAGCGTTTTTATGGCGGGAATATTTTACGAAAAACCGTCTTTACCGCAACAAACCAGACATACTATAATAAAGTTATAATTATAAATAAATTCATATGTTAAAATCAGAAATTCGCAAAGATTATTTGCTTAATAAATACGTTATCATCACGCCCGGCCGGGCCAAACGTCCGCGCGATATTAAAGAGCAGACGATTATTTCCCGCCTGGCCGATTGCCCGTTTTGCCCCGAGAAAATTAATCCTAAAAATATTTTGGACCAGATTGACGCGCCCGAAGGCAAAATTTTAAGCGTAAAAAATATTTTTCCGGCCGTAGCCTTGGACAATAAAAAAGCTTACGGCGCCCAGGAAGTAATTATTGAAACCCCGGATCACAAAAAAGAACTGCATGATTTAAGCGAAGCGCAAATTGAGCGGCTTTTAAGGATGTACGCCGGGCGCACCGAAGCATTAAGTAAAATAAAAAATATTGAATATATTTTATGCTTTAAAAATCAAGGCTCAAAAGCCGGCGCTTCCATCATCCACGCCCATTCGCAAATTTTCGCCACCGATATTACGCCGCCGGAAATTAGGGAGGAATTAAAATCATCCCGTGAATACCAGCTTGACCATAAAACCTGCGCCTACTGCGATATTATTAGAAAAGAAATGAAATCGCCAAGGAAAATTTTTGAAGACAAAGCCGTGGCCGCTTTCACGCCCTACGCCAGCCGCTACCATTATGAAGCCTGGATTTTTACCAAACGGCATTTGGATAATATAACCAAATTAAACGACAGCGAGTTTAAATCATTCGCCAAGGCTCTGAAAAAAATCTTAACCAAGCTAAGCCGGCTGAACTTATCTTTTAATTATTTCTTGCACCAGTCAATTTCCGACCATGACCAACATTTTTATTTGAAAATCCAGCCGCGCGACAGCGTCTGGGCCGGCGTTGAGCTTGGCTCCGGATTGATAATAAATTCCGTATCGCCTGAAGAAGCGGCTAAATTTTTCAGAAAATAGGCGCAAAGCTTGTTAAAAAACTGTGTATTTATCAAGCCGGCCTTTTGATTCAAATTAATTTATTCGGCTAAAATTAGCTAATAATATTTTAAAAAATAATAATATTAAACGAAAACCGAAAAACCCTTGACATTTATTAAATTTTTCTTTAATATTACTTATACAATACAATTTATTCATAAATGAAAATTAACTGAATAAATAACAAGCACAATTTGAAAACACATGAAGAAAGAAACAGTGATAGTTGCTTGGGCAAATATCCCTGTTTTTTTCTTTCTCAAAGATTGAAAATGCAACTTAACAACTGAATCTACTCTGTGAAACAATTCCGATAATTTAAGAGGTTCCGGAATTGCGATAAGCAGCATTAATTTTTCACAAGAGTAAGGCTCTTACGGATTCGCCTCCCCGGCGAATTTAATAGAGCAAATTTCAATACTAACAGGCGCTAATTCTAAATGAAGAATTAGTTTCTTCAAATATTTCAATATCTATCTTCGCAAGAAATATATATTGAACATGGCCAAATCCATGTAAAAAACGTTATCAGGGAAGCCTGATCAAATACTTATTGAGAGTTTGATCCTGGCTCAGGATGAATGCTGGCGGCGTGTCTAAGGCATGCAAGTCGAACGCCTTGTAGCAATACAAGGAGTGGCAAACGGGTGCGTAACACATTGGTAACTTACCCCGAAGTCATGAATAAGCCTGCGAAAGCGGGTCTAATACATGATGGAAGCGAGGGGACTAAAGTCATTCTCGCTTAAAGATTTATCGCTTCGGGAAAGGCCTATGGCTTATCAGCTTGTTGGTGAGGTAAAAGCTCACCAAGGCTATGACGAGTAGCGGGATTGAGAGATCGGCCCGCCTCACTGGGACTGAGACACTGCCCAGACTCCTACGGGAGGCTGCAGTCAAGAATATTCCCCAATGGCCGAAAGGCTGAGGGAGCGACGCCGCGTGTATGAAGAAACCCTTCGGGGTGTAAAGTACTTTTAACCGGGACGAAACAATGACGGTACCGGTTGAATAAGGGGCTGCTAAACTCGTGCCAGCAGCAGCGGTAATACGAGTGCCCCAAGCATTATCCGGATTTATTGGGCGTAAAGAGTTCGTAGGTGGTTTATCGCATCTCCTGTTAAATCCCGAGGCTCAACCTCGGGGCTGCGGGAGAGATGGCTAAACTAGAGACCGGGAGAGGTAAGTGGAATTGCTGGTGTAGGGGTTAAATCCGTTAATATCAGCAAGAACACCTAATGTGAAGACAGCTTACTAGAACGGTTCTGACACTAAGGAACGAAAGCGTGGGGAGCGAATGGGATTAGATACCCCAGTAGTCCACGCCGTAAACGATGGATGCTGAGCATTGGAAGTATCGACCCTTCCAGTGCTGTCTACCTAAGTTAACACCTTAAGCATCCCGCCTGGGGAGTACGAGCGCAAGCTTAAAACTCAAAGGAATAGACGGGGACCCGCACAAGCGGTGGAGCATGTGGTTTAATTCGACAGTAAGCGAGGAACCTCACCAAGGTTTGACATCCGGCTGCAGACCCCTGGAAACAGGGGAGCCTTCGAGGGTGCCGGACAGATGCTGCATGGTTGTCGTCAGCTCGTGTCGTGAGATGTACCGTTAATTCGGGAAACGAGCGCAACCCCTATCCTATGTTTCATGTGTCATAGGAAACTGCCCGCTTTAAGTGGGAGGAAGGTGGGGATGACGTCAAATCAGCATGGTTCTTACACCTTGGGCGACACACGTGCTACAATGGGAAGCACAAAGGGACGCCAAATCGTAAGATGGAGCAAATCCTTTAAAACTTCTCTCAGTTCGGATTGAGGGCTGCAACTCGCCCTCATGAAGCTGGAATCGCTAGTAAACGTGGATCAGCCACGCCACGTTGAATACGTTCTCGGGTCTTGTACTCACCGCCCGTCACGTCAAGAGAGTCGGTAATGCCCGAAGGACCCTGTAAAGGGTACGAAGGTAGGATCGATGATAGGGACGAAGTCGTAACAAGGCATCCGTAGCGGAAGCTGTGGATGGATCACCTCCTTTCTAGGGAGATTTTTCGGTGAATAATCGAAAGAGTCGACCTTTATTCGCAAGAATAAGGGAAAAGAGTTAGCGCCTGTTAGTACTGAAATATAAAGAAAATAAACAAATAGTTTTATGGGTCTATTTGTCCCCCTCCGCTAAAGCTATGGAGGATAAATCATAAAAAGACTGGTCCTAAACTATTTGGTATCAGTCTTTTTATTTAGGGCATGTAGCTCAGCTGGTTAGAGCGCCACACTGATAATGTGGAGGTCCCAGGTTCGATTCCCGGCATGCCCACCCTCCTATGCTCTTCCACTTCGTTTCAGAGCTTCGGAGGACAAGCCATTATAGGATTGTCTATGTATTATGTTTATATTTTATTTTGCTCGGACAGAACTTATTATATAGGGTTAACTGAGAATATTAAAAAAAGAATAGTACAACATAAAAACAGTTTAGTTGGTTATACAAAATACAGATTGCCAGTTAAGGTTGTTTGGATAGGAATATTCAAAAATAAAAAAATTGCGGCTAGTTTTGAACAATACTTAAAAACCGGATCTGGCAATGCATTCTTTAAAAAAAGATTAGTTTAATTCGCTAAGCTTGCGATACGAAGCTTTAGCGTAGTATCGCGGGGTAGAGCAGTTGGCAGCTCGCCAGGCCCATAACCTGGAGGTCGCCGGTTCAAATCCGGCCCCCGCAACCATCCTTCACTCCTCCGTTTCACTTCGGAGTTACGGATGGCAAGCCGTTATATTTTAGGGCTTGCCCTCCATAGCTCCGCAAGGAGCGACGGAGAGCCGGGGTAGCTCAGTGGTAGAGCAAATGACTGAAAATCATTGTGTCGTGAGTCCGATTCTCACCCCCGGCACCATTATCAATTGAACTCGGGCTGTCGTATACCGGTAGTACGCATGCTTTGGGAGCATGTTGACTGGGTTCAATTCCCAGCAGCCCGACAAAATTTCGTGAGGCCTTTATGGCCTTAGAAATTTTTGTTTGGTTGATGGGCGGCAGCGAATCCAGCGTGTCGGAGTGGGGCTTCCGCCCCTTCAATTCCCAGCAGCCCGACCCTACTTCGCCAAGGCTTCGTAGGACAAGCCGCCATAATTAGCGGGCTTGCCCGCCGTAGCTTTTGCGACAGCAAAAGCGTATTTCTAATTTGCGACATTTAGCGGGCTTGCCCGCCGAAGCTCGCAAAAGCGAGCGTAGGCGGGTATCGTATAGTGGCTTTTATGCTAGCCTTCCAAGCTGGAGAGAGGGGTTCGATTCCCCTTACCCGCTCATATTGACTATTTAATTAAATTAAGCTAAAATAAAGCGAGTTTAAAAATTAAAAATTCTTATTATGTTAACTATCAGATTATCAAGAGTGGGAAAAAAGAATAAGCCGATGTATCGCGTCATCATATCGGAAAAGCATAAAGACCCTTATGGAGACTCTTTGGAAATTTTAGGTTCCTATAACCCGCACACCAAAGATTTAAAGGTCAACGCCGAAAAAATCAATTATTGGATTTCCAAGGGCGCCGGCATGTCGGAAACGGTCAATAACTTACTGATTGAGAAAAAAATTATTCAAGGCAAAAAGGTAAAAGCTTCAAAAGCCAGGAAGCCTAAAAAGGCTCCGGCTCCGGTAAAAGCCGCGGCCGAACCGACCCCAGCTCCAATCGAAGAGATAAAAACCGAACAACCGGCCGCCTAAATTGACAAATGTATAAATTATGTTATAATAACATAATCCCAATATTTTCATATAATGGGTCTAATTATTAAGAGATCTTTCAATTCTGACTGCTTAAAGTCAGCTTTGCGAGAAAAAGAAAACTATGGCAGCTCAACCATCCGATCAAGCATTCTTGGAGTTCGTCGCCAAGTCAGTTGTTTCCAACCCTGATGGAATATCAGTGGAAAGAACAGTAGACGAAATGGGAGTTTTGTTAACGCTTAAAACCGACCCGGCCGACATGGGATACATCATTGGCCGAAAAGGTCAGACAGCTCAAGCCATCCGAACTTTATTAAAGATCGTTGGCGCTAAAAACAATGCTCGCGTCAATTTAAAAATCTATGAACCTGAAGGTTCAAGACGACCGGCCAGAATGGAAAATGAAAGCGCTGGCATTGACACTTCATCTGTTGATGATTTAAAAATCTAACATCAAAACAATTAGATATTCAAAAAACCACACACTATTGTGGTTTTTTGTTATAATAGTATTGTCATTGCGAGGAGCGCCAGCGACGAAGCAATCTCACGCGTGCTTATTATAATTTAAAGATAGCCACACATATATGACTTTCCATATCATCACCATCTTCCCTAAAATTTTTGACTCTTATTTTAACGAGAGCATTCTTAAGCGCGCGCGAACCAATAAATTAATAGACATAAAAATCCATAACCTGCGCGACTGGACAACCGATAGGCATAAAACCGTGGACGATACCCCGTTCGGCGGCGGCGCCGGCATGGTCATGAAAATTGAGCCGCTTTATAAAGCCCTTCAAAGTATACCCCTCTTTAACAAGGGGGGTAAGGGGAATTTAAAAACAAAAACCATTCTACTTTCCGCCAAAGGCAAAACCTGGAATCAGAAATTAGCCAAATCACATTCTAAATTAAACGACATCATTTTAATCTGCGGCCGCTACGAAGGCGTGGATGAAAGAATTACAAAATTTATTGATGAAGAAATTTCCATCGGCGATTATGTTTTAACCGGCGGAGAAATCGGCGCTATGGCGATTATTGATTCCATCACTCGCCTACTGCCAGGCGCTTTGGGCAACGCGGACAGCGCCAAAAACGAGTCTCATTCTGTCCCCGGGGTTTTGGAACACCCTCAATATACGAGGCCAGAAATATTTACAGCTTCCGGCAAATCATATCGCGTACCCAAAGTATTAATATCCGGTAATCATAAAAAAATCGCCGATTGGCGCGCCAAAAAATCTAAACATATCCGCCCGTCGTCATCCCGGGCTTGACCAGGGATCCAATTCCTTCCCCTTTGTCATTGCGGGCCACGACCCGCAATCCATTTCCTTAATTTTATTTAATTTTAGCCATAAAAAAGCCAATCAATATAAACGATTGACTTTTTTTTGATTTTATGCTATTATAATAAGTTAGTTCTTTTGGTATTTCTTATGCCAAATAGAATGAAAATCGAGCCTTTTTACTTCCCTCTTGACCTGTTTATTTTTAGACATGCCAAGGGTGAGGTAAAAAGGTTCGATTGTCGAACCTTCACAACTCAAACAAATAAAATAAAAATAAATATAAAAAAAAGAAAGAGAGGGCAGAGGAAATGAGTATCCAAAAGGTTCATGCGCCGAAAACTCTAAGAGTCAAATCTGGAGAAAAAAAACAAATAGGCGCAAAGGCAGTAGGAGCAACAAATAAGGAAGAAAAGGAGTTGCTCTATACAGTAATAGGAAAAGGCGAGGTAGATCCCAAAGGAGTTTTTACGGCTCCGAGCTTAACTAGCGAAGAGGAAACAATAATTATAACAGAATCAGCATTCGATGATTCTATGACAGCGGAGACCGTCATTACCATTGAGGCTATTAAACCCTTAGCAGTTAAGCCAGCTTACGGCCTAGAACTATTTGCCGGCGCGAACAAGAAGTTTGAAGCGGATTACCCGTTTCCTGTTTCCCCGAGCTGGCATATTGGAAATTTAGCCAGGGGTATAGGCAACATTGACGTGAGCACGGGGCTTTATACTGCCCCGGAGATTATCCCGCACGAAGTCGAAATAACCATTGTTTTAATCGATAAAAATCGGCCAAACAACTTTGCTGAAGCGAAAATCAGATTGTTTCCAATTGAGATGAAAGTCGGAACGCAGAGGAAGATTCACGCAGGAGAAGAAAATGTTCAACTCCCAATCGAATCACATAACGACTCAAGCGGATTAGATAATTTCACCTGCACAATCATTTCCTCTCCAATGGTTGGGAGAATTATAGAGGACAATAAGTACGCCCCGCCATTAATCATTGACAGCCCTGAAATGGTAAAGGTAAAAGCAACATCAAAATTGGATAAATCAAAGTCGGTCATTTTGGAATTTGAACTTGATCTACCTCTTTGTAGAGCTTGTAAAAGCATAACCAACTCAGACGGCCGCTGCACTATCTGCGGCATGCCGAGATCTTATGGTGCAAGCATTAAATAGAAAAGGAGAAATAAAATGAGCTTCGAAAAAATAGGGAAAGTAATTGGTACCATCGTGGAGGTTCTTGAAATATTGGCTACCGGAAAACTTACTGGCGCTATCATGAGGCTTTTTCACGCGAAAGATATCAACAATAAGGCGGGTTCTTCAGTGGCCACGGCAACCGGGGATCAAGCGAATGTTAAAACCGATGACGGAAAGATTAAATCTGGTGTTATCGGTTGGGGGCCGGAAGACAATATTATCAGAGAATCGATTATAAACCTTTTGGCTACCAAAGATCAAATCAGGGAAACTACCTATCGAAACTTTGAGACCTGGCTGGAAAAAGAACATTTTTTTGACTGGGTATCTTGGATACATTTTTTTACTATCCAGGCCGAAAAACTTCCAGACCAAGCGGTAATAACTCTTAACAACATAATTGACGCTATTACTCTTGGCGGCGGCAACGATGCTGGCCTGAAGTACATCCAAGGCTTGACCGGAGAAATTTATCTTAAGCTGTTAAAGGCTTACGGAAAAAAATTCTTCGAGATGATGGAGGCGCTAGCAAAAAAATATCCATGGCTTTCAGTAAATGAGTTAACAAAACTATTAAACGAGGGTGTGGGCAAAATTGAAGAAAGCCTTGATCATGGGGAAGCTTGGGTTAACATGCAACAGCAAGGCAATTTCTGGCAGCGTCATTTCTGCCCTTGGCGATTACTGCAAATGCCACCGGATGTATCCAGCTACAATCAAAATTACCACAACAATGGAGGTGGAATATGAACAGGCTCATTAACTTGCTAAGAAGAATTTCTTCTCTCGCATACAATTCCTATGCAGTAATCCATGCCCAATTTCCTGGATTTGTTGTGTATGGAGGATTGCTACCAATCTCGTTATCAATAATTTTTGCCTGCGCCGGTTATGATCGAGCAAACCAAATTTGCGCAGTAATTTGGGTATTGGTGGGCTTCTACATCGGGACCCTCCCGGTTGTAGTCGCGACATCAGCCGCCGCCGGAGCAGTATCTGATCCTAAACACCCAGTGGCCGGGGTTGAAGATAAAGTAGTAAAAGCCTATAAAGGCATACGAACCTACTTTTTCTATCTCGCCGCCTGGTCCTTAATTATCGGGGTTACTGGGATTTACCGCAACTGGGGAAGTATAATAACTGTTCTGGCGATAATTATCGTTACCACTATGATGAAGGTTGCGTGGGGGGTGACTGGCAAAGGACGAGCTAGAAAAATATTTATTAGCGGCTTGTCTATAGTTCTGGTCTTCAACTTTATGACCGTAATTTCTCCAGTCTTTTACAACAAGACTCTTGGTTTTGACCCCGTTACCTATTTTCGTCCATCGGTAGTTGACGAACAAATTGTAAAGGCTGAAAAAACTGCCAAAGATATCAGGGATGCCTATGTCGGCCAAATGTTGGCTGGAATAAGCAATACGATAGACCCCGGAACCGGCCAGCCTGCAAACATTGAGCTGCTTACCGTCCAAAAAGTCCGAGTTGAAATCAACGCACAAAAGATACAGGCCATCAAGGAAGAACAATATCCTCTGACAATGAGCGGTTTTAAAAAAGCTGTTCTTTATTCATTCAGAAACCCTAGGGGAGTCGAGGGGGCAGAGGACAACCCACAAATCAGAATCGTCAAACACAGCGACAAGGCATGGGAGGTTGAATTCTTAACTGACCAAATGACTACTGTACTTCGACGATGGCCAGCCGGAGCAACAATTGTCTTCGCCGGTTACGAAGAAAAAGAAGTAACCAGAAATAACCCTGCCGGCGGAAATGAACCATTCTATCTACCAGTAGGAGTGCCACTCGGCAGAACGGCTGACACTTCGCTCATTGTAAAATATAAAGTAGGAGGAAAAATAATATTAAATTTCAGCTAGAAAATAATCTAGCCATAGCAGAGGGACAACGCTTAGCGTGCTTCCCTCTTTTTTTTTGTTTTATGTTATGTTATAATTTATATTAGATTGATATTATTAAACTATTTGATTATGAAATCAAAAATCATTTTCATCTCACTTCTTTTACTAGTATTTTTTTCAATTCCTCTATCAATGGCTAATGCTGGAACATGCAAAAAGGGTGTTGAAACTGGCGGTCCCTGCCAAACAACAGTTGATTGCACAAATACAAATTATGCCGGATATACCTGCGACACAACTAATCCTGCCACCTCCGGCACCGTCTCCCTCCCCAACCCAATTACTATCCCTGACGCAAATAAAGCCAACCCCATACCCTACCTCCTCGGAATAGTTATCAACTCCGTTCTCGGCATTGTCGGTTCTTTAGCTTTGGTAATGTTCATCTACGGAGGAATTACATGGATGCTGTCGGCCGGCAATCAGGAGCAGGTGACTAAAGGCAAAAACATTTTAATCTGGGCGGCTGCCGGCATTGTTATTATTTTTACGGCCTACGCTCTAGTCAAATTTGTCTTAACCACGGTAACGGGAACCGGCGGATAATATTATTTAAAAACCTTTTTCTCATAACTCACAACCCATAACATAAAACACGGCAATAGCCGTGTTTTTATAAAGATACAATCACCAAGAAACAATAACCAAGCAAATTAAAAATTAAAATATCCAAACTATTTTTCTACTTTTTTAATTATAGCCGATAAAATATTTCTTAACTCTTTAGCTTCGTTCAATAAATCATTCATCCTGCTTTTAAATTCGGGGTTCGCTTCAGCGATTAGTTCCAGCCAATGTATGGCCTCTTTAGATTCTTTTCTTGATATTTTTAGCCTGTGCACAAAATCCTTTTTCCCTAAAGAATCGTTGGCTTCGCGGTAATTAGCTCCTACTGAACCAGCCGACCCAACAACTTGGCCGATTAATCTATTATTCATAGAATTTTTTGGCAAAGCCTTGCATAATCTAATTACCCTTTTGGCAAATTCCGTTGTTCTATCTTCTAGATCAAATTTTTGCATTTGTTTGATTATTGGTGATTGAATTTTGTTTGTTTCTTGTATCTTGATTATTGGTTATTTACCAGCAGCGCTGCTCCGATGGCGCCGGCGTTAGCGCCCAGTTTGCCTTTAACTATTTTTATAGTCTTCGCTTCCGGCGACTTAATATATTTACGCATGATTTTTTTTGCTTGCGGCAAAAACAGATCATCCGATTCAACTACGCTGCCGCCGACAATAATTAATTCCGGATCAATAATATTCACCACATTGGCCAAGCTGATACCGAAATAATGGCCGAGTTCGTTATAAGATTTTTGCGCCAGGACATCGCCACGGTAAGCTTCCTCGGCTAAATTCGCCGGGTTGCTTTGCGTTAATTTACGGTAGGCTTCTTCCAACCTGATACCTTCTTTAAAATCAACGGTCAACCAGCTAAATTCAGTCGCCCCGCCATGCGCTCCGTTATAAATTTCTCCCCTATACCACCAGCCGCCGCCAAACCCCGTGCCTATGGTTACGCTAAAAACATTGCCATATCTTTTGCCCGCGCCAAATTTCATTTCCGCGCGCAAAAAACAATGGCCGTCATTGTCAATTTTAATTTGCTCTATCCCCAGCTTAGCCGATAAACTATCCGGCAATTTAAGGCCGTTTAGAAGAGGAACGTTGGGCGCTTCCACAATTTTATTTTCCTTATAATTTAACATGCCCGGCACGCCTACGCCCATACCTTTAATAATACCGCCGTTAGCTTTGGCTTTATCCTGTAAAGGCTCAATTAAAGCCTTAAGCATGATCATAAAATGCTCAAGATTATCTTTGGGCGTGGCTAAAGTATAATCGGCTATTACAACCTGACCGTCAAATAAAACCGCGCTCATTTTTGTGCCGCCGATATCAACGCCGATGGTATAATTTTTATTTGGTTTATTCATAAAATATTTATAAATTCTAAATCCGAAATCCTAAATTCTAAACAAACTCAAAATTCAAATATCAAATGCTCCAAACAAAATACCTTTCATTTGTTTTGAATTTATAATTTTGGTCATTAGGATTTGTTTAGGATTTAGATATTAGAATTTAGAATTTAATTATTAAACAATGTCCTGGCATATTCCCAAACTTCCGGCCGGCCTTGTTTTAGCTCCCAATACCACCATTCCGCTCCCCAGAGATAAAACTCGCGGAAGCCGGTTTGGCGGCCGAACTCAACCATCTCTTTAAATTTTTCTAAATCCATGGTGCGGTCCCGATCAATTTGGGATAATTCCTGATAAGCTTTCGGTCCCCAAGGCTCGGCCTGCATTTCTATGACTATCCAATTTTTAGGCTTAGCGAAAAGAAAAGCTAAATTCTTTTTAAATTTAAAAAATGCCGGCCCGATCGGGTAATGAACATAGCGTTTAAAAAAATTGGAATAAGTATTTAAATACATGGTGGTGCCGAAAATATCAGCGCGCTTGGCCGCCCCCACCCAAAAAGATAATTCGCCCGAATCCGTAATCACAATCGGCCTGGCGTCAAGGCTTTTAACCAGCATAATTTCTTGGTCCAAAAATTTAGCGTCAAATTTCGGACAGTCGCCGAAATGAGATAAAAACGGCTCATTCTCAATCTGCCAGGCAACAATGCTATTATTGCTTTTATAGCGCTCAATCACTTTGGCCAAATAAGCTAAGGTGCTATTTTCCACTTGAGCCTTTAATCTGCCTTCGGTCCAATCAGGAAAATGGCATTCAGGCCAGCGCGGCAGGCGCGCGCCAACCGCTAAAATAATTTCGCTTTGCCGCTCACCGGCTCGGTTTATCTGCCAATCAAGATCTTCCCATGAGTAAACGCCTTCTTGATTTTCAATTTCATCCCAATAGGCCGGCAACCTTATTTTTTTTACGCCCAAGTCGTCCAATATGGATAAATAAATTCTCTGCCAATCAAGGCCTAAGCTCTCGGCCTGCTTCTTGGAAAAAGTTACGCCATATTCCAATTCGGCCGGCTCATAAACCCGGCCTTGGCTGAAAATAAAAACAAAAAATAAAGCCAAAATTAAAACTATTAAAAATATTTTAAAAAACCTGAAAGTTTTAAACATAAGAAATATAAACAATTCTATAACTTCTTATGGGGGTTAAATTTAGGAAATTTTTGTGCGAGGACTGTTTGAGGCCGAGTAATCTCGGCCGAGTTCCGCAGTAGAAAATTTACTAAATTTAACCCCCATTAACTGAAGTAATTTGCCTAACTGCTATAACCAGCGAATTACCATGACCAGGAGACTGGCATAACTCCGGTAGTCATGTATATGAGCCGATTTAAGACAAAAGTAGCGATGGAAAAAGCTACTAAAATTATTACCAAACCGATGATGCCGTTAATTAACTGTTTTTTAGCCGATTCAACATTCTCTTCATTGCCGCCGGCCGTCATCCATCTAAACCCGGCATAAATAATAATCACTAAAGAAATTATACCCAATAGTTCCAAAATAATTCTAATTACTCTGGCTACCATAATCCTGATATCATTATTCTCGTCCGCGGGATTAGTCTGGCCGTAAGCCGTGCCGCCAATTTCCTTAAGCCCGCCATTATTAACCGTATTCCACCAGCCCTCGGCTTTAACCTGATTAGAACCATTTAAATCAACTCCAACCGGCATTAAGCTCAAGCAGATGGACAAAAAGATAGCGCTTAGGCTATACTTTAAGATTCTTTTAGTCATAAACATATTATTTTGCTATAATTTAATTATATATTTATTATACCTAAATTAGCTAAATTAGGCAAAGTTATGACCCTATCATCCAAAGTTGCTTACAATACTATTGTCCAAATAATCGGCAAAGCCGTTTCTACTATTTTAGGGCTGGCGGTTATCGCCATTATGGCCAGATATTTGCGCGAAGTCGGTTTTGGCCAATATACTACCATTATTACTTTCCTGTCCTTTTTCGGCATAATCGCGGATTTCGGCTTAACTTTAGTCACTTCACAAATGATTAGCCGGCCGAATAATAATCAAACGGCTTTATTAAACAATCTTTTTAGCCTGCGCTTAATTTCCGCCATCTTCTTTTTGGGCCTGGCGCCGCTCATCGTTTTATTTTTCCCTTATGATCCGATTATTAAATTAGGCGTTGCCATTACCGTCTTATCGTCTTTATTCGTTGCCTTAAACCAAATTTTAGTCGGCTTTTTCCAAAAAAATTTAACCATGACCGTGGTAGCGGCGGCCGAGGTCGTTAGCCGGGCGGTTCTGCTCGGCGGCATAATTATAACCGCTTATTTGAATTTAGGGCTATTAAGCATTATGGTGGCCACGGTTATTTCCAGCCTAATTAGCTTTGTTATGCATTATTGGTTTTCCCGCCGCTATGTTAGAATCGGCTGGCAAGTTGATCTAACCGTCTGGCGCGAAATCATTAAAAAATCATGGCCGCTCGGGCTTACTATTTTTTTTAATTTAATTTATTTGCGCGCGGACATTTTTATTTTATCGCTTTTAAAAAGCCAGGCTGAAGTCGGCCTTTACGGCGCGACTTATCGGGTAATTGATGTTTTAACCACTTTGCCTTTTATGTTTGCCGGCTTAATTCTGCCCATCTTAACCGCTGAATGGGCCAATAAAAATTTTCTAAAATTTAATCAAGTCCTGCAAAAATCATTTGACGCCATGATTATATTGGCTATCCCCTTAATTGTCGGCGCCCAGCTTACGGCCGGACCGCTAATGCTGCTCATAGCCGGCGAAAATTTCAGCCAATCGGGCAATATATTAAAAATATTAATTTTAGCCATCGGTTTTATTTTTGTCGGCTGTTTGTTCGCTCACGCGGTTATTGCTTTAGACAAGCAAAAAAATATTATCGGCGCTTATATTTTTACCGCCTTAACCTCGCTTATAGGCTACCTGATTTTTATCCCCCGCTTTTCCTATTACGGCGCCGCCTGGGTAACCGTTTATAGCGAGCTGGCGATTGCTTTATTTTCTTTTTACATTTTAATGAAGCACAGCCAATTTAGGCTAAATTTAGCTATTTTTCTCAAATCATTGGCCGCTTCTTTTATAATGGCTATAAGCATTTATTTATTCATTGATAAGCTAAATCTCGTCTTAACGATTTTAACCGCCGCAATAATTTATTTGTTTTGCCTATATTTATTTAAAGGCTTTAATTTTGTCATTCCGGCCTCCGAGTCGGAATCCATGGTTCGGCGCTAATAAAAAAATATTTATGATAAAAGTTCTGCTGATTGATTCATCAAACCAAAAAAATTCATTGCTGGCCAATGCATTTAAAGAATTGGAACAAAAAAAATTTTCCTTTGATTTTCTATCTTCAAAAAATTCTTGGTTTAGCCAATTTAAATTTATATTTACGCTAATCAGCCTTAGGCTTAAGAAAAAAGTTGATTTGGCGGTCTGCCTGGGCTTTAAGGAAAAAATTATTATTACTCCGCTGGCCCGCCTTTTAGGCTTAAGGGTTGTATGGCTTGAAGGCCCGGAACTGAACTACCGGCAGTTTAATAAATTTTTATTAACGCTCTATAAATTAAATTTCCGCCTGGCTAAAATCGTTGTTTTTAACAGCTACGGCAAATTAAAATTAAAAAATATCGGCTGTAATGAAAATAAAATAAGCCTGATAGCTCCGGGCACAAAATTCATGGCTTATCAGGAAAATATTTTTAACAAATTGGCCAGCGCCGGCCGGGCGAATTTTCACCGCAAATATTTTACGGTCGGCGTTATCACCGCCTTAAACCAAAAACAAAAAATTGAAACTATTTTCCAGGCCATAAAAATCAGCCTGCCAGTCATACCGAATATCCAACTCATCATTATCGGCGAAGGCGAAGAAAGGAAAAACCTTAGCTGGCTGGCTAAAAAAATGGAAATTGATAATTTAATTTGGCTGGTCGGCGAACAAGGGCAATTAAAAAAATGGCTTGGTAGTTTTGATGTTTATTTAGCTTCAGGAGAAAATTTGTCGCTTGATGATTATGAAAATATTTTAGAAGCCATGGCCGCCGGCCTGCCGGTTTTGGCGCAGAGAAATATCGGCCTGGAAGACTTAGTCATAGAAAATAATACCGGCTCATTAATTGAAGCTGATAATAGTGAAATGCTGGCGCGGCAAATCATTAAACTGCATCAAGACAGGCGCCTGCGCCTCTATTTGGGCAAAAACGGCCATGAGCGCGTCAGCCGGGCGTTCACTATGGAAATAATGGTTCAAAAATTAGCTGAAATATTAAAAAATTAACACATCATCATATGACCATAAAAATAACCGAAGAAAATTCCGGCCGGCGGCTGGACAAATTTTTAACCGATTCCGGCCTCTTAAAAATTTCGCGAAGCCAAATTCAAAAACTGATTAAACAAGGCTTAATTACGATAAATAAGGTGCTTGTTTCATCGCATTATCCGCTTAAACCTGGCGATGCCATCAATATCGCCAAAAATCTTGCCTCGGATAAAAAATCAATTGATAAAAAAAAGTTCGCGGCCGCGCCGAACCATAAAATAAAAATTATTTATGAAACCGATGAATTTTTAATCATTAATAAGCCGGCCGGATTGGCTGTACATGGGCAGACTAATTATACTTTGGCCGATTGGCTCTTAGAAAAATATCCTAACATTAAAAAGATAGGCGACGATCCGGAACGGCCGGGCATCGTGCACCGCCTTGATAAAGATGTCAGCGGCCTTATGGTTATAGCTAAAACCCAAGCTACTTTTAATAATCTGAAAAGGCAATTTCAAGACCGGACAATTAAAAAAGAATATACCGCCTTGGTTTATGGAAAAATTATGAAAGACAGCGCCATTATAAATTTCCCGATTAAACGCGCGCGCGAAGGCTATAAAATGGCGGCTATGCCGGCGACAATAAAAGGCGAGCCGGCCGAGGCCGGGCGAACGGCGGAAACCGAATTTAAAGTTATAAAAAGGCTGATAAATTACACTTTATTAAAAATAAAAATTAAAACCGGACGAACCCATCAAATCAGAGTGCACCTTAATGCCTACGACCACCCGATCATGGGCGATAATATCTACAGTACGGCTAAAACCAGAATTCAAAATAAAAAACTAAATCTAGGCCGGATTTTTTTAATCGCCGACCGGCTGTCATTTATTGACTTGACCGGCGTTAAACAAGATTATAAGATAGGCTTAACCGATGAATTAAAAAATATTCTAAAAATAGTCAAATAATATGAAAAGTAACATATTCATAATTTCTGGGCCGTCCGGCGCCGGCGAAGACAGCATAATTGACGGCTTAAAAAAAACCATGCCAATCGAACGGATTGTTACCACAACTACGAGAAAAATGCGCCCGAGAGAAAAATCTGGCCGGGAATACTATTTTATAAGCCACGATGAATTCAACAAATTAATCAAAGAAAAAAAACTTTTTGAATATGCCAAAGAATATAATGATAACTATTACGGGGTCACTTATGATGAGATCGGCCGAGTAAAAAATAGCGGCAAAATCGGCATCTGGAAAATAGAATACAAGGGCGTTATTACGGCAAAAAAAATAATCCCCGGAATTATCGCCATTTTTATAAATGCGCCGTTAGAAATATTAGAAAAAAGAATCAGGGGAAGAGGCAATGTAACCGAAGAGTTCATAAAAAACAGGCTTGAATACACTAAAGAATGGCTGAAACATCTTGATATTTATGATTATTTGGTTGAAAATGAAGAGGGTAGATTAAACCAAACTATTAGTCGGGTGTCTGAAATTATTAAAAAAAACGCCAAACTGGCCATTGACAAAACCAGTTAATTATTATAATATAGTGAAATCATTAAATATTAAGCATATTTAAAATAGAACATTAAGGGTTCTATTTTTAAATATAAAAAATATGGCCAAGGCAAAAGCAAAAGAAATAACCATGACGAAAATCAACCCGGAAGATTTAAAGCCCGGCATGACCGTCAGGGTCTACCAAAAAATTAAAGAGCTTAATTCCAAAGGTGAGGAAAAAGAAAGAGTGCAGTACTATGAAGGCATCATTATCGCTAAAAAGCACGGCCAAGAAGCCGGCGGCACCATTACGGTTAGAAAAGTATCCGACGGCATTGGTGTGGAAAAAATCTTCCCATTAAAGCTGCCTACAATCACTAAAATTGAAATTAAAAAGCAAGCTAAAGTTAAGCGCGCTAAACTCTATTTTTTGCGCAATTACAATAAAAAGCTAAAGGAAGTTTCCATTGCCTAAAGGAACCGGCCGAGGTGGCGGAACTGGTATACGCGCCAGCTTGAGGTGCTGGTGGGGGCAACCCCTTGCAGGTTCAAATCCTGTCTTCGGCACTAGGCGCGGACGATTAGCTCAGATGGTTAGAGCGCCTCGTTTACACCGAGGAGGCCGTGGGTTCAATTCCTACATCGTCCACATAATAATTACAAGTAACATCGCAGGGGTTGTCGCTGTTTTGAATATTCGGCTCCGAGGTAAGCACCGAGGAGCTTCGAGTCCTGCACTGTCCACATGAAATTCTTCTCTACTTCAGAAAAACAAACTTCTAACTTCGCTAAAAAATTTTCTAAAAAATTAACCGGCGGGCAAATCATTGGTCTGACCGGTAATCTGGGTGCCGGTAAAACCGTTTTTACCAAAGGCTTGACCCTGGGCTTAGGCATTAAAAAAAATATTGCCAGCCCGACCTTTGTGCTGATGAAGGTCTACCCGGTTAATAAACATCAAATTAAATTTCTAGTTCACATTGACGCCTACCGGATTAAATCAACAGATGATTTAATCGCTATCGGCGCGGAAGAATATTTTAATCGTTCTGATTCGTTGGTTGTTATAGAATGGGCCGATAAAATAAAAACCATCTTGCCCAAGAAGGCAAAATTTGTTAATATTACAATAGATAAAGCCTCAAGAATTATTAATTATTAATTTAAATGTATGGCTCCAATTAGAAATGTATTTAAGGCAATGGAATATGTTGAGGACCAAGCCACGCCTGAAGATAATGCCGATTTTGAAGAACGTATAAATAGAGCGTACGAACACCCAAACACAATGGAATTTACCAGGGCCGTAGACAAGGCTAATGAACTGCTTTCCGCAGGACTTACTGTTGGTAAAATAATAAGTAGGGGTGAAATAGCGGCTAAAAAATTATGCGGAGATTTAGAGCCTGATGTTGTGGCCGGAATTATGAAAAAAATACAAGAAATAAAAAAAATAAAAACAATGGAATAAATTTAGGCCAAAATCTACCAAACAAACCGCTTAAGCGGTTTGTTTTTTATTAATATTTAGCAACAACAGAATTACGCCAACCGTTATCGCGACATCAGCCAAGTTAAACACCGTAAAATACTTTAAATCCAAATAATCAATCACATAGCCATATCGCAGCCTGTCAAACAGATTGCTGGATGCTCCTAAAATTACGGCCAATAAACCGCTCGCCTGCGCCCTTTCTCCATAACGCCATTTCTTAACCATAAAAAATATTAAGCAGGCGATAATTAACGCGATAGTTAGATTCAACCAATAGCCGTAAAAGGGCAGAGAAAAAGCGATATAATAGTTGGCTTTATAACTAAATTTTAAAATCTCGCCCAACAAATTAACTTCGTTAACTTGGTTCGTAAAGGCAAAAACTTTTAAAAACCGATCCAGGCCAATAAAAAAAATGGCAGCCGAATAAATTGCTGTCATTTTTTTTATATATAAAGACATATTGTTAAGCCATCTTTTGCAGCTTGGTTTTGCAGGCAATGCAAGTATTGGCTACCGGCCTGGCCATCAGCCTTTTTTCGCCGATTTCCTTTTTGCAATATTTGCAAATGCCATAAGTTCCTTTGGTAATGCGCGCCAAAGCATTATCAATATCGCGCAAAGCGCTCTCCAAGACTTTTTCCGTGGCCAGATTAGTGGTATACTCATCAATCTCCTGCACACTCTCGTCGCTTTTGTCGCCATAGTCGGGAAATTTAGTGTGGTGCTCGTCTTTGGTATGTTCGTCTTTTTTAGTAAAACTTTTTAGATCTTCGCTTAATTGCTTTTTACTGGCCAATAGATCTTTTTTAATTTTTTCTATGACTTTTTTATCCATATTGTTATTATTATCGTAAAGCTAAAACTCAATAATCAGCTTTAAACTAAAATTTATTCCCATACAGGAATAAATTTCATTTATACTATAATAATACGCCATAAAAGGCTTTTTTGCAAGCCTTAATTCCCTTTGTATTAAAAAAGGGCCCAGAACGGGCCCCTTTTTTATATAAAATTATTATATAGGCCGTAACTGAGCCCCATCCCTAAAGACTTATTCCTTGTCCATCCAGTGGATAGATAAGAAAATCCCTAATCTTCAAGGTTTGAAGCTTTAATCGTTCACTTTAAAAAAGCAAATTTTTGCTGGCTTTTGGTAAATCTCCATTATATTTTTTTATTTATGAAAATCTACCTTTATTTTGTTTTTGTTTATAATGCCATGTGAACTCTGGCAAAATAAGCTAGCAAAAAAGAAAAATTCCCCCAAAACTTATTTTCGGAAAACTTTTCTACAGATATTATCAATGTTCTAATATAAATATACCACTAAAAAGAAAATAAGTCAATGATCTAGCTATAACAACATAATGTTCTAATTTTAGCCAATTTTAATTTTTAATTTATACAAATCTAGACTTAAGTCTACATTCTTGTAGACTTAAGTCTAGTATTTATCCACACACCCCACTCGTTATCCACAATTTAATAATAACTTAAGTCCACATTTCTGTGGACTTAAATAAATGAGGTCTGGGAGGGAATCGAACCCTCGATAAGAGTTTTGTCTCGCTGCGCGAGATCTGGCGTAGCCAGACAGACTTAACTTATTCTCTAATAAAATGAGGTCATGGAGGGAATCGAACCCTCGATAACAGTTTTGCAGACTGTCGCCTTACCACTTGGCTACATGACCTTATACTTTCTTTTAATTATCTCTTTTTGTTGATGTGATTTTAAAAATCTTTCTTGCTTTACAGCTTCGCCTCTAGTATTAAACTGCTTAGATTCCAACAAATCCCATGGTTTATAGCCCTTAGTAGATTTAACCTTACCAGTATTATGTCGATTTAATCTTATCAAAACATTTTCACAGCTGCCAATATAAATATCATTATTTTTTTGACTTTTTAAAATATATGTAAAATAAGGCATAAAAAAACAAAATACTATTTAAATATACCAAATATAATGCCTTAAAACAAGTATAATAAAACACCCTTTTTGGGGTGCGCTTAATAAAAATCTGTTATGGACAATATTTTATTCTAAAACCTCTATTTTAGCCGTTTTTACGCCAAATTTAATTGCGTCAGGCCTTTCCAGCATCCAAACATCAACCCGATTAGAAAATCGCTTATTCATTCTGTCTCTAACAACAAATACTCTGTCGCCGAATAACCCCGGTATTTTAACTTTAGAGCCAAAAGGCAAAAAATTGGCCGCGATTGTATCTTCCACCCCATTTTCGCAAACATTAAAGCCATTAGCGGTAATACATGGGGAATTATCAGTTTGACCAGCCTCTGAATTATAAGCGGTGATAAGCACATGCTTGGAAAAATCCACATCAGCGCCTTCGCTTTCCGGTAATTTACCATTAAATTCCATAATATTAGCAACCACATCTTGGTTAACTTCATCTTGGCTGGAAATGATGCCTTGATCTTGGCTAAAATCAGTATTTTCTTCCATTTGGCTAGCCATTACCGGCGCTGGAAACAATAAAAACTCAAAAAAGAAAATAAATACCAAAAAAATTACCACTTTTTTGGCTTGTTTTAGCGTAATTATTTTATTATGGTTCTTTTTTAACGCATCCATGTAAATTTTTTAGCTAATTTTATATACAAAAATCCCTATCCTTTCCTCCGAGGAAAATTTAGATAGGGATTTTCTTGTCTTGTACTATAATGGTATCACAGATAACATCTTAAGTCAACCTAATTAACGCCAATCAAACCTTGACTTTTAATAAATTTACTGGCATGATAAAATATTCTGAATGGACCTTAAAAAACTAAATTAAACAATAAACTTTAAACTTTAGAGAGAAAGAGGAGGATAATATGATAGACAGATATATCGGAATCGCTGTTGTGGCTGTATTAACTGGAGTGGTGTGTTATTTAATCGCTAAAAAAAGCGGCAGGAACGCTACATTATGGTTTATGGCCGGAATTGTCTTTAATTTCCTTGCCATCGGCTTACTTCTACTGCTTAAAAACTTTAAACTGACAAAAAAAGCGCGAGGTGACTTATGAAGCTCAAATTATTGGTGAAAGGGTTGGTAATTCTGTTGGCCTGTGCTGCCTTATCTGTGTTACTTTGGGTATTTTCCCAACTACTCGGAATTTACTGGGTTTACGGGGTATTTCTCGGCGTGGCTATCTCGGCTTTTGGTCTGGACATTGTTTTTTCCAGAATGATAGCGGCCTTGCTTACCATCTTAACTTTGCTGAGCCTACCTTGGATTATTTCCTTTTTGTTATTAGGGAAAAGGAAGGCTTTGGTGCTGACCGTAGGCGTGATGTTGATTATTGGTGGAACCTTCGCCGTCTACTACGGTTCTGCTGATGTATTCTTTGACCGCGAAACCGGTAAATCAGTTAAGTACTACATTAAAACCATGGACGGTTTTAGATTTTCCAACTCAGCTGATTATGACCCAAGATTTGGCATAAAATACAAGGCCATCACGCCCGAGGTGGTCAAAGAATTCTACTTCTGGGAGAAAACCGGCAAAATGCAAAATATGCCGAACGTAACCAGAGGAAAATATTTTGATCAAGTCACGGGCGAACCGATTGTCTGGTACGCGGAGAGACCAGATGGAACGCGGGAATTATTTCCTTTACCCGGCCACGATCCTTTAACCGGCAAAAACTTAAAATCTATGACCGCCGAAATAGCGGAAGCTATGGTCAAGGCCGAAAAAGAGCAAGAAGCAAAACGGGAAGAAGAAAAAAAAGCACAAATAGAGGCGCAACTTAAAGAAAAGGAAAGAGAACAGGCTCTGTCGGAAAAACAGAAAATTGAAGAAGAAAAAAAGTTAAGAAAAGAAAAAATACGAGAAGAAAAAGTATTGAGGGAAGAGCAAAAACCAAAAGAAAATCCTGCAGAAGCTCAAAGGAAAGAACAAAAACACTTGGCAGAAATTAAAGCCTTGAAGCAAAAAATTGAGGAAAAAGAAGCCGAGGCCAATGCCCTAAAAGTAGAAAAATTAAGAAGAGAACAAAAAAACAGAGACGCAGAGGCCAAAGCACACTCTCTACCAAAAAGGCAGATAATCAAATTTGATATGGACAGCTACTCTAAAGCGAACTTTTTTAGTGAACCGCTTTATGTCCATATTACTGTCTCTATGGGCACATCTGCAAAAAATTCACGGAAGACAAAACAAACAAACTATGGGCCAGTAGGAGGGTCCACTAATAGCGGCGGAGGATATAATGAGACCTTAAAAAATAGCAACTTTCGAACCGTCTTGACTTTTTATGTGAGAAAACTTTACACAGTTTCTAACCTTACTATAGCTGTTATAGGGGCCGAAAACTATGCAGGCTTATCTCAAACAATCAAATTTCATTCAGTCAAACTGGCGGATGAGTTAGGACGAGAGCATGAAGCCGTTTGTATATATAACATATCAACCGGCGAATACAACGATAATACACTGTCTTTTGGTATGGGGGAGGAAAAAATGATTGCTTTGATATTCCCTCAATCCAAACTAAGAAAATTGTTTTTCAAAATTAACTGGTGCGACAATTCTATCTTGAACTGCCAGGATGTTTACGGAACGTCGATGCCAGCCTTAACGCCAGGATCTTTCTATTCACCCCAGGAGTTGACACCTGCTGAATCTAGACCTTCTTTCCTGATTAGGAAGTCGACCATACCAGGAGTCCATAAATCACCGGTTATTAACCTTCCATAAAAAAACAATTACATTTTCTGACTATTAATCAACTTCGTTTTGTGAAGAAACCATCGTTCCTTAGATTAAATTGCGGAGCTGCTCAAAAAAGAGCAGCTTTTTTATAAATAATTAATCAATTTTAGCCATAAAAAACTAATTTATATAACATTATTTCCAATTATCTTGACAATTAATAAATTTAATGGTATTATACAAAATCAGCTCCTTAAAAAATTTTTCAAAATTATCCTAAATAGCGGGTTATAATATAGTCCTTTGCTTAGGATAATTTTGAAAAAAACAAAAAATAAACCTTTTGAGGGGGTAAAGAACAATGAAAATAAGAACTTTCGCAGTTAGTATAATGGTGTTGGCTTTAGCGCTCGCGACCACCGGTTGCGTACGCGCAATCGTAAAGGACGTCAACCCGCGAGTTATAGGCAGCGATATCGATGCCACCGTTGAAAGGAATAAAGCTAACAAAGAAAAATATACAACTGCAATCAACGCGGAAAGTTTAAAAAGATCCCGAGCCGCAGAAAGACACCTAGTCGCTTTGGCAGAAATTAAAGGTTTATCAACCAGCGAAACCGGAAAAGGAGGAAAAGTACTTACTGCCGATGGTATTTTGGGCGGATTTCCAGCAATAATTATCAACGATTCCGCCTGTGCTGTCTCTGGAAAAATAACCCAAATAGGTGGCGATTATGGAGGTACTACCTGGTCTTTTGACGTTAAGGCCAATGGCGGAATAAAAGAAATGAAACTTGAATCGCGAAATTATGCCATAAAGTGGTCATATCCACCTTCGGCCATAAACCACCCTCTGCCCGGTGAAGGCGATTCTGTCTTAACTGTCCATGATATCGTTAAATACATTGACGATCGGACAAAAGCACAATATCATGGCGGATACAAAATCAAGGGCAGATCATGCTATTAACAACATGGGAGAAGATATAATCTTCTCCCATTTTTTATTAAAATTATTGAGGTTAGTTCATAACTAAATTTTCACCGCTAGCTCCAGTATTGCCCTCACCTACCATCAATTTGGTTTTAGTGGGGTTAGATTTTCACCGCTAGTCCCAGTAGCGCCCGTTCCTGCGCCTGCGCTTCCCGGCAGATTGCTAAACACAAAATAAGTTATGGAATAAGCAAGAATAATAATAACCAGACCGATAACCGCGCGGGTAATTGTATCTTTAGCTTTAGTCACTTTTTCCTCATCCCCTTGCGCCGTCATCCAAAGAAAACCCGCGTAAATAATTAGCACTAAAAAGATAATACCTAGAAGGCCTAAAAAAGCTTTAATACCTGTAGCCATAATACCTGACAAACTATTAGCGCCAGTAGTTACGTCTCCGCTGCCCCATGATGGCCGGCCGGCATTATTCAGTTGAGTTCTTAGGTCAGCATTAACTCCGGCGCTAGCATTTTGAGCTAAACAAAAATTTATTGCCAATGAAAATAATAATACCGCCAATATAATTTTTTTAAAATATTTCTTTAACATATTTATTTTAAAATTCCGCTGGTTTTAGTTAAACCATCAATTATCCAATAACTAATGGCATAAGCGCCGATAGTTATAATAAGGCCGATAACCGCCCGGGTTAGCGTATCTTTAGCTTTAGTAACTTTTTCCTCTTCGCCTCTTGCCATCATCCAGCCATAGCCGGCATATATAATTAAAATTAAAAAGATAACGCCTAGGATACTTAAAAACGCTTGGATGCCAATGCCGACAATACCGGCTAAATCGTTTGTTCCGATACTTACCGGCTGATATGGGCTACTCGGGTCTTTACCCATTTTTTCTAAATTTCCATAAGCGTCGCTCGCGGCTGAAACAATATAAGGCAAGGCTAAAATTGCTATTAAACTAATTAAAATTACAAATTTTTTAAAAAAATTTTTCATTATTTTAAAATAATTTTTATATTTATAATTATCTGTTTGTGCTAAATTAACAATATTCTTAATTACTCGCCTTCGCCGCCGCCATCCGGGTACTGTGTCGCTGCCGGCGTTGTCCCAGCGCCCGTTGTATTTGCGCTACCACCGCCATTTAAAGTTCCGGCCGCTAACTTATCCATAACAAAAATACTAATGGCATAGGCCGCTACCACGATTATTATACCGACAATCGCTCGTGTTATTGTTTCTTTAGCTTTAGTAACTTTTTCTTCTTCGCCCCTGGCCATCATCCAGTTATAACCCGCGTAGACCATTAAGATTAAAAAAACCACGCCTAATATAGATAGGGCTCCGCTTATTACTGTGTTTATAATTGTAAAAAGTTTATCTCCAGAAGCATCTTGATATCCACCCTCTGTCATGCTTACGTCTTGCAACTTGCCTAAAGCCGCGTTGTCAGCAGACACTAAATGCGGCAGCATAATAAAAGCAACCAGCCAAACTAACAAAATAATTTTAAAATATTTTTTAAACATCTTTCACTTATTTAAATAATTTAACTTTTATTTTAAAGTCGCGTCACCCAAAACCTTAACTACATACCAGCTAATTCCATAAGCGGCCAGAACCAAAATTAAACCAATAATCGCGTTAGTTAAAGTATTTTTGGCTTTGGTTACCAACTCTTCATTGCCGCGCGCCGTCATCCAAGTATAGCCGCCATAAATCGCCAGAGCTAAAAATACTACTCCAATAAAGCTTAAAATCGTATTAATAACTAAAGAAATCATCTCGTCCGGCTCGGTAATGCCCGTGTCATACCCGGCCCCCTTGTCTCCGGCCACTTTATCAAGCGGTCCCTCGCCTTTAAAAGCGTCTTCCAAATTAGCGGCCTGGCAAAAATTTAAACTTAAAACTAACAGAACAAAAACTATAGCTATCTTTTTTATAATTTTAAAATTTAAGATTTTAACCATAAAGTTGCCGCTAACTGCGTTATGGCATAAGCGCCTAAAACCACCGCCAAGCCTATAATCGCGTAAATTATAATATTTTTAGCTCTTTCCACTTCCTGCTCATTGCCTCGCGCCATCATCCAAATAAATCCGGCGTATATTATTAAACCTAAAAAAACAACCCCGATAAACATAGTGGAAATACTTATAATTGCTCCTATTTTAGAATACAGCATTGTTGCCGAATTGTCTGTTGGGCTATAACCCATTCCTGTGGCCGAGCTCTTGAGGCCGCTAAAAAAATCAGCCGAGGCCGGAGTCGTATTAACGTTAAGCAACAAAATACTTAACGCCACCAAGCCAATTATTGAAAATGAAAAATTTTTCATAATTACTGCCCCTTAAGAGTGTTGCCCAAAAAAGAAGTTATGGCATAAGCCATTAAAACTATTGCCAAGCCGATAACCGCGGCGATTATAATATCTTTAGCTTTGCCGGCTGTCTGCTCATTGCCCATGGAGAACATCCATATATAACCGCCGTAAATCATTAAAATAAAAAAGACTACGCCTAAAAACGATAAGCCCACACCCACGATTTTTCCAATGGTTATTTCTAGATTATCTTTTGTTACGCCGCCATAGACTTTTGCGGTATCATCTAGACCAGTCGTTCCGACTGGATTTTTTGGATCATAAGCCGACAACCCCACCTGCGCCATTACTAAAAATGACAAAACGATCATTAGGCTGGAAAGAATAATTTTATGATATTTTGTTATAGCCATAAGAGATTGCCGCGTCGCCCCGAGTACGGGGCTCCTCGCAATGACAATAAAGTATTTCCACTGCTCTATTCACTATCGTTAAATAGCGCGCAGGGCAGTGGCTCCCGCCAAAGCGGGAAACCACCTATTCTTAATACCGGTATTAAGAAAATTAACTTTCCGTAGTAGCCGTAATCAGCGAATTTAAAACAAAAGTCGCGATGGCAAAAGCCGCTACGATAATTACCAAGCCGATGATGCCGGCGATGATTAATTTTTTAGCTTCGCCAACCTTGTCTTCATTGCCTCCGGCAGTCATCCATTTAAAGCCGCCCAGCAAAATTATAACCACGGCAATAATGCCCAAGAAACCCAAAATAACGCGGATAACCGAAGCCGCGATATCGCGCGGATCGCGTTCACCCAAACCGGTGGTAGTCTTAATGTTGTCTTTTAGCGTATCGCTGCCCCAAGGATTTAAAGTATCGCTGGCCGCTAAAGCCGGCAAAGAAAAAGACAAAACCGGAGTTAAAACAAATAGCGCCATGGCCAGTATCACCGCTTTTTTGAATAATGTTTTTTTCATTTTTCACCTCCCTTCAGGAAAACACGAATACGCGCGAATTCAATTCGCCGTATTTGTGCCGTTTAGATAATTTAAGTTATTAACATTAATTATATTTTACCATAGAACTTTAGTTTCAGCCAATAGCCTCGCAACCAGCAACCCATAGCTCGCAATTCGGAACCAAAGTTACAGGTTATGAGTTATGAGATGCGAGATGCGAGTTGCGATTTATAAGAAAAACTGTTATAATTTTTTGTATTATGGTTGTTTCATATTCTTCAAATCACATAAAATCACCGCAAAATTGGCGCCAGGCCAAGAAAAAATATTTTTTAAATAAAGCCAAGAAAAACACCTCGGGTTTCGGTTCCAGGGGCGGCGTTAAAAAATATTCCGGCGGCAACAATAAAAATCCATTAAAAATAAAATGGCCTAAGCCTAAAACCATTTTTATCGGCCTCTTGGCTTTGTTTATTTTTGGTTATGGCGGCTTTCTCTGGCTGACCCATGATCTGCCTGATCCCAACCGCTTAATTGAGCGCCAAGTGCCGGAGAGCACAAAAATTTATGACCGTACCGGCCAAACTATCCTTTATGAAATTCATGGCGACCAAAAGCGCACTATGATTAGCTTAAAAGATGTGCCGGAAAATTTAAAAAACGCCACTATTTCCATAGAGGATAAGGATTTTTATAAGCATGGCGGCTTTAGCTTGTGGGCAATTTTCAGAACCATAATAACAGACATATTTTTCGGCAAAACAGCCGGCGGCTCAACCCTGACCCAGCAGTTTGTTAAAAACGCGGTTTTAACCAATGAAAAAACTTTTACCAGAAAAATTAAAGAAATTATTTTAGCCTACCGCTTGGAAAAGAAATTTTCCAAAGATGAAATTTTGCAGATGTACTTTAATGAAATCCCTTATGGTTCAACCGCTTACGGCGTTGAAGCGGCCAGCCAAAAATATTTCGGTAAATCGGCCCGCGATTTGAATTTGGCCGAATCGGCTATTTTGGCCGCCATTCCCCAGGCCCCCAGCCGCTATTCGCCTTATGGACCCAATAAAGACACTTTATTGGCGCGGCAAAAATATATTTTGGACTTAATGGCCAAATACGGCTATATCACCAAAGATCAGGCCGCGGAAGCTAAAAACACGCCCTTAACCTTTAAAGCCCCGTCTGACAATATGATGGCGCCGCATTTTGTTATGTATATTAAAGAGCTTTTAGCGGATAAATACGGCGAAAAAACCATAGAGCAGGGCGGCCTGAAAATTTATACCACGCTTGACTTATATAAACAAAAAATCGCTGAAGAAGTAATCAGCGAGAAAGCGCCAGGTAATGAAAAAAAATACGGGGCCACTAACGCCGCCCTGATTTCCATTGATCCCAAGAATGGCCAAGTTCTGGCCATGGTGGGTTCGCGCGATTATTTTAACGACGATATTGACGGCCAAGTTAATGTCGCCTTGCAGTCTCGGCAGCCGGGCTCATCTTTTAAGCCGATTGTCTATACTGCTTCATTTATAAAAGGCTATACTCCCCAAACCGTGCTTTATGACGTTGTCACGAATTTTTCTACCGACCCGGCCAAACCCTACGAACCGCATAACTATGATTCAAAAGAGCATGGCCCGGTTACTATTAAACAGGCTCTGGCCGGCTCATTAAACATTCCGGCGGTTAAAGCTATTTATCTTACCGGCATTGATAATGTCATCAGCTTGGCGCAAAACTTAGGCTATACCACGCTTAATGATAAAAATCGTTTTGGCTTATCTTTGGTTTTAGGCGGCGGCGAAGTAAAACTGCTTGAGCATACCAACGCTTTCAGCGCTTTTGCCCGTGAAGGCGTTAAGCATCCAGTGGCTGTTATTTTAAAAGTTGAAGATAAGGATGGTAAAGTCCTGGAAGAGTTTAAAAATCTAGATGAAAAAGTTTTAGAGCCGGATATCGCCCGCCAGACCAACAGCATCTTATCGGACAATTCTGCCCGTGCTTACATCTTTGGGGCGAATAACTCTCTTACTCTGGGTTCACGCCCGGTCGCGGCTAAGACAGGCACTACCAACGACTACCGCGATGCCTGGACCATCGGCTACACCCCTTCGCTCGTAACCGGCGTCTGGGTGGGCAATAACGATAACACGGAGATGAAGCGCGGCGCCGACGGTTCAATTGTAGCCGCGCCGATTTGGCATGATTATATGAACAAGGTTTTAGGCAATACGCCAATTGAATATTTTAATGCTCCGGAAAATAAGCCGGCCGGCAAACCGATTTTAGACGGAGTGACTGATCCAGAGACCACGGTTAAAATTGATAAATTTTCCGGCCTATTGGCTAACGAGTTTACGCCGGCTAGCGCCATCATAGAAAAACAATTCAAGCAGGCGCACTGCATCTTATATTACATCAATAAAGACGATCCGCGCGGACCGGCGCCGGCCAACCCTAAAAGCGACCCGCAATTTAATTTATGGGAAAACGCCGTTTTAGCATGGGCGAAAAAACAAGGCATTATTAACTCACCGGCGCCGACCGAATATGATAATATTCACCGTCCGGAATTAAATCCGGTTATTTCAATTGACTCGCCAAAAAACAATCAAACCATAACCAGCCAATTATTAAACGCGCAAATCAGCGCCTCGGCTTCTCGGGGTATTAGCAGAGCCGAATATTATATTGACGGTTATTTATTCGGCGCCGCGGCCTCTTACCCTTTTAGCCTTAATAAATCCATTAGCGCCCTAATCAATGGCTCCCATGAATTAACCGCGCGCGTCTGCGATGATATAGATAATTGCGCTGAACAAAAAATAAGGTTTAATTTAGTGAATAATAGCCGGCCAAGAACTTCTAAGATTAACGTGACCCTAATTCAGCCGGCTGAAGGAGCCAATATTATTAAATACGATTTCCCACTGTCTTTAAAAGCCGAGGTTACAAACCAAGACCAAGTTGCCGGCGTTATTTTTTACTTAAAAGATGCAAGCGGCAACGCGCAAAAAATTATTCAAAGCCAAGTTATAAATGAAATTGCCGAAGCCCAGATAACCAACGCTTTAACTCCCGGTTCATATAAGCTTTACGCCGAGGCGCACGGCTGGCAGGGTCAAACCGCCTTAAGCGAAGAAGTGTCTATCACTATTAATAATATGTCTCAAACGGCCACTACCACGCCGGCCGCCGCCCAATAAATATTTTTTACACAAAAAAACGCCCCGCCAAATTTTGGCGGGGCGTTTTTTATTTTACTGCTTTATCGGCATAATAATATACAAATAACTATCATCTTGTCCTGCCTGCGCAGTTAGGTCCGGCTTAATAATACAAGGCGTATTGGAATCTATAACTTCAATTTTAATCGTTTCTTTTTCAATATTGTTTAAACCCTCCAAGAGATAGCGGTAATTAACTACTATACTATTATCATCTCCCGACACTTTAGCCTCTAAATTGGTTATATTTTCTCCGGTTTGCCCGGAAACAGAAGAAATCACCACTTGATTTTTACCGGCCGGAAAATCCAAATTAACATCATTAATGCCGGCCTTAGAAAACAAAGAAGCCATTTTTACGGCGCGAATTAATTCTTGCCGGTCAATAGAAATTTTAGTTTTACTGTTGCTGGGAATAATTTGCTGATAATCCGGATATTGCCCCTCAATTAAGCGCGACACCAATTCGGTTGAGCCGTAAGTAAATAAAATTTGGTTTTCTGAAATATAAAATCTTATTTCGGAATTTTTTTCTTCCACCTCATCATCCAAATTAACCGATAAAATTCTTAAAAGCTCCTGTAAGGTTTTAGCCGGCACAATAATTTTTTTTTCTTCCTCGCTGTTTGATTTAATTTTAATTTTTTTCTCGGCCAAGCGATAACTGTCGGTCGCGGCAATAGTTAAAATGCCGCCCGAAAAAGAAAACAGCACGCCGGATAATTCCAACCTGGTTTCACTTACGGCTGTGGCAAAAATTACCTGCGAAATCGCCCTTTTTACTTCTTCAGCCTCGGCATAAAAATAATTTTTCCGGTCCACCTCCGGTATTAAAGGAAATTCTTCAGCTGATTGGCCTTTGACTTTAGCTTGATAGTTTTCACAATCAACCAATAAATCATTTTCTGTTTGCTCTAAGCCGATTTTTTTATTTGGCAAAAGATTTATACAGTCGGAAATTATTTTTGAACTAACCGTATAAAAACCCTCTCTCTCAATTTTCCCCCTAACCGTGCTAATTACGCCTATTTCCAGGTTAGTGGCGATCAATCTTATTTTTCCCTCTTCAGCCCTTATTAAAACATTATTTAATATAGGTAGGTTTACGTTTTTACCGGAAACATGGCCAACCAACGCCAGGCCTTGTTTTAGATTTTCTTGCAAACTGAATATTTTTAACCCGCCGGGAGTTTGATTTGTCATAAGAGGTTTTGGTTAAAGGCTTATTAATTAATAAGTATTTATAATATAATAACTAATAATAACAATAAGCAGGTTGATAAGTTGGATTTAAGTTAATTTTTGGCTAATATTTAATATTTTATTAACTAAGAAAGGGTGGGTTGAGTGTTGATGGAGGTGTTTAAAAAACAGGCCGGCTGGGGACAATAAAATCTCTTAACAAATTTATAAACAAACTATTAACAAGCAAGCCATAGCTTTTCACCAAACCATTAACTGCTGTAAATCACCTGTTTAATAGAGTCTACGTGTTGTTTTATTTTTTCATCTTCTTGGCACTCCCGTTCTATTTTGTTATACGCGTGCATGGCTGTGGTGTGGTCGCGGCCGCCCAGTTCTTGGCCGATGGATGGGTAGGAGGCGTTAATTTCTTTGCGCATTAAATACATGGCGATTTGTCTGGGCACGACCAATTCTTTTTTACGGCTTTGCCCGACCAGATCTTTGATGTTTATGTCAAAAAATTTGGCGGCCGCCTCAATAATAGTTTTAGCCGTGGTTGATTTTGATTGAAAATTGGAAATTATGCCGGCTAAAATGCTTTTGGTTGAATCTATGGAAGGCAAGGAGTTATTAAACTCATAATAAGCGATTAAACGGTTTAAAGCGCCCTCTAATTCGCGGATGTTGTTGGTGATGTTGTTGGCAATATAGGCTAAAATTTCCCTATCAAGCTTATAATTTTTTTCCCGGCACTTGGTTTCAAGGATAGCGATTCTGGTTTCTAGATCCGGCGAGCTAACGTCAGCGATCATCCCCCACTCAAAGCGCGATAATAGCCTTTTTTCCAGAGCCGGTATGGCTTTGGGCGGCCGGTCGGAGGAAATTACTATTTGTTTGTTGGTTTGATGCAATTCATTGAAAGTATGGAAAAATTCTTCTTGTGTGCCGTCTTTGCCGCCCATAAATTGGATATCATCAATTAGCAATAAATCAACATTGCGATAAATGTCTTTAAAACTTTTAGCTTGGCCGTTTCTGACCGCCTGAACATAGTCATTGGTGAATTTTTCCGAAGAAACATAGAGAATTTTATCGCTTTTTTTGGAAAGTTCGTGGCCGATAGCTTGCAAAAGGTGGGTTTTCCCTAGCCCCACGCCGCCGTAAATAAAAAGTGGATTATAAGCATGGCCGGGGTTAGCGGCTACGGCCTGGCAGGCCGCGTGCGCCAGCTCATTGTTCTTGCCCACGATAAAACTGTCAAAGATATAGCGGTTATTAAGGCCAAAACGATTAACAATTTTTGGCTTATTTTCAGCAATATTCTCGATTTTAAGCTTTTTTATAAAATTATCCGGCGCCGGCTCTTTTTTAGCTTCAACTTTATAAAGAATTTCTTTAATTTCCCCGGAACCAACGTTTTTAAAGGCATTGGCGATTTCTTTGTGGTATTTTTTTTCCAGCCAAGCTTTAGTAAAAGTATTGGGCACGCAAATTATCACCCGGCTGTTTTCAAAAGAAGAAATAAAAGTGTTTTTAAACCAAGTGGTGAAGTTAGCTCTGGACAAGCTAAGTTCAATCTCGCCCAAAATAGCTTGCCAAAGTTGTTCATTGTTCATAGCATGAGGGAGTTATAAATTAAAATTATCAAAAATGGCGCAAAATAATAATATATAATCAAGAAGTTTATTTCAATAGCCATTATATCAGCTTAACTATAAATGTAAAATAGACTATAATGTTCACAAAGTGTGAATAAGCGGTGGAAAATGATCGCCGGCCGTTTTATTCAAAAAAATCAGTCCCGGTTTGACTTTAATAAGTTTAAATGTTATGTTTTATTTTAGATAAAACAGTTATTTAATATTTATTTTAAATTTTTATTAATTATATTTATTTTGTCAAATAGCGTTTAGCCTTAATTATGGCGAGAGCGGGATTGTTTGATGAAATAATTTGTATTTTATGCCAAAAAGGACTTATCAGCCGAACAAAAAACGGGCCAAGAGAAAGCACGGCTTTAGAAAAAGAATGCTGACCAAAAATGGCCGCAATGTTATTAAAAGAAGGAAAGCTAAAGGCAGAAAAAGATTAGCAAAGTAAACAACCGGGCTTATTATTTTGGGCTAGTTAAAATTATTTATTTTAACTGCTCGTTTTTTAAATTATTATGCTAGCCAGACAGCTTCGCTTAGTTAAAGAAAAAGATTTTAAAAAAATATTAAAGCAGGGAAAATCTTCTTATACTAAAATTTTTCGTGTAAAGGCTTTGGCTAATGAGTTAAAAAATAATCGTTATGGTATTATAATTAGCACTAAAGTTAGCAAAAAAGCAGTTGAAAGAAATAAATTAAAAAGGCAATTCAGGGCGGCTCTTAATAAATTGGATAAAAAACTTATTCAAGGCTTTGATTTAGCCGTTATCGTCTCCCCCATTGCTTTGGGGCATGAATTTAAATTTATAAAAAGCGAATTGGAAAAAATATTATTTGCCTTAAAAATGTTTAAGGCGGGAAAATAACATGTTTAAATTTTATCCGCGCTATATCGCGGTAAAAATTTTAAAAATTTATCAAAAAACGCTTTCCTTTGACCATGGAATTTTAAAGTTTTTATATCCAAACGGTTTTTGTCGCTTTCATCCGACCTGTTCCAGCTATGCTATCCAGGCGGTGGAAAAATACGGATTTATAAGAGGCGGCCTTAAGGCTGTTTGGCGGGTTCTTAGATGCAACCCTTTTAATTCCGGAGGCTTTGATCCTCTAAAATAAATCAATACAAACTATGTCGCAAATTTTTAATGTTATTTTTTATCAGCCTATACTTAATCTTCTGGTTTTTTTATATAATATTGTCCCCGGGCATGATATCGGTCTAGCCATAATAATTATGACCGTGATTATTAAATTGATTTTACTGCCATTATCCAAGCAATCTATAAAATCGCAAAAATCTTTGCAGGAATTACAGCCGAAAATAGATGAAATCAAGAAAAAATTCGCGGATAATAAAGAAGAGCAAGGCCGGGCCATGATGCAACTATACAAAGAAGAAAAAGTTAATCCATTTTCTTCTTGTTTGCCCTTATTAATCCAATTGCCCTTTTTATGGGCGGTTTTTATGGTTTTTAGAGCCGGGCTGAGCGGCCAATCGCTTAATCTGGTCTACTCTTTTATTTATCGGCCGGAATTTATTAATACCATGTCTTTAGGCTTTATTGATTTGGCAAAGTCTAATATAATTTTGGCTGTTTTAGCCGGTTTGGCCCAATTTTGGCAGGCGAAAATGATGATTACCAAGCGGCCGGAAGTTCGCGGCAACGGGGCTAAAGATGAAGATATGATGGCAATTATGAATAAGCAGATGCTTTATATCATGCCGGCCTTAACCGTTTTTATCGGCCTGTCTTTCCCGGGCGGCCTAGCGCTTTATTGGCTGATTACCACTCTTTTAACCGCCCTGCAACAGCTGTATCTGTTTAAGCAGAAAGAGAAAATATAAAAAATTTAAGATATAAAAAATAGCTCCTTGTAGTAAGGGGCTATTTTTTATATAAAACAGTTTATTTTCCGCTCCGCTCGGGACCGCTTTTTTAATAAAGCGGTGCAAAAATCGCGAGCTGGAGAAAATTTAGGGAATTTTTAGGCTACGCTCGGGATAATTTATAACTCGCCTAGACGGCTCAAACATATAAATTATCTAATCTCGCTTTCGCCTAAAAATTCCACTAAATTTTCTAGGCTCGCCTTTAAAATACAATTAAAAATCACCCGGGGGTTCGGGGGTTGGAGTTGGCGCCAAGGCTTACAGAGATTAGATAAATCTACGTGATAGCCAATCGGAAACCCCCCGAGACTTTTTGCTTACTTTTTAGTCATAAAAAGTAAGTCCTAGCGAAGCGTCACGAATGCCTATCAGTTTAAAAAAGTTTGCTATATAAAAACAACCCCTATTTTAGAAGTTGTTTTTATGTTTATTTTAAAATTTTCTATTTTTCCCTATGATCACGTTTAAATGTTTTTTAATAACCGTAATTTCGGCCGGCGCGCTTAACGGAATGGAACCGTCTAAAAGCAATTGATGCTTTAAATTATGAATTATAATTTTTTTAATTTTAAAAATTGATAAATGATGGTTTTGCTTGGCAAAAAATTTTTTATTGCCGCTGGTATTAATGACTAATTCTAAAAGCCCGTCGTCGGGCATAAATTTTACTTTGGGCGGCAGCTTGATTTGTTCACCGATTAAATTAAAAATATAAATTAAGCCCTTTTCCGCGGTTTCAATAGTATAATTTTTATTCATGTCAATCACAGTGCCTTGATTATCAATGCTAATGTTAGATAAAAAATACGTTTGATTGGCTAAGCCCAAATCAAGCTTGGTTAGCAGTCTGGCTGATAAAATATCACAAGCCTCTTCAATTGATTTAATGCCTAAGCTGGCGGCGATATCATTATTGTCTTCGCCGATCGGGATAATACCTAAAGGGACTTGGCTGCCGGCCAAAGAGTTCACAATTTGATTGATGGTTTTATTGTTGCCGACCGCGATAATGGTTTTTGCCCCCCTTCTAAGCTCATTGTCAATGGTCTCCGGAATATTTCTGGTTGGACTAAGCCTGGAGATTTTGCCGTTTAATCCTAAATCGGTGATTCTGGTCTCAATGCGCGCCAGCAAACGATCGTATTTTTTTTGATTCAAGAAAGAATCATAAATAAAAATGTTCATGGTAAAAAAATTATACCAAATTACTTGAGTTTATTTTTCTTTATTGTTTATTTTTTTTATTTCTTCAAGTCCGGTTGCCATAAGGCAGTTGCCGTTAAAAACAGCGCCGCGTTCAATTGATAAGCCGGAGGTTTCAATATCGCCGGAGATTTTGGCTGTTGCCGTAATTTCAAGAAAGCCTTTGATTTTTACATTGCCGGCAACCTGGCCGCCGATTTTTGCTTCTTTAGCTTCTACATTGGCGGTTATTTTGGCAGTCTTGCCCACTTCCAAATTGCCATTGGTTTTTAAACTGCCGTCAACCATGCCTTCCACGATAATATTGCCTTGGCCGTTAAAATCACCCTTAACCTTTACTGACGGTCCGATAACGGTTTCAAAATCATTAAAAACTTCTCCTTGGTCTTGTTTGTTGAACATAAAGTGTATGTAAATTATAAGTTATTAAATAGACCGGTTTTATTAAATTAACTATACTAATTCTAGGCAAGTCTGGCCGGTTTGTCAAAATAAAATATTTAAGTTATTATGATAAGAGTAAAATAGAACGCCGATAGCTGGTGTTATTTTTTTAGTGATATATTATAATAAGTCCTGGGGGCAGCTTTAAAGCTTAGGAGAAAGCTGTCTATAGGGTTAAATAGTCCCGATTACTTACCGCCCTCGTAGTTCAATGGATAGAACAAGGGACTCCTAAGCCCTAGATAGAGGTTCGATTCCTCTCGAGGGCACATTGTTTGAAATTTTAGCTAAAATTAGCATAAATATAGATATTTTGGCTAATATTAGTAGTTTTATAAAATTATTTTGCTAATATTAAAGTAAATATGTAATTATAATTTAATATTATGGGCCATTAGCTCAGCTGGTAGAGCGCTTCCATGGCATGGAAGAGGTCAAGGGTTCAAGTCCCTTATGGTCCACTAACATTGAACGATTTTTCGTTCTATCAAAAACTCTACTTAAATATATGATATTTAATAAAGATAATTTTAAGACAGAGGTTGAAGGCTTTGCCGGCCTAGTATTGGTTGATTTTTTCGCTCCATGGTGCGGCCCATGCCAAATGATGTCACCACTAATAGATGAGCTAATTGCGGAGAATAAAGATAAAGATATTAAAATTGGAAAACTTGATATAGATGAAAGCCCGGAGATCGCTATTCAATATGGTATTATGGGTGTCCCGACTTTTATAGTTTTTAAAAATGGCAAAGCAGTAGATAAAAAAACAAATTATTGCGACAAGGAAGAATTGAAACAACTAATCGCCAAAAATAAATAGTATATAATTTTAAGTCCACAAATTTGTGGACTTAAGTTTTTTATAGCTAACGGGGATAAGTCCACAAATTTGTGGACTTAAGTTTAATGAGATAGCTAATATTAGCTAAATTTAATTAAGTGGATAAGTTGGGGGTAAATATTAATAATTTGTTAATTTTTAAATATATGTTTGATACAATAATCATTGGCGCCGGTCCGACAGGGATGTCGGCAGCTATATATGCCGCCAGAAGAATGATGAAAACATTGGTAATCTCTAAAAATATAGGCGGCCAGGTTATCTGGGCTTCTGATATAAAAAATTATCCTGGCATAGAGTTTATTAAAGGCTTTGATTTGATAACTAAAATGAGCCGACAGGTGAAAGATCTTGGGGTTGAGATTAAAGCTGATGAAGTAAAAAAGATCAGCAAAAATAGTGATAATAGCTTTTTAATTGAAGGCAATAAGGCCAGTTATACGGCTAAAACAATAATTATTGCCATGGGGCTGGCGCCCAGACAGCTTAATTTGGACAAAGAAAATGAGTTAACCGGCAGGGGAATAAGCTACTGCGCCAATTGTGATGGACCATTGTTCAAGGGTAAAACTGTGGCTGTGGCTGGGGGCGGCAACGCGGCCTTGGACGCGGCTGAAGTTATGTCTAAAATTGCCAACAAGGTTTATTTGATTTATCGCAAGCCGCAACTAAAAGCTTTTGAAAGCTTGGTTTCAGCAGTTAAAGATAAAAGTAATGTGGAGATAATTTTAAGCAGTGAAATTTGCCAGATAATTGGCAGTGAAAAATTGGAAAAATTGAAAATAATTTCTAATATTAGCCAAGAATCAAGAGAATTAGCTGTGGATGGGCTGTTTGTTGAAATTGGCCATCAACCCAAAACAGAGGTGTTGGAAGGATTAGTGGAAAGAGATAGTTTAGGGCAGGTTGTTGTGGACTTAAGTGGTAAAACCAGCTGTGATGGAGTTTTCGCGGCCGGCGATGTTACTCAAAGCGAATTTAAGCAGATTGTTATAGGCTGCGGCCAAGGCGCGGTAGCCGCGTTGTCGGCTTATCAATACTTGCAGACAAGCAAACAAAGTTAAGATAGAAATTGCAGATGAAGATTGGGCTAAATTTATAAAATTTTCTACTGCGGAACTCGCCCCAACTTAGCGTCGGGGCTCAAACAGTCCTCGCACGAAAATTTTACAAGATTTAGCCCAATCTTATTGCATTATATGCTAGATTTAACAGAAGAGAAAAAATTATTTTCTCAAGGCTATAAGATAATAGGCGCTTTAGATGAGGCTGGGCGCGGGCCTTTAGCCGGGCCGGTAGTGGCCGCCTGCGTTATTTTTAATGCTAATATTAGCATAAATAACGACTTAATCAAAGTTAATGACTCAAAAAAATTAAGCGAAAAAACCAGAGAGGATTTATTTGAGTTAATTAGAAAAAATTTTCTTGAAGTTGGCGTAGGTATATGCGACCATAAAACCATAGACAGAATTAATATATTGCAAGCCACGTTTTTGGCCATGAAGAAGGCGATTAGCTCTGTAAAAATCAAGCCGGATTTTATTATAATTGACGGGTCAGCCAACTTACCTAATTATTCAACTCCGCAGCAAGCTTATATTAAAGGCGATGAAAGGCTTTTTACTGTCGCCGCGGCTTCAATTATCGCCAAAGTGACCAGAGACAGAATAATGCGAGAAATGGATAAATTATATCCGGACTACGGTTTTAGCCGGCATAAAGGCTATGGCACTAAATTTCATCTGGAAAAATTAAGGCAATACGGCCCGTGCGCGATTCACCGTTTAAGTTTTAATAAGGTTAAATAACGGATAGTATTTTAAAGCTTGTTTAAAAACAAAAATTATTTTATAATGAAAGATATAATCAGGAAATAATAATTTTTTATATGCCAGTATCAACAGGAGGCAACACGTTAATTGATGTTAATTTGCTTTTTAGCAAAGCTCAAATTGAAGAAAAAATGAAAGTCGCCGATTTAGGCTGCGGTTCTTCCGGTCATTTTGTTTTTCCCGCGGCTAAGTTAATCGGCAAAAAAGGAACTATGTACGCGGTTGATATTTTAAGAACTTCCTTGGAAACGATTAGCAAACGTGCTCGTGTTGAAAATTTGGCTAACATTAAAACAATTTGGAGTAATCTGGAAATATTCGGCGCTACTAAAATTGAAGCCGGCAGCTTGGACGTTGGCTTGTTAATCAATACTTTGTATCAATCTCATAAGCGAGCTGAAATTTTAAGAGAATCAATCAGGTTGTTGAAAAAAAATGGCAGGTTGGTTATTGTTGAATGGAAAAACGTTGCCGCGCCGTTCGGCCCGCCGGCGGAAGAAAGAGTAAAAAAAGCATTGGTTGATAACGCGGCTAAAAAACTCGGGCTAAGGCCGGAGGATGAATTTGAAGCCGGGCCTTATCATTACGGGCTGATTTACGTAAAGTCATAAAAATTAATTTATTCATTATGGGAAATTTTTTAACTTGGAATTTTTGGTTTAGCGCCAGGCCTGGCGCATTTACCGACCTTTCTCTTAAAATGGTTTTGGGCTTTATTTTTTTATTGATTATTTTGTCCATTGCCAGCGGGGTTATTAAAAAAAGATGGCTTAAAAGTTTATATTTTTCTTTTTGGAGCGGTTTATACACTTTTTTTATTACCAATGCCATTATCGGCTTAGTGCTAACGTTTTTTAATTATGAAATGGTGCCGTTTTTATCCGCCCGGTTTTGGTTTCTGTTTTGGGCTATAGGCATGTTGGTTTGGCTGGTCTTTATTTGCAGGCTTGCCATAAAAATACCGGAGAAAAAGGCGCAAATGGAAAAAGAAAAGGAGTTCAAAAAATATATTCCATAGATTGAAAATGATAATTTAAATTTAGGGCTGTTCATCGGCCCTTTTTTGTTATATGACTCATAATCAAAGAATTGGAGAATTTGGTGAAACCTTAGCCAAAAATTATTTAATTAAACATGGCTATAAAATTATTGACGCTAATGTTAAATTAAGCTATCAAGAGCTTGATATTATAGCTTCGCGAGACGGCCAAATCGTTTTTGTGGAAGTAAAAACCAGAATCAGCCAGTTTTATGGGCCGGCGGAAAATGCTTTTCAGTTTACTAAGCTTGAAAGATTTAGGCGGGGCATGGAAATGTATATTGGCAATAAAAATTTATATGCCGAGGAGGTCAGGGCAGACTTAATTACTGTGGATATTGATCATATTAAAAAAACAGCCAAGATAAAGCATTATAAAGACGTAGTCTAAATTATTTTAATGGTTTTTTGCAAAATGCTTTCAGTTTGTGCACTTGTTTATTAACAATTTATCAGCCTTTAATAACATTTTATCAACTCTTGGTGCACTTGACGCTCTTTAGCTCAGGCAGTTAAACTGAAGTCACCGCTAATATTTTTGTTTAAGTACGCGAGCGGTAATTTTTAAAAATTTTCTTATTAGGGCTAGAAGGACAAGTCGGCTTAGCTGATTTAATCCCTTTAGCCCTATAATAGAAAAATATTTTTTAGTATTTTAAGCAAGGGGGCTATAATAATAAATTTTCAACACCATGAAAGCATTAAAAAGTTTGTTAATTGTTAGCCTCGTTTTATTTTTTTCCGTAATTTTTTCAAATTATGCCTTGGCCGAAGAAACAGCGCCTATTTTAATTTCACCGGCGCCGTCCGCTGAAGTTAAAGTCGAGATTAAGCCATCACCGGCGCCGACATTAATCGCGCCTAACCAAACAACCATTACCGCTAAAGTAAAGCCGCTGATTATCGGCTTAACTAAAAGCGGCAGCTTAGTTAAAATTTTTATTGACGGGGTTTATAACGGCAAGACGGAAATTTTAAACCATGAAAGCGGCACGGCCAATTTTTCTTATACGCCATTTTTAAATTTAAGCCGCGGCTGGCACGAAGTTTATGCTATGGCCGAGAATAAAACCGGCGGAGCCAGCAAAAAATCGGCGGTTTTACGTTTTAATATTGAACTGCCCATGCCGGCGCCGACTATTTTCAAGCCGGTAGTTAATAAAGACACTTCTTCAAACCGGCCTTTTATCGTCGGTTTGGCGAAAAATGATTCTAAAATTAAAGTTTATATTGATAAAAAGCTAAACGGAGAATTTGAGGTTAAAAATCATCCGAGCGGCATTGCCAATTTTGCTTACAAGCCGGTTAAGCTATTGGAGCGAGGCAGCCATTTAGTTCACGCCGTGGCTGTAGATAAGCGCGGCAAACAAAGCAGTTGGTCAAATCCGGTTTATTTTTCAGTTAAGAATTCCGCTATCGCCCAATCAGCCGTTGAAGAAAAAAGTGATACGGTTGCCAGCATCAAAGAACCGGAAGCGACAGTTAAAGTAAATTCCGAAACGCCGATTATTTCTAAGAGCTCCGGCGAGGTTGAAAAAAAATCAGATGAACTAACAGAGATTAAAACGGAGGCGGATAAGGCTATTAATAAATTAATCCGGCAGGATCAGGCCGGTTTGGATGAAATAAAAAGTTTAATTAGAGGCGATAAAGCGGAAAAAACTAGCGCCGGGCAAGGCATGATCAATGAAGGCAAATCAAACCAAGGGAAATTAAAATTAAGCCTGGTCTTGTTTATTCTCTTTTTGGTCGGCGTGGTGGCTTGGCTGTTATGGGTTAATCGCGAGCTGGTTAAAGAGCGCCGAGCGCAAAATGAAGCTGAAGAAAAAACCGATAAAGAAAAAGAGGATTTGACAAGCGGCGGACAAAAAGATAAGTTATTATAATCAGACAGTTGTTGATTAAGTTAAATATAATAGATGAATTTGTTCCCGGAACGGGCCCCTTCTACACCCCTCCCAGTTTAACTGGAGAGGGGTGTTGCCTTTAATTAGCGCCTGCCCGGCTTGACAAAAATAACAGGTATGGTATAATTTAGATAGTTGTCTAAATATCTAAATATTTTTATATGACTTTAAATATCACCCTGCAAGCTTTATCCGATCCGACCAGGCGCAAAATTTTAGAAATTTTAAAGAAAAAAGACCTGGCGGCCGGAGAGCTTGGCAAAAATTTTGATATGACTCTGCCCTCGCTGTCGCACCACTTAAATGTTTTAAAGCAGGCGGATTTAGTAACTAGCCGGCGCCGTGGCCAAGAAATTATTTATTCTTTAAATTTAAGCGTTTTTGAGGAAATCGCGGAAAAATTAATTAAATTTTTTAAAAAACTTTAAAAACCTTTTTAGAAAAGGTTTTCCCTCAAGAGGATAAATAATATTTTCCAAAAATATAATGTATCAAGTAAGAATTTAATAGCGGGCAAAGCCCTACGGCCATTAAATTCTTACTTGATGAAAAATCTATGGCTAATCCAATCAAGCCAACAATTAAAACCGAATTTATTCCCTTGCTTTTAATAATTTTAACCGCGGCCGCTTCGGTGTTTTTTTATAATAATCTGCCTGAACGCATCGCTACCCATTGGAATTTCGCCGGCCAGGTTGACGCTTATGGGTCGGGCAAAGCGCAAGCGGTTGCTTTGCCGTCAATGATTATTGGCATGTATTTGCTTTTTTTGGTATTCCCTTATCTGGATCCCAAAAAAGAGCGATACGAGCAGTTTAGCAAGGTATATCATATTTTTAAGGCCATAATTTTGGGACTTTTGGTTATTGTATATTTTATTGTCGGACTAAACGGTTTAGGCTATAATTTGCCCGTTGGCGTAATTATACCGTTTCTGATTGGTTTGTTATTCATCATCATCGGCAACTACATGGCTAAGATAAAAATGAATTGGTTTATGGGCATTCGCACGCCCTGGACGCTGTCTAGCGAAGAAATTTGGAATAAAACCCATCGTTTTGGTGGTAAAATATTTGTCTTGGCCGGCCTATTGATGATGGCGGAGACTATTTTGCCATTGAGCTGGAAATTGCCGGTTTTTGTGTTTATGATAGCGGCTTTATTGTTCGGCACTATAGGTTATTCTTATATTATTTTTCTTCTGGAAAAAAAGAAAAAAAAATTTAATTAAAACTACATTAAGCTTGGCCTAAATTTATAAAATTTTCTACTGCGGAACTCGGCCGCCTGCTGGCGGCCTCAAACAGTCCTCGCACGAAAATTTTACAAATTCAGCCCAAGCATTTGTTCTATATGTTAAGAAACATTGAAAGCCAGCATAATCCATTGATTAAAAATTTAATAAAGTTGCGCGAAGCCGGCCGGGAAAGAAAGCGACAAGGCTTGTTTTTAATTGAGGGTTGGCGTGAAATAAATTTGGCGCTAAAGGGCGGAGTGGAAATTGTTAATTTGTTTTATTGCCGAGATTATATTAAGCAAGAATTGGAATTTGATGAAGAAAAATTAATTGAAGTCTCAAAAAAAGTTTTTGCTAAAATATCTTATCGGGAAAATCCTGACGGTTTTTTGGCGGTAGCAAAGTTTAGGGAAATAAAATTAGAAAACATAGAATTAAGCCCCAAGCCGTTAATAATTATTTTGGAAGCGGTGGAAAAACCGGGAAATTTAGGCGCGATTTTGCGCACGGCCGACGCGGCCGGAGCGGACGCCGTTATAATTAATGATCCTAAAACCGATATTTATAATCCGAACGTAATCCGCGCCAGCCAAGGCACGGTTTTTACTGTGCCGGTAGTTTTAAATTCAATTGACGAAACAATTAATTTTTGCAAAAGCAAAAAAATAAAAATTTTAGCCACTACGCCGGACACGAAGAAAGAATATATTGAAGTTGATTATAATGGCGGCTGTGCTATAGTAATGGGCGCGGAAGACAAGGGTTTAAGCGATGAATGGCTGGCATCGGCTAATGAAAAAATTAAAATAAAAATGAGGGGGATAATAGATTCATTAAACGTTTCGGTCAGTACAGCCATAATTTTGTTTGAAGCCGTAAGGCAGAGAAATAATAAATAAAAAAGCGGAGAGTGTTCATTAAAATATATATTTTTGCCCAATAGGCGTGAAGGAGATTTATGAAGGAGAATAGAGAAGTGGTTGTAGAAGCGTTTGATGTTGCCGGCAGTTTTAATCTTGTGCTTTTGCGTTCCCAAATTGATGGGCGAGGAAGTGTATTAGGGAGAAATCCTTTGATTTTGGGGTTTGCTGAAGAGCGCTATATGGCCGTATTTGATTATGGCTCGGTAGTTTTTTTTAATTTTTCCATTGAGGAGGCTAGAGTTTGGCTGAAAGAGCTAAAGGAGCTTTCATTCAGTCTTAACCGCAAGGAGTTCACCGACAGCTTCGCTCTTTATATTGGTGAAAATGGCCAGGAGCAAGCCACAACTGAACAGCTTTTGGTTAAGGAGTTAACCCGGGACGTAGTGAAGCTGGTGGCAATTGTTTTGTCCCGGTCAGTTGCCTTGGAGTATTATGAGGATATGATTGAAGACAAGATGGATCATTTAGAAGGGCCGATAAGCTTATTGGCTAATAAAGGCAGGCTATATTGGAGTTCAGGCAAGTTCACTAAAAAGTTCGGCTCGGTATTAAGTATTAACTTGGAGTTAGTGCATAGTTTGCACCTTTTGGACGAGCCGGATATTGCCTGGGAGTCTGCGGAGATGCAGCGCATTTATCGGCAATTAAACGAGGTATTTGATTTGGACAACCGCTCTCGGGCGGTTGGACAAAAGCTTAAGGTTATTAAGGAGTCATGCCAGTTTATTTTGGGGCTGCAGCATTTTCGTACCGACAGCGTTCTGGAGCTGGCGATCATAATTTTGTTTATCATTGATATTATTCTTCTGTTCTTCCCATTCAAGCTATAAAGGGAAGTTCGCGAGATATAACCAACCCATCTTTTTCGGATGGGTTTTTTTATAATAAATAAAACAATCCGGTTCTTGGATTGTTTTATTTTTGCGGGACGGACGGGACTCGGACCCGCGACCTCTGCCGTGACAGGGCAGCGCTCTAACCAACTGAGCTACCGTCCCAATGATAAACAAAAAGTCTCTGGCGAGACTAAAATTATACTAACAAAAAAAGAGAAGTTAGTCAATTCCGGAATTATTTGTAAAATTATTAAATCTCTGCTAAATTCAAGATAGTTTAGCAAGGTAATGGATTCCCGCTTTCCCGCCAGAGGCGGACAAGCGCGGGAATGACAAATAGATTCAAGGTAGTTTATTAAGGTAATGGATTGCGGCTCGTAGGCCGCAATGACAAAATAAAAAATTATGTCTTTATCAATCGGAATTGTCGGTTTGCCTAATGTCGGCAAATCAACTTTATTTAACGCTTTAACCAAGAAAAAAGTTGAAGCCTCCAATTATCCGTTCTGCACCATTGATCCGAATGTGGGCGTGGTTAAAGTTCCGGACGAAAGGCTGGAAAAATTGGCGACTATTTCCAAGCCTAAAAAAATCATACCGGCCTATATTGAATTTGTTGATATCGCCGGCCTGGTTAAGGGCGCGTCCCAAGGCGAAGGGCTGGGCAACCAGTTTTTGTCCCATATTAGAGAGTGCGACGCTATTTTAGAAGTGGTGCGCGAATTTAAGGACGATAATATTATTCATGTTAACGGTAAAATTGATCCGGAGGGCGATAAGGAAACCATAAACCTTGAATTAATTTTTGCCGACTTGGCCACGGTTGAAAAAAGATTGGATAAAGTCGCACGAGAAGCTAAAAGCGGCAATAAAGAGATGATTGCCTTAAAAGCGCTTTTGGAAAAATTAAAAATACAGCTTGAGGCCGGCAAGGCTGCGCGCGAGCTTGAGTTAACAGATGATGAAAGAAAAGAAATAAAAAATTTGGGATTGTTAACGGTTAAGCCGATAATTTACGTCCTAAACTCCGAGGATAACGCCACTGAAAAATTAGATTGGGGCAGCGAGGTTATTAAAATTAACGCCAAGCTGGAAGAAGAAATTGCCAGCCTGTCGGAAGATGAGCAGATAGAATATATTAAAGAATTAGGCTTAGACCAAAGCGGTTTGGATAAATTAATTAAAGCTTCATATAATGTTTTAGGTCTAATTACTTTTTTAACTACCGGAGCTGACGAAACTCGGGCTTGGACAGTTAAACAAAGCTCTAAAGCGCCGCAAGCGGCCGGCGTCATCCATACGGATTTTACCAAAGGCTTTATCCGCGCTGAAATTATTAACTGGCAGAAATTCATTGAAGCCGGATCCGAGGCTAAAGCGCGCGAGCTGGGTTGGATTAAAACCGAGGGCAAAGAATATATAATACAAGACGGAGACGTTTGCAATTTTTTAATAAATAATTGACAAAGTTTATAAAATTGCTATATTAAAGGGCTACATCACAGTTGCTCTTTTTTAATACGCGGGATTCATTGGCCTGCCGGGGCTAATGATGAAATTTTTGCTTAAGCCTTTAAAACCAGTCCGCTGGCCGAGGCCACCTCCTCCTACCGCAACGGACGGGGTTTTCGCAAAAGTTTGATTTCCCGCTTTAGGGGTTGGTCTGCTGTGCGGCGGAGTTGCCAACGACTGCTCCGCTTGACTAATGCATGCCACGGACCGCCCCTTTTTCTCTTTTTAAAAAGCATCAATTAAGATGCTTCTTTTTTTATAAAATTTGCCCAGATTATTTAATCTAAAATTTCATATTCCCAGCCCGGTTGCCAACCGGTCGCCAGGTCATTCTCATTATCAATCGTCGTGCCATGCACGAAGTAGGTTATTTTTACGGGCATAATTAAGAGTAGATATTTTATTTAGTACAAAGTGTAAAAGAATTAGGGTATAAATGCTCCGGAGACAAGGCTTATTATTACATGACTATGCGGCAAAAGCAAACAATTGTTGCTGAATGCACACAGGCGTTTCCTCTTTTTCTTCTTCAATTTCACCGTTAAGCATTTTAATTATCATGTCGCCGATGTGATATCCGAGGTTTGCAGGTACAGCATTTCCTATTTGTTTATATTGTTGCGAAACGGATCCTGAAAATTTCCAACTATCTGGAAATGTTTGAATTCGCGCGTATTCGCGCACAGACAAAGGGCGCGTTTCATCTGGATGGCAACGTTCAGTTTGTTTTTGAGCCGGACTGCAAGTTAAGGTTAAAGATGGTTCGTCCCATGACAATCGTCTCGCCATGCCAGTTTTGCCGCCACCCATAAAATAACTTGCTCCCATGTATTCTTTTTGAAGATTTTCCGGAAGATCTCTCCAGTACCCGCCAGGAGGAATTAGTTCTAATATTTTTTTCTTTTTTTCGGGATATTCTTGGCCTTCAGATTTTGGGCATCTGTTGAATGCTTCACGCAGGGGAACGATATAATCTTTTTCCCTTGGAAATGAAATTGGAATATTTAAATCTTTTCTAACGCCAATAATTATAAGACGTTCTCTTTTTTGCGGAACATCCAAATATTGTGATCGTAGAATTTTATATTTAACTCGGTATCCAATTTCTTCTAAAACAGACACCATCGTTTTAATCGTTCTGCCATCGTTATGGTTTAGTAATCCTTTGACATTTTCTCCAATTGCAATTTTAGGCCTAACTTCCTTAACACATCTCGCGAACTCAAAAAATAATGTACCCCGTATATCTTCAAACCCCATTTTTCGACCAGCTTGCGAAAAAGTCTGGCAAGGGAAACCTCCTTGAACAATATCAGCCTGCCCTTTAAAAAATTTAAGCTCTCTTATATCTTTTTCCACAACATTCCAATTTGGCTTGTTGATTCGAAGTGTTTCACAGGCGTGTTTGTCATACTCGTTTAATAACACATGTTCAATTCCCGCGTTTTCCATCCCTAAAGCAGTGCCCCCTGCGCCAGCAAATAACTCGATTGCTGTGTAGTTGGACATTCGATTATTCTTTAAAATTTTAAATTTGCTTTTTTTATCCCCATGAGTTTTATTTTGTATTCTCTTTATTTCTTCTAAACTAAATATACGATCGTTTTTTCCATCTCTAAAAGATTTAATTAATCCTTTTTTATCCCACCTCCTGATAGTATCAATTGAAATACCTAATTGACGAGCCGCCTCTCCAGCGGTTATGAATTGATTTTTTTTCATAAAAAATGATAGATTAATAATCTATCATAATTATATCAAATAACCTTTGCCTAGGCAATGGTTATTTAGTGAGAAAAGCTAATTTAAATAATTCAAAATATTTCTTAGCTTCTTCTTTGCTTAATTTAAACTTGTATTTGTCTACTAAAATATGAGATAGTGCTTCAAATAGTTCCTGCAGGGCATATTTTCGTCCGGTTGCAAGAGCATAAAAGCTTATGCCATCAATTATTCTGATATTTTTTGCGCTCGGTCTTCTTTTTTGAGTCTTATTGTCTGATGGGGTAAAAGGTTTGTCGTATATGTTTTTTGCTTGAGGTATTATTTCTACATAATATCCAGTAAAGCGATGAAATTTTTCTGATTTAAGTTTTGATTTTATAGCATCATATATTTCAACCTTATGATTTCCTTTTGTTGTATTGAATTTATTTTTTACTTCCGCGATAATTTTCATTTTATCATTTGCAACATCCAAACCTCCACCAACGCCGAGATTTTTCCAGCCAGGGATTGCACCCAATACTTCTTGATGAAAATCACCAATGGCATTTTGCATTGTTTTTTGTGATTGTCTGGCCTTTTCTTGTTTTATCCATTCTTTATATGTTATCGCATGGGTGACCCCATGAAACAAGGCTGAAAAAGGATCAATAACATTTTTATGGAGATTACTACTGGCCTCACGTTCGGTCGTTTTGATTATTCTGACCACTTTTCCAACGGCAGAAATTAGGTTTTTGTCGGATATAAATTTTAGATATGGCATAAATATTTTTAATAATTAATTAAATCGTTTTCGCGGCGGAGCGGTTTTGCTCAACGTCGGCGCATATAAGAAGAAATGCGAAACGAGTTGAGGTGGTACAATTTGTGCGGAGCACTACCACCGAAAACGAGTGTAGCATTTTTTGCGTGAACGAGCCATGCGAGTGAGCCTTATATGCGCTGTTATATGCTGTGCCAGCCTTATACTAAAGCTGTTTTTTCATTAGTGTCATTGAACCTACATCACCAACAATTTCCTTTATTTTTTTATATCCTAACTTCTTATAAAAATTTACTGCAAAGGGGCTTGCTTTAAGGGAGACGGAGCGAAAACCCCATTTTTTTGCGTCACTTTCTAAACGATTCATGAGCTCTCTACCAATGCCCTTACCATGATAATTCGGATTAACAAACACAGCACGACCCCAATTATCGTTCAGTGTTAAATCTAAAGTAGCAGTACCAACAACTTTTCCATTTAATTCAGCAACATAGATATTGAATCGTTTAGAATCCTTAATAAACTGACCAGGTGTAAAATGCTTGTAGAGGATCACAGTTTGCTTTTTAGTTATATCTTTACTGTTAATTAAAACGATACATTTTCTGCTTAAATAAGAAAGTTTTCGCTCGTCTCCCTTTTTAAATTTTCGAATTTTAATCATAAGTTTAAGGCTGACATGGCATATAACGCGCGCGGGATATGCGATGCGCCTGGAGGCCAGTACTCTGGCCGCAAGGCGTTTCGCATATCCCGAGTTGGGCGATGCCGCTCCGCCTTGCCCGTAGGGCGGGCGAGCGGCGAGTCCAACGAGGGCCTGCCCGCGCGCGTTGAGCAAAACCGCGAGCACCGAGCGTTAGCGAGGGCGGAGCGGTTTTGCTCAACGTATCGGCATATCTGATGTTTGCCGTAGCGTAGCGGAGGCAAATATGGGTGGAGGCTTTTGTATAAAAGCCGTAACCAGATATGCCGTGTTATGTGATGTGCATGTTTTACTTTAATCCCGATAGCAATCGGGATTGCTCTAAAAAAGAATTTTAATTTTGTTTTTTTTGTTTTGAAAAAATGAAAGAGGGGTTAGGGGTGAATTCCATTTTTCAAAACTCCTTATTATTTACTACGTTGTTTTTTATAAGCCTCAATAATTTTATTTGCCAATTCATTAGATTTAGATTCGTATTTTACAAATTCATCAATATTATCTTGTTTAACATGTAGCTGCCCTTCTCCGGTGTTGCCTCTGTGCTGTCCTTTTGAATAGTATTTATTTTGCTCAACTTCTTTTGAAGCAAGTACCCAATATTTAATCGTGTCTCGCCAAACTCCAACCCAAACAAAAACATCGCAACATTTAGGCTTTACTTGTTGAAAATTCATATCAAATGGTAGTCCTGATTCCCATGCTAACGCTTTAACATAAAGTGCTTCTTGACTGTTAAAATCGACAGCTCTTGAGGCTTTAACTTCTATTTTAATCATTTCTCCATTCGTTAGCGGATATAAAAAGTCGTATTCTCCAGAATAATTTTCTTCAAGTTTCTTTGTTGGCTTAATAAGTTCAGGAGCAAGCTCTTTTAGGTGTCCCTGTGCCCATTGTTCTCCAAACCCACGTGGTGCAGAAATTTCAAATATGTAGAGATACATATTTCTAGCAATATACTCATCTCTAATTTCTAGATAATCGTCTAAAGTGATTTTATCTAGACCTAACAAAGTTGAAATTATGTATTCATATTCATTAAATGGATACACCGAAATTAAATTTTCGAGCCTTGTTTTAAGTCCGTCGCCCTCTTGTTTTGAAAGAGAGTCTATCATCTTTTCGAGTTTTTTCTTTAGAATTTCCATAGGATTATTTAATGTTAAAATTTTTAATATGTTTTTTTTCTTTTTCTGTAAGACTAAATTGATCCATTATATAATTATCCAATTCTTCATATTTGTCTTTTTTGGCTATTATATCATCTACTAATTTCATAATTATTTCAAAAATTTCTTTATTCCATAAAGGTAAAGGCATTTGTTCAATATGATTTCTCAAAACTTTTATACTCGAAAACTTTTTTTGAAAAATAAACTGATAAGGAGATGAGTTTAATAAAGCAACGATAACCTTAATTGGATAGTTTGGGATTTTGGGAATTACAATATTTGCACTATTTAAAGTTAATTTTTGCTTGTCATCATATGCAAATATCAAATACTTTGAAATGAAGCGATAAATTAATTTTTCTTTAGCTCTATATTTTTCGATAGGAGCAACTTGTTGAAATTTTTCGGGAGTAAATTGTATGTAATTTGACGGATTACTTAAAATAAATTTATCAACTTCTTTTCCTTTATATATTTCTTCAAGTCCTTCTTTTTTTTCGCTCGTTATATATGCTTTGTTATTGCCAGTAACAATACCAAGTGCCCAATCTGCTTGATTTGATAATGTTGTGTGCTGAATATCAAAAATTTTATCAATTATGCTTGTATCAAAGCCATTTGCATGTATGTCAAAAACAAAGTCAATATTATTTTTCCACTTAGATTGTTCAATGAAATATTTTTCATTTTCTTTAAAAATTTCAATCTGTGTGTTTTCTATTCTGTTTTTTTCTAAATCAAGTCTGATAACTGGAGTAAATACATTTTTAAACACACGATTCAAACAAGAGACTTTTTTTATATGAGTATTTTTCAAAATAATTTCTCGTATATCTTTGTGTGTTTTTACATTCAAAATTGATTCAGGCAAGATAAATGAAATAAATCCTCCGTCTTTTAGCAAATCAATACTCTTTTTTAAGAAATAAGAGAAAGATTCTAAAGATGTTATTTCAGGATAGGTTGTTTTTAATTTTTCTGTATCTAATTTTGAAAAATGAACACCCCAAGGTGGATTTGTCGCAATTACATCAAAATCTCTAATATTCTCGTCATTCAAACTAAATAAATCATAACTTCCAATTTCAAAAAGTGTATTTTTACAAACAATATTTGGTGCGAAGTTTTGATCTTTATATTTCATCAAGATATTTAATCTTGCGATTCTCACAGCTATTTCGTCTATATCAACTCCGTAAATATTTTTTGGATTTTCAACTGTATCAGCAAATGCTAATAAAAATTGACCTGTTCCACAACAAGGGTCTAAAACTTTAGAATCTGTTTTTACATAATCCTTAATTATTTCATTAACGATTGTTTCTGGCGTATAATAAGAGCCTCCTTGTGATTTTTCCCCCTCAAGTAATAGTGATTGATAAAAAAATCCCAAAGTATCACGTTGTCTGGGGATAGAACAATTTAACAAAAAGGAATATTCATCTTTAACATTATCAACACCAATATCTGATAACCATGCTTTGATTTCTTCTGAGATTTGTTTGTTGGTGGAAGATAAATTTTGTGTGATTAAATTTTGAATTGTAATATTTGAAAATATTTTTTCTTTTTGAAGTAAGTTAAGACTTAATAATAATAAAGAAAGTGAAGTATTAATATTATTTTTTGAAACAAAGTCTAAAATTTTATTTATGTCATCAATACTAATCCCATCTTTTAAATATTCATCTGGAATAAAAGTCCTCTCTGCTTTAGATTTATTTGCCCTTCCATTTAATTTGTCAAAATCACCATTTACTATGTTAGATTTGATATTTTCAATATCGGATAAACTAAAAGAATATCGTCTTTCATTGTTATATGTTTTTAGATGACCGCATTTAACCCAATTTCTTACGGTCGCAGTTGAAATACCTAAAAAAGACGACGCTTTTTCAATGTCTATGATATTTTTTGCCTTATTTGTAATAGTTAATTCCTGCATGGTAATTTGTCTTTTATAGTGTAATTGTATCTTGTTTTCAAAAATATTAAAATCGTTTTCGGAGCGATAGCGGAGAAAACACCTTATACCCCCCTCTTTAAAAATTAAAAAAATCAAATTCCTTGTTTCTTAAAGCCCACCAAAAACATTTAAAAAAACAAATTTTTCAAAAATATGTCGCCTAACGCGCGCGTTGAGCAAAACCGCGAGCACCGAGCGTTAGCGAGGGCGGAGCGGTTTTGCTCAACGTATCCGAATATACGAAGTTCTAATTTTTTTCTGTGTTATAATTGTGCGGACACGCCAACGCAGAAAAAAATTAGAATTTAGGCGGAGATAAAATTCAACTCATTAATGTAATGTAAAAAGGAATTTTATCGGAGCCGTATATTCGGTGTTATCGGATGTAAAATTTATTAGCGGGCTTATTTAAACGAAAATTTGAATAATATAATAATAAATGACACTTAAAACAAGTATTAAACTTGTTGCTTTGATAAATTGATTTTTTATTAATATCGAAAATTTGATTAAAAAGAACGTTAATGCCAAAAATATTATTAGCGGATAAATGCTCATTATAACAAAAGCAGTGCCTCCAAAAACGGCTTGAATGCTTTCGTTGAAATCAGAAGGGTAGCCGTTTATTTTTGGAATTATAAATAAGTAACATGCTGATAAAAATAATGAGCTTACAAAAAGAAGCGGAATTAATAAAAAATCAAATTTTTGGGGTCTTAAGATTTGTAGTGGTTTCATTGTTATATTGTTAAAAATTAGAAAGCTAATAAATTTTATTTCCGATAACTAGTTATATATGAACTTAATTATATTTTATTTAATTTTACAATAAAAATCAAATAAGGTTTTGGGTTTTTTTCTGGATTCCCGCCTGTGCGGGAATGACAAGCGGGATTATTTTTCCAATATAACTATCTCCCGCCAAACCTTTTGCCCGTCGCGGCCGTAGATAATACTGTCGCGGTTGGTTATTTTTAGAAAAATATTTTTTTTCAGGTTGGCCGGTATAGAGCCAATAATTTTATAACCATCTATGTTAGGGTAGATAAAAGTTGAAAGTTTTCCCTGAAACACGGGCCAAATCATCACGATTTTACCACCGGGTTTTAAAATTTTTTTAAATTCTCTTAAACTTTCGGAATATAATTTTTCCAGTTCAGTTTTTATTTTATTAATCGGCGTATTGCCTCTTTGCGGGCCTAAATACGGTTCGGTAATAATAAAATCTATTGAATTCGGCGCAATGTGTTTTGAAATTTGCGCGGCGTCAGAATGAAAAAGCTTAAAATTTAAAGCTTCAAGTTTAAAATTAGATTGAACCCAGGCGAGATTATTTTTTGTGTCTCCGAGAGCCCTGTCGGATATATCAGAACCGGTTATTTTTTTATAGCCCATTAAAGCCGCTTCGGTAATAATCGTGCCAGAACCGCAAAATGGATCTAAAATAGCCGCGCCTAAATCCGCGCCAGCTAAATTTATCATAATCTGCGCCAGCTTGGGCGGCAACATGCCGGAATAATCGTCGCGCGCCGGCCGGCCGTAATCTCTAAATGACAATTCTTTAAACGGCTGGACGGCCAGGGTTTTTCCTAAAAGTAATTTTTTATTAAATTCAATAATAACGATTTCCACGCCTTTGTCCGTAACTAATTTGTTCTGCTCCACCACTACGCTTGATAAAGTCGGTTCCCGGCTTATAACCCAGCGGCTATTTATGCCTGACTCTTTAAGTAATTTTTTAAATTCCATGCCTAAAACTTTTAAGTTAATTTTACTTTTACCATAATAAGAAATGCCAAAATTAAATTTTGAATCACTTTTTTCCGGTTTGGCGAAGCTGGTAGCTGATTTTAAAATGTCTTTAACAGCAATTGAAGCTGGCTCGCCATGAATTAGGCCGAATTTAACGGTGCCGCCGATTTTTTTAATAATATTAGCCTTTATTTCTTCGTTAGTTTCTAAAATCGCGATATTTTTTTGAATTAAAGAAAATTGGCCATGATTAAAAACGGCCGTTAGTTCGGCTAAGGATAAAGTCGGGTTGGTGCCCAGAATGAAGAAATAACGCATATTTTTAGTAAATTGATTTTGCTGATGATTTTTTCTGGATTCCCGCTTTCGCGGGAATGACGAAGGTAATTTAATTAAACCTTAGCATAAGAATATGGCTCTTGCAATTTATTTTTGGCTGTGGTAATGTATGAATACAATTTAATTTAACCTTTCCCATATTTAACTGCTAGTGCTGTTAAATAGCCTGGCGCAAAGCCAGACTAAAGGTATTCTCAAGTAATCCCATGATTGGCAATTCAAGCCGCGAGAATATCTTGGGATTTTTGTTAATAAGGCAAAAATTAACCAATTAAAATTATGTCCAGAACAAAATCCAGCGAAATTCCCCATTACGAATTGCTTTACTTAATCTCCAATAAGTTCAGCGAAGATGAGGTAAAACCAATCGTGGAAAAAGTAAATTCTTTGATTGTAAGCAATCAGGGTAAAATAACCTTGGCCGAAGATTTAGGCAAAAAGAGGTTGGCTTATCCGATAAAAGGCTTTCGTTACGGCTATTATGATTTAGCCGAGTTTGATATGCCGGGAGAAAATTTAATCAATCTTGATCGCGCTTTGCGCATGATGAATGAAGTTTTAAGGCATCAAATCGTTACCAAAATCGTAAAAACCGCCGAGCAGATAGCCGAAGACAAAAAAATCGCCGAGAAAATCGCGGCTCGCAACGACAAAGCGGAAAAAGAAGAAGAGAAAAAAGAAAAAGCCAAAGAAGCCGATAAAGAAAAAGTTGATTTAAAAGATTTGGACGAAAAGCTAGATAAAATTTTAGAAACCAACGATTTGCTATAATTATTATAAAATTTAATTTATAAATAAACTCAAATTTATGAATTTGAACAAAGCCATGATCATTGGCAATTTGACTCGAGACCCGGAAATAAGGACTACGCCAACCGGGCAGACAGTAGCTTCATTCTCGGTCGCGACCAATTACGTTTGGACCGACCAATCAGGCCAGAAAAGAGACAAAGCTGAATTCCATAACATTGTCGCTTGGAGGCGGTTAGCGGAAATTTGCGGCCAATACTTAAAGAAGGGGTCAAAAATTTATATTGAAGGCAGGATGCAGACTCGCGACTGGGTCGGCCAGGACGGAGTCAAGCGCTATCGCACGGAAATTATCGCTGAAAATATGATCATGTTAGATCGCGCCGGCGCCGGTACAGGCGGGTCATTTAGCCGCCCGGAAGAGCCGCCGATGCCAAGCGAACCGGTGATTGACGTTGAAGAAGCGGTCGGTATGGGCGATGGCGGCGTGAGCGAAGAAGAAATCAGAGTTGAAAATATACCATTTTAAATACTTAGTCATTGCGAGCGAACGGAGTGAGCGAAGCAATCTCACGTATGAGAAGTTTAAATTATAATTTTTACTTCGTGGGATTGCTTCGTCGCCTATTACGGCTCCTCGCAATAACAATTCATATTACTATGGAAGAAACAATTAAAAAAGAAAAACGATGCCATTTTTGCGTTGAGAACTTAAAAGACATTGATTACAAAGACGCTAATTTACTGCGCCGGTTTATAAATTCTTACGGCAAGATTTTACCCAAGAAAAGAACCGGCACCTGCGCGAAACATCAGCGCAAGCTGGCGGCTTCAATTAAGCGCGCTCGAGTGATGGCTATTTTGCCGTTCACCAATAAATAATCTTCATAAGCAAATATAATATGTTAAGTTTAAGCGAAATTAAAATTGGCGCTTTGTTAAAAATTGCCGGCGAACCTTACGCGGTGATTAAAGCCGACCATCATAAAATGGGGCGCGGCGGAGCGGTTCTAAAAACCAAATTAAAAAATTTAATTAACGGCAATATTTTGGAGCAAACTTTCCAGGGTTCTGATAAAGCCGAAGAAGCCGAAACCGATACCCAGAAAGCCAATTATTTATATAAGACTGACAGCGAGGCCAGTTTTATGAATAATGAAAGCTATGAGCAATTTAGCTTGCCTTTAGAGCAGATCGGCGATATGTTGAAATTTTTAAAAGAAGGCACGGATATAGATGTTTTATATTTTCAAGGCAATCCGGTAGCCTTAAAATTGCCGATTAAAATCGCTTTAAAAGTTGTTAGCGCCCCCCCTGGAGTTAAAGGCAACTCGGCCGGCAATGTTACCAAGGCGGTTGAGCTGGAAACCGGAACGCAATTAAATGTGCCCATGTTTATTAACGAAGGCGATATAGTAATCGTCAATACCGATACGGGTGAATATGTCAGCCGGGCGTAGATAAAAAATAAATTTGCATAAATAAAAAACAGAGGCTAAATTGCCTCTGTTTTTTTTAAATTGTCATTGCGAGCGTTAGCGAAGCAATCTCACGAACAATTTAAATAGAATAAATTTTTATTGCAGTGATAATCTATGATTTTAATAAATAGTATGTGAGATTGCTTCGTCGCACGAGTACGTACTCCTCGCAATGACAAACCGAGATTAGGCTTCAACTTCCTTTGCTTCCACTTCCGAGAGAATCCTTTTTCTGATTTCTTTCATTAATTTTTTATCGGCGCGCAGAAATCTTTTGGCGTTTTCCCGGCCTACGCCCAATTTTATATCGCCGAAGCTATAGGAGTTGCCGGATTTGCTGACCACGCCATTAGCTACACCGGTATCTAATAAATCGCCGGAGATAGAAATGCCTTCATTATACATAATATCAAACTCGCAAGCCCGAAACGGCGCTGCCACTTTATTCTTAACCACTTTGGCTTTAACGCGGTTGCCGATAATTTTGTCGCCTTGTTTAATTTGGGCTGCTCTTCTCACTTCAATTCTGACCGAAGCATAAAATTTCAAGGCTGTGCCGCCGGTAGTGGTTTCCGGGTTGCCGAAGAAGACACCGATTTTCATCCTAATCTGATTTATGAAAATAACCACGGTTTTAGTTTTGGCAATAGTGCCGGTTAGCTTTCTTAAGGCTTGGCTCATGAGCCGCGCCTGGAGCCCCATATGAGAATCTCCCATGTCGCCTTCAATTTCTTTTTGCGGCACCAGCGCGGCTACCGAGTCAACCACCACCACATCAACCGCGTTGGAACGGACCAAAGTTTCCAATATTTCCAAGGCTTGCTCGCCGGTGTCAGGCTGGCTGATCAGCATTTCTTTGACGTTAATGCCTATTTTTTCCGCGTATTCAGGATCTAAAGCATGTTCGGCGTCAATAAAAGCGGCAATACCTCCCATTTTTTGCACCTCGCTGATAATATGCTGGGCCAAGGTGGTTTTACCGCTGGCTTCCGGGCCGAAAATTTCTATAATGCGGCCGCGCGGCACGCCGTTTATGCCTAAAGCGATATCTAAGGATAAGCAGCCGGTCGGCACGGCGTCAACGTCTGATTTCTTAGCATCGCCGAACCTCATAATCGCGCCTTCGCCGTATTTTTCCTTAATTTGTTCTATGGCCGATTGAGCCGCCTGCATTTTTTCGTCGGATTCGCTTCTCTCTTTATTAGCCTTTATTTTAGTGTCCATATTATATAATTTAATAAATTAAAAAAGGGTATAACAACCCCCTTGTTATTTATATAATAGACTATTTTAAAATTATTGGCAATTAAACAATATAACCTTTATTCTTTAACTAAAATTTGTCTAACGACCGTATTGCCGCGGCTATGCTTTTTATTGGCGGTTATGGTTATGATATTTATGCCGTTTTTAAGGCTGATAGTCTGGGAAAAATCGCCGTTTTTATCGGTTAAAACGGTTTGGCCGTTAATTATCAAGCTGGCTTCGGCTTCAGTATGCCCGCTTACTTCCAAAGAAGTCTGGCTGGTAGTTAAGTTGGCGGCCGGGCTGTTTATAATCAGTAGTGGCGGCGAAATTATTTTATTGACGCGATAGCCTAGATATATAAAACAGACGCAGATAATTAAAAAAATTATGACATTTTTTAAAATTTTCGGCATGGCTAAAAGGTAGCGTTTTTTTACAACTTGTTTGGAAAATATTTCTTTATTTCTTTTAGGCTCCAAGACATTAATTTCGGCTTCAAAATCAGCGGCCAGTTTTTTATAGTCCAAACCTAAAAAAAGCGCGTATTCGCGCAAAAAGTTTTTTCCGTAGACTCCATGGGGCAGTTTTTCGTATTCGCCTTTTTCCAAAGCTATTAAGTATTTTTCGTTGATGTTTAGTTTTTTGGCGATTTGAGAAAGCTTTAGTTTTTTCTCTTGCCTTCTGCTCCTAAGTTGCTCGGAAACCGTCTCGGAGTCTAAATAAATTTTATTGGATTTAAATAAATTCATTGATTATTTATTAAACCAAGTTGAGGTTGCCCAATTGCCGCTAATGCCTAAAGAAGTAAAGACTAATTGGATTATCATGTAGCTGGTAAAAACAATAACCAAGCCGACAACCGCGCCGATTAAAGTTTGCTTGCCGCGTGTTACCCATTCCGGATTGCCGGCCGACAGCATCATCATTAAGCCGCCGGCCACGAAAGCCAATAAGGCTAAGGAGCCGACAATGCCGAGAATAATTTTAGTGGCATTAATAGCTATCCTGGTAAAATCATTTAATTCGCATGTGCCGGTAGTCATGCAGGCGCTTTTAGCATTTAATGCCATATCGCTGTTTTCTGTGGGGTCATTAAGCAATGGAGCCGCCTTTACCGTCAAAATACCAATAGCAAAAACATTAATCAAGAGAAAAAGTATGATTGAAAATTTTATAATGTTTTTCATTTGATTTATTTTATTACTGGTTTAAATTAACCGTCTGCTGGACTTTTTGCGCCGCTAAATTAATGACGCTTTCCATTTTATCTTGGGCTAAAATCGCGCTATCAATCATTTCGGCGAATATTTTTTCCATAGCGTTTGAATCCGCGCCATGGTACCAGCTTTTAGCCGTTAAAACCTGGCTGGCGAAAACGCCAATGTCTAGATCATCAATTTGTTCGTTAACCAAAGAACGCAGAGCCGTCGGCCTTTTGGATTTTGCTAAATAAGTTTTAGCTTGATCGGCTTTAGTTTCAAATTGGATAAAATCCCAAGCCTCATTGGCATATTTGCTTTTGTTGGAAACGGTTTCCAGCCAATAATTGGCGAAATTAATCGGCGTGTTGCCTTCAATCTGCGGCATTTTCGTTATGCCGAAATTAAGCTTGGGCGCTTGCGCTTTGATAACCGGTAAATGATAGGCGTAGCCGAACATAACGCCTAATTTCCCTTGAGCGAACATATTTGAAGAAATTTCCAGATCTTTATTCCAGGCATAAACTTCTTTGGCCGGGTTGGCGAAATCAGAATAAAAGCGCAAGGCTTCCAGGCCGGGATTATATTTTTGATCTTGGAAAGCCGCCGGGATCCTATTAAATAAAACTTGGCCGTTGTCGTCCATCATGACCGAGCCGTTTTGCATCATTAAAGCCGACAAAATATCGCTATAACGTTCAATGTTGGTAGTGCCGCCAAGAGCCGCGCCTGATTGGATAATTTCGCCTTTGTCGTTTTGCTTGGTCATTTTTTTTACGTCTTGTTGGAATTCAGCATTCCAGTAAGCCGGCGGCTGGGCGATGCCGGCGTTGTTAAACAGATCTTTGTTATAATACATGGCTAGAGTGTCAACCGATAAGGGCAGGCCGTAGACTTTATCCTCATATTGCTTGGTTTTTTCATTAAAAGTCGGGATAATCACGTCTTGATAAACCGCATCAACGAAATTATTTTTTATGTCATTCAAGCTCAGGCTTTTAGCAGTTCTTAATTCAGGGATGACTTCTTTTTTAATGGTGCCTTTGGTTATCGGATAAGCCATGGTAATAGTCGCGGGCATAGGCGTTATTTTGCTCGCGTATTTTTTTGTCCAAGTATTATGGATGGAAAAAATATCCGGTCCGCGATCCTCGGCCAAGGCGTTTATCAGTTCGCTTTCATATTCACTATATCGCAATTTACGGTAATTTATGGTAATAAAAGGGTGCAGCGCTTTATAGGCGGCTAAAATTTCTTCAAAAGCGTCTTCGCCGTCATAAACTCGCCAATAAGTAAGCGTAATCGGCTTCATGGCGTCTTGGGTTTTTTTGTCAACCAGCTTGCAGCCGAAGCCGGAGGTCAGAATGATAATAAAGAGTAGTGATAAGATTATTATGCGGTTTTTCATAGATAATTAATTTTTGAATTTTTAATTTTGCCCCCATCCGGGGATAAATAATTTTTAAATAATGACTAAATTTTTAATGTTTAAAAATTGGAAATTAAAAATTGTTAGGTTATTACCTGATAATATTATAACATAAATTAAAAGGTAATAAAAATCGGTGTCTTATTCTATCCTCGGCCGATACTGTAGGGCTTCGGCGATATGAGGCGTTAAAATAGCTTCTTCGCCGGCCAAGTCAGCGATAGTGCGAGCCAGTTTAAGGATGCGAAAATAGCCTCTGGCCGATAGATGCATTTGATCCACGGCTTGATGCAGTAAATTAGTTGAGATATTGTCAACGCGGCAGAAACGTTTAATGGCTTCAGGCGACATTTCCGAGTTGGTTATAAAATTAGTGCCGATGAAACGTTCGGTTTGCCTGCTTCTGGCGCTTTCCACCCGTTTTTTTATTTCTTCTGATTTTTCACTATTCGCGGTCGCGGCCAGTTTATCAAATTTTATTCTCGGCACTTCAATATGCAGGTCAATCCGATCTAAAATCGGGCCGGAGATTTTTTTCTTGTAATTCATAATTTGCGTTGAAGAACAAACGCAATTTTTTTCCCGATCGCCCAAGTAGCCGCAAGGGCAGGGGTTGGAGGCGGCCACTAAAATGAATTTGGCTGGAAAGCTTAAATTGCTGGCGGCTCGGCTGATATGAATTACGCCGTCCTCTAAAGGCTGTCTTAAGTTTTCCAGAACCTGGCGTGTGAATTCAGCGAATTCATCCAAAAATAAAACACCGCGATGGGCCAAAGAAATTTCTCCGGGCTTTGGCCAGGTGCCGCCGCCGACTAAAGACACGCCAGAGGCTGTATGATGGGGCGACCTAAAGGGACGCGAAGTCATTAATGGCGTCTCGGCCGGCAATTCTCCGGCCACGCTGTAAATTTTGGTTATTTCCAAAGCTTCTTTTAAAGATAAATTAGGTAAAATTGACGGCATAGTGCGGGCAATCAAAGTTTTACCTGATCCTGGCGGGCCGCTCATTAAAACATTATGGGCGCCGGCGGCCGCGATTTCCATGGCTCGCTTAACATGCTCTTGGCCTTTAATATAGGCCATGTCAAATTCAACAGTGGCGTTGGTGAAATTAAATTCCGTGTAAGGCGCGCCGGCTATGATTTGGCGGTTTTCCAGGTGAGCGACCAGTTCAACTAAATTATTAACCGGTATGACTTCAAGGTCATTAACCAGTTTAGCTTCGCAAGCATTGGCCGCCGGCACGAAGATGGCGGTTAAGCCTTTATTTTTAGCTTTGATGGCAATAGGCAGAACGCCGTTAACCGGCCTAAGTTCGCCGTTTAGAGCCAGTTCGCCGACGAATAAAAAGCGGGAAAAATCTTCGCAGTTTATTTTTTTAGTCGCGGCTAAAATACTGATGGCGATCGGCAGGTCGTAGCTTGGGCCTTGCTTTCTTAAATCAGCCGGCGCCAGATTAACCGTGACTTTTCTTTTGGGAAAATAAAGTCCGGAATTTTTTACCGCGCTTCTGACCCGTTCCCTTGATTCCGAAACCGCGGCATCAGGCAGGCCGACAATAATAAAAGCGCCTAGAGGGTTATTGGAGATATCAGCTTCAACCTGAACCAGCTCGGCATCCAGCCCGACTACGGCGGCGGAGATAATTTTTGAAGACATAAATTATAATGTCATGGCGATAATAAAAGACTAACTTCTTACCACCTTGGCGGCTTCATCCAATTTGATGCTTAAGAGTTTGGAAACGCCGCTTTCTTCCATGGTAACGCCGTAAAGAATATTGGCGCGGCGCATGGAGGCGCGGTTATGAGTAATGACAATAAATTGAGTTTTATGCGATAGATCGTCTAAAATTTTTGCCAGGCGCTCGGAATTGGCTTCGTCTAGCGAAGCGTCAACTTCGTCTAAAACCACGAACGGCGAAGGATTACAGCTAATAATAGCGCAAATTAGCCCAATAGCGGTTAAAGCTCTTTCGCCGCCGGAGAGCATGGTGATGGCTTTTATTTTTTTACCCGGGGGCGTAGCTAAAATTTCAATGCCGGCCAAGCCGGTGGCATTATATTTTTGCAAGTATTTTATCCGTTTTAAGTTAGCCGCGAATTTATCTTCCAGCGCCTGGTCTTCAGCCGCCGGTTTAATTATGTCAGTTTCATTTTTTTCCTCTTTTTTGTTTTCAGGCAATTCTTCAGTTAAAACTTTAACGATTTTGGCCGAGCCGCCGTTAAATAAAATTTTAAAATACTCTTCAAACTTAAGGGAAATATTTTTAAATTCTTTATCAAACCTTTCCTTGATTATGGCATCAAGCTCTTTAATTATTTTTTCCAGGGATCCAACGGCTTCATTTAAATCATGAGTTTGATTTTCAAGGTAATCAAAGCGCTCTTTAGTTTCAAAATATTCTTTTTCAATTTCCGGATCAATGCCGCCAATTTGATCAATTTGCCGCTTCAGCGAATTAATTTTTTCCAAAGCCGCTTCCGCGTCAATCGGCTCTTCCACAATTTTATCCATGACTTCTTTTAGGTTGCCATAGTTATTTCTGATTTCAATTTCCAAATCTTCCAGCCTGGTTTCAAATCTGGTGGAATTTATTTTTAATTCATTTAATTCGCGGCTTAAATCGTTTATTTCGCTTTGCAGAGAAGAGAGATTTTTTTGCAGAGAAAAAAGTTTGGCTCTTTGCTCATTTTCTTTGGCGTTAAACGAATTTAATTTTTCTTTAATAGCGCTGATTTTCAGATTAAATTCTTCAATTTTACTTTTTATATCAGTTTGCTCTTTTTTGTTGCCATTTAAATCGGCCATCCCCTTATTAGCCTTCAGTTTATTAGCAATATTGTTAAGCTCTGTTTCTAGCTGTTCTTTTCTTTCTTTAATCAATTTAACTCTTTCCGATCTGGCGGAAATGCGGAAACTGCTTTCGTTAATTTTTGCCATAATCGCCTCTTTTTCATAAGTTAGAGCCATTAAATTTTTTTGCGCCTGTTCTAAATTTTCTTTTTCCAGAGCGTCGGAAGAAAGACCTAAAATTAGTTTAATTTTTTCCCTGATTTTAGCTATTATTATTTTAATTTCGGCTAAATTTTCAGTATTATCAATTTCCTCGGATAAGCTTTTCAAGTTTTTTAATTCCAGGTTGATTTTTTCCATGCCTTCGCCGCTAAGGCTTGAGCCATGCCGCAAAAGTTCGTCATTTAAGCGGCTAACTTTTAAGTTAATGGCCTCTTTATCTTTTTCCAAGTTGACTAAAATTAGCTTTTCCTGTTCAATATTTTTTTCCAAGCCTTCAGCTTCTTCGCTTAATTTTTTAATTTCTTTTTCAATCTCCGAACTTTTATTGACGAGCCAGGACAAATCAAATTGGCCGCTAGCCTCAAGCTTAACTTCAAGTTCTGCTTCCAATTTGGCTAATTGTTTAGTTAAAACTTCTTTTTTGCTTAAGAATTCATTTAATTCTTTCTGCCAGCCGTTAAATTCATCGCTGTTCTGATTTTGTTTTTCAAGCTGACCCAGTTCACGGCTTAAAAGAGCGCTTTTCTTTTCTTTTTCCAGCTTAACGCGCTCTAAATTTAAAAATTTTTTATTAAAATCAGTGAATTTACCGTTAATTTCGTGCCAAATTTTACTATAATAATTTTTCTGCAAATCTTTTAATTCGGCTTCAACCTCGCCGCGTTTTTTTAATTTATTTACCTGCCTGGTTAAGCTTTTTAAGCGTGGCTCAATTTCCGTTAACAGCATTGAAGCCTGGTTTAAGTTTTCGTAACTCCTAATTAATTTATTAAGCGAGTCGTCGCGTTTGATTTGAAATTGCTTAACGCCGGTGGCCTCATCAAAAAATTCTTTTCTTTCGGAAAGCGTGGTGTTTAAAAAACCTTCAACCATGCCCTGGCCGATGACGCTATAGGTTTTTTGGCCGAAATTTGATTTGGCTAAGAGTATCTGCACATCGCTTAAGCGGACGCGGTTTTGATTGATTAAATATTCGCTTTCGCCGTCGCGGTAGATGCGGCGGGTTAAGATTACCTGTGAATAATCAATGGCGGCTTTATGGTCTTCGTTATTTAAGTAAAGCGAAACTTCGGCCATACTTAGCTTTCCCTTCTTATCCGAGCCGGAAAAGATAATATCTTCGCTTTTTTTGCCGCGCAAGGTTTTCATGCTTTGCTCGCCCAAAGCCCAGCGCACGGCGTCGGCGATATTGGACTTGCCCGAACCGTTAGGGCCGACGATAGAAGTAATGCCGCGCTGGTTGCCGGTCAGCATGCCGGGAAAAATCAAAGTATTTTTATTGGCAAAAGATTTAAAGCCTTGGATTTCCAGTTTTTCTAAATACATAATATTTTAAAGCCCTCTTTTAAAAGAGGGATGAGGTTTGTTGCTAGATTTATTATACAATATTTTGTTTAAATAAAAAAGCCGGCAGATGTTTTTGTCTCTGCCGGGTGAACATTGTTGAAGAGCGAAGTCGCCGCGCATGGCTTAGATTTGCCTTTTAAGGGCAGGCCGGCCGCGGCCAAGGGTTTTAGGATCACCTCACTTTACCCATACCTTCGCCTATTCGGTTGAATCTGAAACACTTTCGATTTATTAGTGTTCATATTCACACCTCCTTTCGTCTGGCGATGGGCAGGTTCAATGCTTGGGGTATAGCTCAACCCGCCGAACTGCATAGTCAATTCAATTTTTCCGTCAATAATCATCTGGTGCGCGGCGCGTATTTCCCTGATGCGCCATTTCATCTTTTTCCCCAGAAGCAGAATTTGTAAAAATAGTATAGCTTCGCTTGGAGTTAAATTACCGAACAGCTGATGAAAGCACCAGTGAATAATGCCGTTGAAGCGTTTGAGGTTGCCAGAATTTTTGCCACCCCCTCTTTTTTCTGAAATTAGATGGTGGTCTTCGAAGTTACCCCAATTTTTCCAGGGGCGAGATTTATTTTCATGAGATTCTTTTTTTTCCACCCCTTTTTTCTTGGCTTTTCTGGACATATTTCCCCCTTTCCGGTTTTTGGCAAAATATTAATGAAAAGTTCTGTGTATAATAATTTTACCATTATTTAAAAAATAATAAAAGATAAATTAAAAACACCGCCTTTGGAGTCCTGGCGGTGTTTTTTCCCATGCTCGCCTTATCATGACGATAATTGATAAAGCAGGAAAGGGAGCTGTGTTAATCAGGCAGTATTTCCGTTAACCATTTTTTTATTTTTGGTTTTTTATTGTCTTGGCTGTTTAATTAACACAGCTTCTTCATATGTTTTTATGACATATGCTAAATTTATTTTTTAGCCCTCCTTTTTACTTATTCATTTTTCAAGGTGCGATGTCCGCGGCATTTATTTGTTTTAACCGCGATATATATTTATATATAATGATAAATTTATCTGGCCGGATCTTTCCAAATAATAAATATTTTCATTAACCAGCCCTTGGTTTTGCCGTCCCGCTTCTATTGAATTAAAAATAAAGCTAAGAAATAAAGCGCTGGTTATTACAATAAAAAAAGCAATGGACAAGCTTACTAAGAGTCCAGACCAGCTGAACTCCTGCTCCACTGCTTTTTTCTTTATCGTATTGTAATATTTCCAACCGATATTCCCTAAATTAAAATAATCGGCTTGATTTTTTGCTAATGACATTTGTTTTGATTTTTGTTTTTTATAGATAATATAATTTTGTATTATCTAATATCATTTTAGCAAAAATTTTGTATTTTGTCAATGTGGATAAAAAATTATTTTTTTAATTTTTTGTAAAGTTTTAAATATTCATGAGCCGGCTTATTCCAGGAAAAATCTTGCTTTAGGCCGTTAAGCTGAAGCCGGCGCCAGAATTTTTTATTTTTATAAAAAACAGTTAAAGCCTTATCTATGGTTTTATATAATTCTTGGCCGGAATATTTTTTAAAAGCAAAACCAACTTTATGGTTGACCGTATCGGCCAGTCCGCCGGTTTTTCTGACTAGCGGTACGCTGCCATAGCGCATGGCGATTATCTGGCCCAGACCGCAGGGTTCAAAACGGGACGGCATTAAGAAAATATCGGCGCCGGCGTAAATTTGATGCGCCAGTTTTTCGTCAAATTTAATTAGCGCGCTGAATTGGCGCGGAAATTTTTTAGATAAGCTTAAAAGCTGCTGCTCGTATTCTTTTTGGCCGGTGCCCAAAAAGACAAACTGGCAGTTAAGCTGGCTAAAGTTTTCCGTAATTAAATTCAGGCCCTTTTGCCAAACTAAACGAGAAATTAAACCGACCAAAGCCATATTTTTATCTAGGGGCAAGCCTAATTGCTTCTGTAAAGCCAGTTTATTGGCGGTTTTTTTCTCTAAATTTTTAAACGAATATTTTTGGCTGATTAAATTATCAGTAGCTGGGTTAAAAAAGCCGGTATCAATGCCGTTTAGTATGCCGTAAAGATCCTTTTTTCTTTTTTTAAGGATTTTTTCAAGATTAGCGCCATATTCTTTGGTTAAAATTTCTTTAGCATAAGTCGGGCTGACCGTATTAATTAAATCGGCGTTTAAGATACCATCGGCCAGGTAATTATTGTTTTTATTTATGCCTTGGTTAGCCAAATTATGGATGGTTAGGAGAGTTTTGGTTTTAGCGAAGAAATTATCTTGTTGATTTAATGTTTTAATAAAACCGGCGACCGGAGCCGTATGCCAATCATTTAAATGCATGACGTCAGGCTTGAAATTTAATTTTTTTGCCACGGCCAGGGCGGCGCGGCTAAAAAAGGCAAATCTTTTTAAATCATCTGGCTGTCTGGTATATTTTCCGTTTAATATTAATCGCGGGCCGGAGTAGATTTCGCTGGAGCTAAAAAATTTATGCTCAATTAAATAAACGGGAATTTTTGTTCCCGGCAGATTAGTTTTATAGACATCAATAATTTTGTCTTTATCGCCCGTTGTCACGGCCAGGCGGCTGATAATTTTTTCAGCCGGATATTTTCTTTTATCAATCAAGCCGTAAAAGGGCAGGCAGATTCTAATATCTATCCCTAGCCCAGCCAGAGCTTTAGGCAAGCTGCCAGCTACGTCGCCCAAGCCGCCGACTTTAGCTAAAGGCGCGACCTCGGCCGAGAGAAATAAAACTTTAATTTTAGGTTTGTTTGGCATAATTTTTATCTTTCTTTTATCCATTTAAGTATTTGTTCGGTTAAATTATTATCCGGCAGTTTTTCAGTTTCAATTATTAAATAAGGCAGAGTCGTTTTTTTAATTTCTTTAAGATATTCTTGCTGTTGCTTAATATACCAATCCGGCCGGCGCAAGATTCTTTCATAATGCGGGTAAAGTTTTAGCCGGTCGTTAATTCTGGCTTGGATTATTTTTTTGTCCGGCGGTAAAGTTATTAAAATTATTTTAAAGCCCAGTTTTTTTAAATGTTGCTCCGTCTTTTTATAATTTATTTCTTTGTGGCGGTGCAGGCGGCTATAGATAATATCGGATAAATAAAATTTTTCCACCAAGAGATTGCTGTTTTTTAATTCAGTAAAAATTTTTAAATAAGATTCTATAACCGGCCGGCCATGCTTGGTGCCGTAGACGCCGATATCACAGTTAAACCAGTGGCAGCCGTCAAGCAGATAGCCGCTTTTATTATATTTTGGCTCTAACTGGTCGTAAATTCGCGACATCAGCCAGCTTTTGCCGGCCAGCTCCGCCCCTTCAAAAATTAGATGGTGTATTTTCATTTGATTAGCCGATTATTTTTTTAATATCGGTTAAATAATCAGAGTCAATTCTAAAATAATCATAGCAGTTATTTAGGCCGTCCGAGGTTGGTTCAAAACGGTGAAAATCAGAGCCGCCGGCCATAATTAATTTATATTCTCGGGCCAGGCGCCGGGTGTACATAATCGCGCCAAGGGAATGATGGGGCGAAATAACTTCCAGGCCGTCTATGCCAAGTTTTTTAAGGCTGGCGATGAATTTTTTATCAAGATGATTATGCTTGCCCGGATGGTTTAGAATCAGCTGGCCGTTAATTTTTTTCTTTAATTTTATAATTTGCTTTAGGCTAATATAGCTTTCGCTGATTTTAACAAAGGCCGGGTTTTTAAAAATTTTCATCAAGATTTCGTCTTGGCCGGGTTTGGCTGTTTTTAATTTTTTTACGATTATTTTTTTATTGGCCGGTATTTTATAAATATGGTCAATCAGATGATTAAGCGGAATATAATGGTTAAATTTATCCAACAGGCGGTTTTCGTTAATTTTAAAGCCGTGTTGCTTTAATTTAATTAAAGCGTTTCTAATCTGGCGCCGGCGCCTGGTTTGGCTGGCCCTTAAAAGATTATGAAGTTCCGGGTCGCGCGAGTCAAAATTGTACCATAAGAGATTGAATTTTCTATGGCCGAGCTTTGCGTAAAGCTCCAAGCCGTTAATGGCTTTAATGTTTTTCTTTTGGCAGGCCAGTTTAAATTCTTCAAGCCCGCCGACCGTGTTATGGTCGGTTAGGGCGGCGATTTTTATATTACTTTCTGACAAAAAATCAGCCAATTGGCTAGGCGTTAGGTAGCCGTCGGAATAAATTGAATGAAGCTGCAAATCAATTAACATAATTTTATATATTGATGTCCAATTTTAAATTTTGGCTGATTTGGATTAAGAGGCCATGCGCTCTCTCCGGCTCGGCTTTATCTTTTAAGAGGAAAAAAATAGCGGTGCGCAGAGCTGTCCAGTTATAGTAATTATCAATTCTTTTATTTAGATTATCATCTAAAGTTATTTTGGCGTTTTTAAGGTAGCTTTTTAAAAAAAGCTGCTTTATTTTTTTTACCTCCTCTTGGTCGTTGATTTTACGAAGCATCATAAATTCCAGCTGCTGTAAAAAGGCGCCTAAATCCCGGGCGTAATCCGCCAAGCAAATATCGGTAAAATCTATGACGCCGATTTTATTTTTATCAATAATAATGACATTCTCCGGATGGGCGTCGCCATGAATCAACCAGCGTTCTTCGGTTGAAGAGAGAAAGTTTTTTTCTTCTTGATTTATCCTTTCATAGGCGTGTCGGCAAACTTCAAAATAGCGCGGCTCGCTGTCCCGCACTTTGGTCAGGGCTTGAGCCATGCCCGGAATAACAGTTTCAATCCGGCTGTTTAAAGGGTTAAAATTTTTGGCCGTTTCGGCCACGGCGCTAAGATGATGCAATTTGGCGAACCAAGCGGCCGCTTTAACCACAACCGATTCTACGGTCTTTATGTCTCCGCGGCGGATATATTGATAAAGATTTTCGCCGCTAATGCCTTGATAAAAAAAAGCGTTAAAATCAGGCGAATAAAATAGCGGCCTGGGTATGGTCAAATTGCCTTTATTAAATCCGTTTTGCCAAAGAAAAGTTAAAGCTTCAAAAGAATTAAGGCGCGGTTCATCGCTATGAGCCGTAGCGTAAATTAATAGAGTCTGCGGTTTATTTTCCGAAGCTACAAAAGTAGTTTGATATTCAATTACCACATGATAAGTGGAAACCCAAATATTGTCTTTTATCAAGCGAGTTTTTATCTCTTTAATATCGGAAAACTCGGGATATTCGGGCAAGATTTCTTTTTTAAATAAAGCTAAAACGAATTTTTGGTCTAGTAAATTATTGATTTTGTTCATATTATTTCAGCCAAAAGCGATGCCAATGCTTATGCCAAATTAGTTGTTTTATTTTTATGTATAATTTTTCCGCCTTGATTTTAGCCTGCCTGGTTTTCGGATCGGCTAAGGCGCGGATGCTTCTAATTAATTCATTTACGCCTTTTTCCGTTTCATCCGGATTCCAGGCAATCGGCCCGTAAAGCTTAAAGTCATGGGCGCTGGCCCACCAAAAAGTGCAGCTGGCTAAGCCTTTGTCCAGATGCTGTCTGGCCCAAAAATAATTTTGGTCTTTGGCGTATTTATTAACGTTGGCGATAGCGGCGCCGGCTAATTGCCACAGCAGGGTTTGAATTTTATTTTTTTTATTTTGCCAGAGAAAATAGGGCAAATTATTTTTTAATTCTTTTTCGGTTGATTCCCAGGATGAGGCTCGCAAGGCGATTTTTTCAGGCTGGCTTAATCCGCTTAAATATTCGCCGGCCGTCAAGGTTTTAACTTCAGGGCAATGCAACAGCTTTTCAAAAGCATAGCTAAAATCTTTATGCCTTAAGCCGTAAAGTTCGGCGTCGGTTGCCGTAACAACAATTTCATTTTTTGGTTTTTCCATCAATTTAAAAATTACTTGCGGCGCGTATTTTTTTGAATTTTGCCTTTGGCGAAAAAGTATTTTAAGGCCGGAATTTTTATCAAGGTAAAGGCGGGAAAAATTAAGCCGGCTCGGCTTTTTTGCGGCGCTTATTTCATCAAGCATAATCCAGCGATAATTTAACTTTTTTATTATTTTAGCCAGCCTAATCCCGTAAGCCGCTTCGGGAATAAAAAAGCCCGAAGCCTTAAATTTCGGGCCGAAATATTTTTTTAAAATTTCCTCGTTAAGTTTAATCTGCCTGATAATTTCTTTGTCGGGCAGTAAGGCAAGTAATGGATGAAAAGCGGCCGAGCCGGTTAGTTCTATCTGCCCGCTAGCCACTAGCGCTTTTAAGTCGTTAATTAATTCTTTGTAGCCTAAAATTTCCAGTCTTTCCAAAAGGCAGCCGGTTAGATTAAGGGTGAATTTAATTTGCCGGTTTCGTTTTAAGGCGCTAATGATTCTTTTATAGCTTTTTTCAACCGCCTCAACAATAGTTTCGCCGGCCGCGGTCGGCGGCTGATAAAAGTGAAGAAAATTAACCCAAGTGATTTTAGGCATACTATAATTTTGTCATTGCGAGGAGCCACGTACTCGTGGCGACGCGGCAATCTCTGGTTGAGCTCCGAGTATGTGAGATTGCTTCGCTTCCTTTGGTCGCTCGCAATGACAATCGTAAAAAGTTATTCGTTGTTTTTTAACGCTTTTCTATATAAAGCGACGTATTTTTTGGCCGGTATTTCCCAGCTATTGGATTCTTCCATCGCTCGCACAATCAATGCACGCCAAATATTTTTATATTGGCGGGTTTCCAAAGCTCTGATAATGGCGGCAAAAAGCGAATATTTGTCAAAACCGGTAAAGTTAAAGCCGGTGCCGCGGTTGGTTCGGGGATTATAATTAGTAACAGTATCATAAAGGCCGCCGACTTTTCTAACCACCGGGATGCAGCCATAGCGCATGGCGATTAATTGGTTGATGCCGCAAGGCTCATGGTGCGATGGCAGAAGAAAAATATCAGCGCCGGCGTAAATTAAAGTTTCCATGGCTTGGTTTTCCTTAAATGACAGCCAGATGATTTTTTTTGGGTATTTTTTATTATATTTTTTAAGTTCGGCGATATAGCTTTTATCGCCATCGCCCATAATTATAATTTGTATATCCAATTTAGCCAATGGCTCCATTATTTCCAAGACTAAATCCATGCCTTTTTGGAAAGTAACCCTTGAAGTTAAAGCGATAATCGGCATTTCCCGGTCAACCGGCAGGCCGATTTTTTTCTGCAGATATTCTTTATTTAATTTTTTGCGGTGGATTTTTTTGTAATTATAGTTTTTAAATAAGCCTTTGTCATTATCCGGATTGTAAGTTTTGTAGTCAATGCCGTTTATAATGCCGTAAAGCTTGTCTTGGCGGTTACCGAGGATCCGATGCAAGTCTTGGCCGAATTTTTTTGTTAAAATTTCTTCGCGGTATTGCTCGCTGACCGTATTTATAATATCGGCCGAGAGAATGGCCCGTTTGGCGAAATTAATATTTTCCATTCTAGGGTCGTCTTGATGCGGCAGGCGGCTGCGGCCGTAGTCTTTATCTTTATTGGGTATTTCCCACCAGCTGTGGCCGAGCTGAAACACCAAATTATGGATAGTAAAAATTGTTTTGGCTTTTTTCAGGGTGTCTGAATACTGGAAATCAGTTTTTAAATAATAGGGAATTAAACCGGTATGCCAGTCATGGCAATGCACGATGTCAGCCTCAAATTTTAAAAAAGAAATGAGTTTTAACGCCGCCACGTCAAAGGCTAAAAAGCGCGCGTTTTCATGCGATGAGCCGTAAATGGTTTTTCTGGCGGAGAAATATTTTTTATTTTCAATAAAATAGACCGGCAGATTTTTCATCAAGTAGCCTCGCCAGAAATTAACTTGGATTTTATCAACCGAATTTAAATAGACGCTTGCATTTTCTTTGATTAATTTTAAATTATGCTGTTTAACATCAATGGTTTGGCCGTAAAGCGGAGTAATAATAATGATTTCATGGCCCAATCTTTTAAGGGCCTTAGGCAGGCTTTTAGCCACGTCAGCCAGCCCGCCGGTTTTGGAAAACGGGGCGACTTCGGCCGCGATGGAAACTATTTTTAAGGGCTTAGACATAGAAATAAAATTAAATACTATTACCGGCGCAAATCGCGATCGCCAGCGCGTCGGCCGCGTCATCAGGTCTGGGCAGTTCTTTAAGATTTAAAATAATTTTGACCATTCTTTGCACCTGGTCTTTTCTGGCGTGGCCATAAGTGGAAACGGCTTGTTTTACTTGATACGGCGTGAATTCCACGCTGTTAATTTTATTTAGCTTGGCCGTTAAGACAACCACGCCCCTGGCTTGGCCGACGATCAGCGCGGTTTTTACGTTGTTGCCGAAAAATAATTCTTCAATGGCAATTAAATCCGGCTTATATTTTTTAATTAGTTTGGTGAGCTCTGAATTTATTATTTCCAGCCGATCGGCCAGGTTAAGCTTGGCCGAAGTTTTTATTGAGCCATAGCCAAGGCAGGTTAATTTATTGTTATCAATTTTAACAATGCCAAAGCCGGTATCGGCGATGCCCGGGTCAATGCCCAGAATCGTTTTTATAGCCATTTAATTTATAAATTAGCGTTTGTATAGTAATCCGAGACATCTTCATTATTATCTAGCTCTTCAATGAATTTTTCCACTTGATTTTTTTCTTCTTCGCTTAAATCGGCCGGCTCTTTGGCGACGTATTCAACTTCAGCCGACGCGGTTTTAATATTTTTATTTTCTAAAAATTGTTTGGCTTTTTGCAGATCCGCAGGCGCGGTATAAATAGTCATGCCTTCAGCTTCTCTTTTAATATCTTCGGCGCCGGCGTCAATCAATTCCAACTCAAAATTTTCATCGGTTAATTTTTTGCTGTTAATCTCCTCGCTTTCAATCATAATTACCCCGCGCTGGGAGAAATTCCACATAACCGATCCCAAGGCGCCGCCATGCTTGGAAAATAAATGGCGGATTTCCGAAGCGGTGCGGTTTTTATTATCGCTTAAGCATTTAACGATAAATTGCGTCTTAACCGGCCCGATGCCTTCATAAGTAAGCTCTTCAATCTGCGCTCCGCCGGCTTCACCGGTGCCGCGCTTAACGGCGCGATCAATATTGTCTTTAGGCATATTAACGGCGCGCCCTTTATCCATGGCCATGCGCAAGCTAAAATTAACGTCTGGGTCGCCGCCTTTTCGCGCCGCTATAGTAATCAGCTTGGCGATTTTAGTAAAAATCGCTCCTTTTTTAGCGTCCACTACGGCTTTTTGCCTTTTAGTTGTCGCCCATTTTGAGTGTCCGGACATATGATTCAATTATAAATTTTAAATTAATATATTTATTTAAAATCAGCTTATAGCTGATGGAGTAAATTTAACAGAAGTTTAGACAAAAATCAAGGTTATGATATAATAAAATTATCATAAAATATGGCGCTTAAAACCGCGCTGATTAATAATTTAACGAATAAAATTATGAATATTGATTTTAAAAATGTTTTAAAGCATTACGCGGCGCGAACCCATGAAAAAATGAAAGAAGTTTTAATGGATCCGGCCGGAGCCGGTCCGGCTATTCATTATTATATGATTAGAGGCGGAGTTAACCAAAGGAATATTACCGTTTGGGAGCCCGGCACAATTTCAGGGGAATATATTAAAACCTACGGCCATTATCATGTGGGCGAGTTGAGCGAGACTTATGAAATTATTTATGGCCAGGGGGTGGCACTGCTGCAAAAATTAGCCGAAGATGAAAATGGAAATATAATTGTTGATGAGGTTGAAGAATTTAAAGCCATTTCGGTTAAGGCGGGCCAGGTTGTATTTATGCCGCCTAAATGGGGCCATTTGGTAGTTAATGCCGGAAAGACATATTTTGCCACAGCTGATGACAGCCCGGTGGATTTTGAAGACCGCGACCCGGCCAGTTTTCCCGGGCATGCGGACTATGAACTGGTGAAAAAAATGAGGGGCTTCGCTTACTATGTGGTTGAGCATGGCGGCCAGCCGGCGCTTAAGAAGAACCCGCTTTATAAAATAATTAAAAAACAAGATTTGGGCGGTTTGCCGGTAATAAAATAAATGAATTTAATTCATAAATATAAATTTATGTTCATCCCCTGGCTATTGATTATTTTAGGATTTATTTTCCTTTTGGAAAATCTTAATCTCCTGCCTTGGTTAAATTGGTCTGTGATTTGGCCGGTGATTTTAATTTTAGCCGGATTGTATATGATGAAAAAGAAAGGCGGCGATAATTGCTGCGGCTGGCTAAGCGGGAAGAAAGAAGGAGAAAAATAAGCAGGTGATTTGCTAAATAAGTGTGTTTATTGACTAAAAGTAAGTTTTAGTTTATAATTTTTTTAGTCTTGCGAAAGGCTATTTATTTTTACTCGGCCCCTTCGTCTAGTGGTTAGGACACCAGGTTTTCATCCTGGTAACAGGAGTTCGATTCTCCTAGGGGCTACAATTAAAAAAACCGGCAGTTGCCGGTTTTTATTTTGTTAAATTATGTAATCTTTAAAAGAAAATAAATTTTTTTATGGCGCTTCTGTAAACCCGGTAAGGCTTGGGGCCGACAAAAACTTGGCCGTTTATAAAAATCGTGGGCGTGCCGTAAAGTTTGGTTTTTTGCAGTTCTTTAAATTGATTTTTAATAATATTTTTAGCGCTAGGCTCGCCTAAGCATTTATTGATGCCGGACGCGTTAAAGCCAAATTCATCTAAGGCTTGATTGATAAAAGCCGTATCGGACAATTTTGTTTTGTCGGCGGTGAATAAATAATCGTTTAAGGCCCAAAATTTTTCTTGGTCTTGGCTATAAGCGCAATAAGCGATGTCTGATAAATAACCGGTGTTGGCTACGGCCGGATAATGGGCGAAAATTAAATTAGTTTTTTCCGTTTTAGCCAGCCGGCGAATTTCCGGATAGGCCTTGCGGCTGTAATCGCATTCATAGCAGCCGATAAAAACAATGGTATTTTTTGAATCGGCGGTTATTTTTGGAAAGCTTGATAAATCAACGCCAGAAAGCGTTAAATCTTTTTCGCTTTGCCCTTTGGCGCTGCAGCTGCCGGCCGTATTTAGCTGCGTTATTTTATTGTTTTCTCCGCTCGGGTCAAAAGCGCAAAAGCCGGATTGATTTAAGCCATTGCAGCTGCCGTAAAAATAATAATTGTAGCCGCCTTTAACTATATAAAAAGTGCTGGCCACCATTAAAATAAAGAAAATCCAGGAAAGAAGCTCAAAATGTTTATTGAACATTCGCGCGGCCAAGTCAGAGCGGTTTAACAGTTTAGCCAAGATTTTATTTTTTATCTTTTCTTTAAAGTCCATTTTACAGGGGCGGAAAGTTACTCTTCTAAAAACGCAATCCAGGGCTTCTAAGGCTAAAGCGCGGTGCGTGGCGCTAAATATGCCTAAGATTGAAAAAATGATTAAAGCGATGACACAGAACATAAATTATAATATTTTAATTATTTTATTTAAACCGTTGATAAATATTTCCGCCTCGGCCATGGTGTTATAAAAATAAAGAGAGGCGCGAGCTGAAGTTTTTATATTATGGGCATCAAACCAACTGTGAACGCAGTGCTGGCCCGAACGGATCATAATATTGGAAGTTTCATCCAGCAGCATGGCGATTTGGTTTGAATCCATGCTTTCAATATAGAATGATACAATGCCGCCTCTTAGGCTCGGGTTAATCGGACCGATTATTTTTGCTTGGGGAATTTTTAAAATTTCTTCGGTGAGATATTCATTTAACTTGTATTCCTGCTCGGCGATATTTTCATAGCCGATTTTTTTTAAATAATCAACGGCTTCACCTAAGCCGATAATGCCGGCATAATCCTGCAGTCCGGCTTCAAATTTTTCCGGCAGGGGTAATAATTTATGGCCAGAGTAAGTTGAATATTCAACCGTTTCGCCGCCGGTTAAGAACGGGTCAAGATTTTCCAGTAAATATTTTTTGCCGTATAAGACGCCAGTACCGGTCGGCCCAAGCATTTTATGCCCGGAAAACGCCAGAAAATCAACGTCCAAATCGGTTACGTTAATTTTTTTATGCGGCGCTGATTGAGCCGCGTCTAAAAGTACCAAGGCTCCATGCTGATGCGCTATGTTAATTATTTCTTTGGCCGGAATACTGACGCCGTCAAGATTTGAAGTCTGGACCATGGCGACTAATTTTACCTGCCCACTCATCATGCTCTCAAATTTTTCCAGGTCAAAAGTATTGTCCGGTTTTGAAGGAACGATTTTATGAATTACGTTGATTTTTTTTGTCAGAATCTGCCAGGGTATTAGATTGGAATTATGTTCTTTGTCAGTAGTTAAAATTATGTCGCCCGGGCTTAATTTTAGGCTGTGGGCGATTAAGTTTATGCCTTCAGTGGTGTTGCGGGTAAAAATTATTTCCTCCGTATGTTTTGCATTGATAAATTCGGCTATGGTTTTCCTGGCCTCAGCCACTTTTTTAGTTACCATATCCGCCAGCTTATGTCCGCTTCGTCCGGCGCAAGCCGGGTAATCATTATAATACTCATTTATGGCTTTAATCACGGGTAATGGCTTTAAGCTCATACAGGCATTATCAAAATAAACCGGCGGCTGGCCGTTGATTGTTTTTTGGAATAAGGCGAAATCTTGCCGGATTTTTTCCAGATTTATCATATCTAGTATTATAGCTGATTAATTTTAATAAACAAGATTAAATAAATAACCGATAAAAATAATTCCCAGAGCCACCGTGCTAAAAAATATCGCCAAAAGCTTCATGGTCATAACTTTTTTAAGCATGATCGCTTCAGGCAGTGACAGCCCGGCAATAGCCATCATGAAAGCCAGCGCGGTTCCCAGGGGAATACCTTGGACGGTTAGGGCAAAAATTATCGGCACTAGCATTGAACAGCCGGCATAAATCGGAATTCCGATTAAAGTGGCGATGGGAACGGCCAGAATTGAATTAACGCTAAGATATTTTTGAAAAAAATCAGTTGGAATATAGCCGTGGATTATGGCGCCGACGCCCACGCCGATAATGATAACCAGCCAAAGTTTTTTAAAAGTGATAAAGCTTTCATTTAGCGAATATTGAATTTTTCCCTCAAGGCTTTTAGGCAGATAGTTAAGGTTTAAATTCTCCCCATTATCGCCGTTAAATTTTAAAATTATTTCTTTATCCAGTTTCATCTTTCCGATTATTAAACCGACAACAACGCCTAAAATAATACCGGTCAGAGCGTAAAGAGCGGCGATTTTCCAGCCAAAGGTTCCGCCCATTAGCACAAAAACAACTTCATTTACCAAAGGAGAGGTAATAATAAAAGAAAAAGCGACTCCCAGAGGCATCTCCGCTTTTATAAATCCAATAAAAATTGGTATGGACGAGCAAGAACAAAAAGGCGTAACCGCTCCGAGCATTGAAGCGGAAAGATTGCCTAGGCCGAATTTTTGTTTAGAGAAGGTTTCTTTTAATTTATGGGGAGGCAGAAAGGTCCGAATAAAAGCGATAACCGCGATAATAATCAGGATTAGAAAATAAATTTTAACCGTGTCATAAACAAAAAAGTTTAGGCTGCCGCCTATTTTTGAAGCGGAGTCAAAATTTAAAAGAGAAAAAATAAGCCAGTCGGCGAATATTTTAATCATAATTTTAATTCATTATTTTTTAGCCGCAGCAGCCGCAGCCATCATTTTTGCCGCTATGGCTAGTATTATTATTTTTTGTTTCGTTCACGCGGCAATCTTCGCTGCCAATATTTTTATCGCAACAACAATCGTCGGTTTTGCCATAGGCCTTAAAGATATTTTTGATAAAATTAGCCGCGGAAAATTCCGGTCTGATATTTTTTGATCGGCATTTTGGGCAAACGAATTTTTCGCTTTTGCCTTCTTCTTTTTCTCGGATTGCCGCTTTAATCTCAAAGGCATTGCCGCAATCAGCGCATTTATAAGCGTAAGTCGCCATAGATTTTAAAATTAATAAGTTAAATTATTTTTTAATGCAAAATTTTTTCTAAAGTTTTTTTTAATTCCGCCAGAGTTTTTTTATTTAAGGAATAGTACACCCGTTTGCCGTCTTTACGGTCCGAGATCACTTTATTTTCTCGCAAGATTCCTAGGTGATGCGAAGTAAGATTTTGCGGTAAATTAAATTTTTTAAAAATATTACAAACGCACTTTTCTTCGGAAGCCAAATAATTAACGATATTGAAACGTATGTCATTCCCTAAAATATTAAACAGCTTGTATGTTTTTTTTATTGCCATAGTATCATATCAATATATATTGATATGATAACGCATAAAAAAAATATAGTCAAACGGCTATATTTTATTTTAAGTTATTAAGGCAACTATTTTGCCGGTAGAGCCGGTGCATAGAGCAGCCCCGGCGAGAAAAGGCGTCGTTTAAGCCTGAGGCGTCAACCAACCAACCGGCGATGATTATGGCGGCAACGAAGCCGATGATGATTATTTTAAAATTAATTTTATAAGAAAAATCATATTGGCGGATCAGCCAAACCCCGATAATCAGGCCTGAAATTGCCAGAATTATCGCCCACCAGGGAAAGCTTTCTATGAGTTGGGCAAAACGGTACTCGCCCATAGGTCCATGGGTGCGCAAAGAAAATCTGATTAAGCCGACTAGAAAAACTGAGCTGATAACGGAAAAGACTAAACCGATTAAAATCAGGCTTGAACCAATAATAAAATAAAACCGCGGGCGCATCTTTAATTTGCTCTCATGGATTTCGCGCATGACGCTGTCGGCGATATTTTTTATTTCTTTTGGCATATGTGTTTTAATAATATTTTTGCCCGGCTAATGCGGGTGGCGACCGTACCTATCGGCAATCTTAAAATGTCACTGATTTCTTCGTAAGACTGCTCGTCAATATAATGTAGCCTTAATGGCTCGGCGTAAAGCAGCGGCATTTCATTGAAACATTTTTCAATGTTTTCGGCGATTTCTTGGCGCTCAAAATTTATTTCAATATTCTCCCCGCTTTTAAAATCAACTTTATCTAAAATTGGGGTTTCTTTTTGGTATTTTTTAATAATATTTAAGGCTTCATTATGGACAATGCGGTAGATCCAGCTGGAAAATTTCTTTTTAACGTTAAAGCCTTTTAAATTGATGAAAGCTTTAATGAAAGCGGTTTGGACGATATCGGCGGCACTGGCTTCGTTTTTAGTTAAATTAACGGCATAGCGCAAAAGTTTGTCCTGATAGCGGCTGATTATGACGGCATAAAGCTCCTGGTCTTCTGACCGGACTTTTTCAATCATGGCTTCGTCAGAAAACTCTTTATATTCTTTCATAATAGAATTATATCAAATCCTTTTAAACAATACACTAAGCCCCGAACTAGCTAGGGCTTAGTGTATTAAATAGGTTCGCGTTTAATTATCGGTTTAAGCCGCGCCCCATGCCTCGGCCGCCGCCGTTTAGTCCGCAGCCCGCGCCGTTATTTAGGCCTAGGCCAAGTTCCTGGCGAAGCTTTTGCGCTTCAGCGGTTTTGCCCTGAACGGCCAAGTTATGGGCTTCGGCGAATTTAGCGAAATTATCCTGATTGATAACTTGCGTAACCCGCCCCCGTCCGGCCATCAAATTTTTCCAGGCGTTATAATCTTTATTTAAGAAAGCCTGCTCCATAGCCGCGTGGCGCTCGGCCGTATAGTTTGGCCCTTTAACCGTTGGGTCGCCCTGATAAGCGTAAACCGAACTGGCGTAGAGGCCGGCGCTGCCAAAGATGATCAGCGCCAATAATCCCAATCCCAAAGTAATTTTTTTCATAAGGTTAAATTGTTAGTTTATTATTTATTCCGACCTTTGCTTCTACTACAATACTAGAGGTGGTTTTCTTTCATGGCCGGGCATTAAATTAATTTTTTTTTGACTAATTTTAGTGGGCGAATTAGAATATAGGCATGAATAAGCTATTTATTAAAAATCGTAAAGGTCAGAATATGGCGGTAGTTATAGAAGAAGCTGACAACCCCAAAGGCTTGGCGTTTGTCATGCATGGCAATGCCAGCAATAAAGACTTGGTGCAGATAAAAACTTTTGCCAGGGTATTTTTGGATAATGGCTACACGGTCGTCAGGTTTGACACCACCAATTCTTCGGGCGAAAGCGATGGCCAGCTGGAAGATGCCACACTGACTAATTATTATGAAGATTTGGAAGATGTAATTAGTTGGGCCAGCAGGCAAAGTTTTTATAAGGAACCGTTTATTTTATGCGGCCACAGTCTGGGCGGCATGGCCGTGGCGTTGTTCGCGGAAAAATATCCGGAAAAAATTAAAGCCTTGGCGCCAATTTCCGTTGTGATATCAGGAGAATTATCGGAGCAGACCCAGGAATTTAAAGAAATAGGGCTAGCCTGGAAAGAAAAAGGTATAAGAGAGTGGCCGAGTGTCAGCATGCCAGGGATGATGAAAAGATTGAAATGGAATCATGTAGTGGACAAAAGAAAATATGATATACTGCCCGAGGCGAATAAATTAACCATGCCAGTACTGATGATAGTAGGAGAATTAGACGACGTTACTCCGCTGGAACACCAAAAATTACTCTACGAAAAACTGCCGGGGGAAAAAGAACTTCATGTCATCAAAGGCTCCGGCCATTCTTTCATCAAGCAGGGGCATTTGGATGAAATAAAAGAGATTATGGGGAGGTGGGCGGTAAAAATTATAAATTTATGATTATCTTAGGTATTGAAACATCTTGCGATGAAACCGCGGCTACGGTTTTACACGGGGCTGGTAATAAAATAAAAGTTTTATCCAACGTGGTGTCATCGCAAATTGAGATACATAAAAAATACGGCGGCGTGGTGCCGGAAGTGGCGGCTAGGGAGCATGTTTTAAATATTTTGCCGGTAGTAAATGAAGCTTTGAGAAAGGCTAAAATCCTCCTAGCCCCCTTTGTTAAAGGGGGTAAAAAAATTGACGCCATCGCGGTAACAATTGGGCCGGGTCTAATTACTTCTTTGTTGGTGGGCGTGGAAACGGCCAAGACTTTAGCCTATGCCTGGGGCGTACCGGCGGTGGCGGTCAATCACATTGAAGGCCATATCTATGCCAATTTTATAAATAACCAGCCAAAATTTCCCGCCTTGATTTTAACCGTTAGCGGCGGGCATACCATGCTTATTTTAATGAGCGGGCATGGAAAATATAAAGTTTTGGGCGAAACGCGGGACGACGCGGCCGGTGAAGCGTTTGATAAAGCGGCGCAATTACTGGGGTTGGGATATCCGGGCGGTCCGATAATCGCCGCCGAAGCGCTTAAGGCAAAAAATAAAAATTTGAGCTTGCCTAGGCCAATGCTTAATTCTGGCGATTTTGATTTTTCTTTTTCCGGGCTTAAAACCGCGCTATTATATGAAATACAGAAAGATAAAAATTGGCGGAAAAGAATACCGGATTATGCTTATGAATTTGAACAGGCCGTGGCGGATGTATTAGTGAGTAAAACCATTAAAGCGGCTTTAAAATATAAGGTAAAAAACATAATGTTGTCCGGTGGTGTGGCCGCGAACCTAGAGCTGAGAAGCCAACTGGATCAAGCTGTGAAAAATAAATTAACTGGCGCGAAATTAATTATTCCGGAATTTAAATATTGTACTGATAACGCGGCCATGATTGCCGTGGCCGGCTACTTTCGAGCTAAAAGAAAAGATTTTACGCCGTGGCAAAAGCTAAAAGCGGATGCGAATTTAGAATTGACAAAATAATTATATTTGCTATACTGATTTTAGAACTTAACAATCATAAAACCCGTTCGGATCCCGAGTAATCGGGATTGGGTCTGAACATAAAGGGTGGTTTCTGCATTAGTGGAAACCCGGCTTCCTCCGTAACCATAGGATAATTGATGTCTTCTGCCTTTGGGCAGAGTATGAGTCAATGAGCGGAAACAAAGCGCTCAAAAGCGTTTTTTTGTTTTCGGAATAAGGGTGGCAACACGTAAAGTTAAAGGCTTTTCGTCCCTTAAGCATAGTTTGGCTATGTTTAAGAGAGGGGAAGCTTTTTTGTTTTTTTAAATTGAACATTATAAATTAAGGAGGGAAAAATTATGAAATGCGGTAAACATCCGGATGTGAAAATGGTAGTTAAGGAAATGGCGGTTGGCTGGGGCAATGAAAGCAAATTAGTTTGCCCAAAATGCGAAGAGGAAGCAAAAGCGTCGGCTGATAAAACAATTGGTTCTCAGGCGGTTTTTTCAGTAGGAGGGCATGGCGGCTGGTAATAGCCAAAACGCGGGGAACGAAATTATCTTTCGTTGCCCGCTCTTTTTTAAAATTAAACTTTACAAATTAACCAAATAAATATAGAATAAAACCATGGAATTAAATAAAAACAACAATAAACCAACTGTTTTTTCCGGAGTTCAGCCTTCGGGCGTTTTGCATTTGGGCAATTATCTGGGTGCTTTGGCCCAATGGGTGGAAATGCAGAATCAATTTAACTGCATTTTTTGCGTGGTGGATTACCATGCCATTACGGTTAAACAGGAGGCTAAAAATTTATCTGAGAATATTTTAAATGTGGTAAAAGCATATCTGGCTTCCGGCATCAACCCGGAAAGATCCGTAATTTTTCAGCAATCGGATATTACGGCGCATACGGAGTTGGCTTGGATTTTAAATTGCGTGGCCAGAATGTCGGATTTAAATAAGATGACGCAATTTAAGGAAAAAGGTCTGGGCAAAGAATCGGTCGGCGTGGGGCTTTTTGATTATCCGGTTTTAATGGCGGCCGATATTTTACTCTATAATACCGATGCCGTGCCGGTCGGCGAAGATCAAGTCCAGCATGTGGAATTAACCCGCACGCTGGCAAAAAGATTTAATAATGAATATGGCAATGTGTTTAAAATTCCCGAAGTAACGGTCAGGAAACAAGGCGCGCGCATTATGGGGCTTGACGATCCAACGAAAAAAATGAGCAAAAGCGCGGCTTCGGCGGCCAATTATATTTCTTTATTAGACAGGCCGGAAGCGGCGGCCAAGAAAATTACGCGGGCGGTAACCGACTCGGGCTCGGAAATAAAATATGACGCGAAGAAAAAGCCGGCCATTGCCAATTTAATGACGATTTATTCATTGTTGTCCAATACGAGTATTAAAGAGCTGGAGGCGAAGTATGAAGATAAAGGTCCCGCCTACGCTAAAGCTTCGGCGGGCAAGTATGGTGATTTTAAAAAAGATTTAGCTGGGGTGGTCGTAGAGTTTTTAAATGAATTTCAAATTAAATATAATAGTTTTAGCGATAAAGAAGTAAAGCAAATTCTAAAAGACGGCGCGGAAAAAGTCAGGCCGATAGCCGAAGCGACATTAAAAAATGTAAAAAATAATTTAGGCATTAACTAAATTGTTATTGCGAAAAATTTCTGGATTCCCGCCTGCGCGGGAATGACAAATTGGAGATTGGTCGCAATGACATTTAAATTTATGGCAGACCAATTTAAAGGAGTTATCAATCAGTTAAATAAAACAGCGGCTATCATGAAGATTGAACATGATGAATTGGAAATTTTAAGAAAACCCGACCGGATAATAGAAGTCTCTTTGCCCGTGCTAATGGATGACGGCCATATCAAAGTTTTTACCGGCTACCGAGTGCAGTATAATAACATTCGCGGGCCGTATAAAGGCGGAATTCGCTATCATCCTAAAGTTAATTTAGACGAGGTCAAGACCTTGGCTTTTTGGATGACCATAAAATGCGCTGTGGCCGACATACCTTACGGCGGCGGCAAAGGCGGCGTTTCCGTTGACGTAAAAAAATTAAGTTCCGGAGAGCTTGAGCGCTTAACGCGCGCTTATACCCGGGGCTTTGCCGATTTTATCGGTCCGACTAAAGATGTGCCGGCGCCTGACGTTTATACCAATCCGCAAATTATGGCTTGGCTGATGGACGAATATAGCCATATTAAGGGCGAAAATACGCCGGCGGTCGTAACCGGCAAACCGGTGGAAATCGGCGGCTCGCTCGGTCGCGGCACGGCAACCAGCTTAGGCGGGTTTTATGTTTTTGAAGAGGTTCTCGCCAAAATGAAAATGCCGAAAAAGAAAATCAGCCTGGCGGTCCAGGGCTTTGGCAACGTCGGCATGAATTTCGCGGTTATCGCTTACGCGGCCGGCTATAAGATCGTGGCCGTGTCTGATTCAAGCGGGGCGATATATGATAAAAACGGCTTAAATATAGATAAGGTTTTGTCTCATAAACAGGCTACCGGCTCGGTCATTAATTTTATTGGCGCGAAAAATATTACCAATGAGCAATTATTGGAATTGCCGGTTGACGTAGTCGTGCCGGCGGCCTTGGAAAATGTCATCACTGAAAAAAACGCCGGCCGGGTAAAAGCCAAAGTAATTTTTGAGATGGGCAACGGCCCGACCACGGCCGAGGCTGAAGTCAAGCTTAATAAAAAAGGCGTGTTAATCGTGCCGGATGTTTTAGCCAATTCCGGCGGCGTGATCGTTTCTTATTTTGAATGGGTGCAGAATTTAAGGCATTTCTATTGGGATCAAGCCAAGGTTGAATCCCATTTGAAAAGGCAGATTATCAATGCCTTTGATAAGGTTTGGCAGACCATGGAGAGCCAAGGCAACCGGGAGATGAGGACCGCGGCCTATATAGTCGCGGTGGAAAGATTGGTTAAAGCGCTTAAAGTAAGAGGAATTTAAGATAATATTGTCATTGCGAGCTTCTGAAAGAAGCGAAGCAATCTCACGAATGGCAAGTTTGGGTAAAAAATTGTTGTCCGTGAGATTGTTTCGTCGCTGAAGCTCCTCGCAATGACAGAATAATATGGATATCCAAGAACTTTTAGCTTCGGCTAAAACGCAAACCTTTGACCGGTTCGCGCAAAAGCTAAATACTTTAGTCAGAGAAAATTACCGCTTTAGCAATTTGGACGAAGCTAACAGGAAAATTGTTTTAGATATAATTAAGAAGCATTTAGGCGATATCCATCGCGGCCAGGGCATCTCTTCGGTGGTTTTAGAGCGGGAAAGTTATAATTTGTACCAAAATCGAGAGAAGCTGAAATTGACCGAAGAAGATTTGAAAGACATTAAGGAGATATTGAGATTATTTAAAAAATAGAAGACAAATAAAAAAGCCGAGGCGATAACAGCCTCGGCTTTTTTATATGAAAAATTTTAATTCTCTCGGATTAATTTTAATAATTCGTTTTTTTTGTTTTCCATCAATTCCTTGGTCTTTGCTTCTAAGTTAAGCCGTAGAACCGGTTCAGTATTTGATTTTCTAATATTAAACCACCATTCGGGGTACTCAACCGTTATTCCATCAAGGTTGGAAATTTTCCCATTTTTATATTTTCTTTTTATCTCTTTTAATTTAGCGTCTTTGTTTTTAACTTCACTGTTAGTTTCTTCAATTTGGAAGTATTTAATATAATCTTTTATCATTCCCGAAAAGTTTTTTTTGCTTTCGGAAAGTATCTGGGTAATAATTACCGCCGTTATCATGGCGCTGTCGGCTCGGTAGTTATCGCGGAAATAGTAATGGCCGGACAGCTCGCCTCCAAAAACCGCCTTAGTTTGCTTCATTAATTTTTTTATAAAGCTATGGCCAACTCTGGAAATTAAAGGTTGTCCGCCGTTGGCCTTAATTAATTCCGGAATAAGGCGGCTACAGCGCAAATCATAAATTATTTTTTCTCCTTTATGCCGGCTTAAAAAATATTTTGCCAGAATGGCAACGATAGAGGCGCCATTTATTAGATTGCTTTTTTCATCAACAAAAAATACCCTGTCAGCGTCGCCGTCAAAAGCCATGCCGAAATCAGCTTTCGTTTGTCTAACTTTTTTTTGCAGCTGAACCATGTTTTTGCCTTCAATCGGGCTTGGCTGATGGTTAGGAAAAGAGCCGTCTAGCTTAAAATATAGAGGTATGATTTTGCAAGGAAGTTCCGCATAAATTTTTGATAAAATTTTTCCGCCCATGCCATTGCCGGCGTCAGCAACTATTTTTAGCTTTTTTATTTTATTTTTGTCAATAAAGCTTAAGACATTCTTATTGTAATTTGGCAGGATATTATTTTTTTTTATTTTTTGTTTGGCGTTTTTTATATTTATTTTGTGTTTTATGACTGCTTGCCTAAGTTTTTTTATATCATTTTCGCCAAAAGGAACGGCTCCTTCTTTAGTTAATTTAAAACCGTTCCATTCTTTAGGATTATGAGAAGCCGTTATCATTATGGCGGCTAAGTTTAATTTGCCTGACGCGAAATAAGTTACATCGGTAGATACCAAGCCGATATCAATTACTTCCGAGCCGGCTTGATTTATGCCTTTAGCCAAAGCATCAAATATTGGCTTGGAAGAAAGCCGCATATCTCTGCCAACAATAATCTTTTTAGCTTGATTTAATCTGGCAAAACAAAAGCCAATCGCCTGCGCCGTTTCTTCATTTAATTGATTCGGATAAATTCCCCGGATATCATAGGCTTTAAAGATGCTTGGATTAACTTGCATATTTATCGGTTATTTTATAAAAAAGGCGATAGATTTTACCGCCTTTTTTATTCTAACAAAGTATATTATTTTTGTTAAGCTTTCTTAAATGACAGCATAATTCCGCCCAAGCCCCAGAGCATGGCCAGCAGCGCCACAATCCAGCCGATAAACGGCAAAGCGAAAATCAAATAGGCTACTATAATGCCAACTACCATGGCTAAAATCAAGGAATCTTTTTGCTTGGCCCAATAATTATTTAAGAGGCTTCGGCCGATTAAAATGCCGACCAAAATTTTACTTAGGTAAATCGCGATTAGCCAGAGGCCCAGCGTAATAAAAGCCAGAGGCAAGCCGATAATAGTAATAAGTAAAACTATAAATATTAAAGGCGTTAAGAATAAAGCTAAAACTCCCCAGCCCAAAGCCGGGCCGACTTTAGCCAGCATTAAGTCCGTGGTTTTAATTATCTGTTCGCGCCAGAAACTGATTATAACCAAGCCGATGACTAAAGCGGAAAAAATGGAAATTAATTTTCCCCACCACCAGCCCAAATTAGCCGCGTTTGATTTTTTATTAACCACGGCCGGGAAATTATGGATAGTTTCACCTTTTATTACCGCGCCGGCATCAACGGCCGCGTCTTTACCAGATTTATAGGTTACATTGCCGTTAATTTTGGCCGTGTTGGCGATTACTAATGGTTTATCATAGTTGTTCTGCGAGCCAAAATTAAGATTAAGATTTTTTCCGATTTGTCCGGCCACGTTAACTTTGCCGGCGCTGCCGTAGAAATCGCGGCCGATATTGCCCCTTAGTTCAAAAATATTGCCTAACACCAATAAGTCCCAGCCGATGGTTGAGCTGGCCGAGGTAACGACGGTTGCGCCAACGGTTATGCCGTTGCGCGCCACTTGGCCGTTAAAATTAACCGTATTGCCAACCACGCGCAGATTGCCGCCGATTTTGCCGTTAATGCTAATGGATTGTCCGGCGCAAATCACATCGCCGGCCACGTCGCCATTGATGTTGACGGATTGTCCGGCGCAAATCACATCGCCGGTAACTTTGCCTTCAATGGTTAAATTAGAACCGACCGCGTAAAGGTTGCCCTCAATTACTTCCTCTTTAGGCACATAAATAGAGTCGCCTTTTTTAACGCTGTAAGCTGAGGCCGCTAAAGGAAGGAGCAGGACGGCCAAACAGGCCACCAGAAGAGTTGTTTTTTTCATATAATTGTGTTTTAATAATATATACTCTAATAATAACATTTAAGGTAATGGCTATCAAGCAAAAGCAAAACAGAAAAAACGCTATCGGCGAATTATTAAACAGTAAGATTAAGTCGCGCGTTGAGTTAATGGCGATTAAAAGAAAACTGGCTAAAAAATACGGCGAGAAAATTTTGTCGCACTCGGAAATTTTAAAAGAATATAGAAATAAGTTGAGTACAACAACGATTAAGCGGCAAGCCGAGCTGGAAAAAGTTTTGCGCAAGCGTTCGGTCAGGACCATGTCCGGCATCGCGCCGGTAGCGGTTTTAACCAAGACCTACCCCTGCCCGGGTAAATGCGCTTATTGCCCGACTGAAAAAGATGTGCCGCAAAGTTATTTGTCCAATGAGCCGGCGGTCATGCGCGCTATCCGCTGTGGCTATGATCCGTATAAGCAGGTTCAACTGCGCTTGCGCGCCCTAGAAGCTAATGGGCATGAACCGACCAAAATTGAATTGATTGTCATCGGCGGAACCTGGTCGGTTTTACCGGAGAATTATAAATATTGGTATATTATGGAGTGTTTTAGGGCGGCAAATGAACATGGCGTTAAAAGCCAAAAACACAGTTCAAAATTAAAAATTGCTAAATTAAAAAATAATTTAAATTTAGAGCAGAAAAAAAACGAAAGCGCTAAATATAAAATTATCGGCATAACTTTGGAAACCAGACCGGATTATATTAATAAAAAAGAGCTGTTAGAGATGCGCGAGCTGGGCTGTACCAGGGTTGAATTAGGCGTGCAGGCGATTGACGATAAAATTTTAAAATTAAATAAGCGCGGCCATGGCGTGGCAGAGGTGGCGCAGGCTACCAAGTTACTAAAAAATTATGGTTTTAAAGTAACTTATCATATCATGCCGGGGCTGCCCGGGGCGACGGCCAAAAAAGATTTGGCCATGTTTAAAAAATTATTTACAAACGAACGTTTTCAGCCGGATCAGCTTAAATTTTATCCGACCGTGGTAACGCGCGGCAGTTTATTATATAAATGGTGGCGCGCCGGGAAATATAAGCCGTATTCGGATAAGGTTCTCAAAGACTTGATTATGAAATGCAAAAAAGTCGTGCCGCCATACGTGCGCATTATCCGCCTTATCCGTGATATTCCCGGCGAATCAATTATGGCCGGAAATTTAATAACCAATCTAAGGCAGGTCATGAAAGATCAAGGCGTGGTTTGCAGGTGCATAAGATGCCGGGAAGCCAAAGAGCAAAAGTTTAAAGTTGAAAGTTTAAAGTTGAAAGTTATTAGATATAAAGCTTCCGGCGGGGTAGAATATTTTTTAAGTTATGAATCTAAAGATGGAAAAGTTTTATATGGGTTTTGCAGGTTAAGGCTTGTTAATGCAAAATCCCCCTTGCCCCCTTTGCTAAAGGGGGCTGGATTGATTCGTGAATTACATGTTTATGGCGAGTTGGTTTCGGTGGGTAAATTAAAAAAAGTCCAGCATGCGGGACTGGGAAAAATGTTAATGCAAGAAGCGGAAAAAATAACGCGCGAGCAAGGTTATAAAAAAATAGCCGTGATTGCCGGCGTGGGCGTGCGCGGCTATTATCGGAAGTTAGGATATCGCCTGGAAGATAGTTATATGGTTAATAGCTGGTAATTTCTTTTAGCAGTTGGTTAACATAATCCAGAGATGAATCATTTAAAATAGTAATATCAAATTTTTTCTTAAACTGTTTTAAGTTTTCTTTTTCGTCATGATTATAAAAGCCGATTTTAATTAAATGGTCGTAATTAAAGCCGGTTACCATATCAACATCGCCCAGCCGGTCGCCCAACAGGATAACATTTTTTCTTTTTTTCATTTTCCGCCAGATGACCGGAAAATTTTTTATTTTCGCTTCATCTTTATTGGCGCTATGGATAATAGGCTTTTTAAAGCCAATCATCCGCCCTTTTTTATCCCAGATTAAAGTATTGGAAATTATATAAATATTGTTTGATTGGATTTTGCTTTGGCGCAGGCTGGCCTTGACCGACTCATCGCCCAGACCGCTGGCCGACATGATAACTAAAGGTATTTTATTAATTCTAAGAAGTTTAAAAAAATCAACGCCGCCGTCTCTTAAGCGGATATTATCAGACTTAACTGCCCGGGCGATATCTTTTTTGGTCAGGTCGGATTCAATTAGGAGTTTGAAATGTTTAGACCACCATTCATTCATGGCGCGTTTTTTTTTGGTCGGGGAAACTTTATAGCTGTCTTCTATGGGGTGGTATTTGTAGTAAAGGGCGTAGGATTTTTCCGGGTAATCAGGGGTCAGATATTTTTCATCGCGCAATACTGAAATTAGGGAATTTACTTTTTTGCCATTAACATAGGCTTTAGTTAAAGTATTGTCAAAATCAGCCAGAACATGAATTTTGCGCGCGCCAGTGCGCGCTAAAGCGGCAATAGTTTTTTTCAGCTTTTTAGGGCTGGTAATTATTATATTTTTAGGCGTTATTTTAGACATATTTTTATGGTAGCAAGTTTATTTATTTTTGTCATGCCAGCCGTAGCCTGCCCCCTTTCTTTTGACAAAAAGAGTGGAAAAAACTACTATTAAGATAAAGATTTTGTATTATCGTAGACAGTATTTATTAAATTATGAGTGTGTGAGATTGCTTCGTCGCTGGAGCTCCTCGCAATGACAATTTTAAATATATGTTAAATTATAAAATTTTAAATGAGCAGGATGCTGAAGTTATGGCCGCGGTTAAACGGGAAATGGCCAGGCAGGCCGAGGAAATGGAATTAATCGCTTCGGAAAATTATACTTCTAAAGCCGTGCTGGAAGCCATGGCGACCGTCTTGACCAATAAATATTCCGAGGGCACGCCAGGCCACCGTTATTACGGCGGCAATAAATTCGTGGATGAAGTGGAAACTATCGCGGTAGAGCGGGCAAAAAAATTATTCTCGGCTGAGCATGTTAATGTCCAGCCTCTTTCCGGTTCGCCGGCTAACGCGGCCGTGTATATGGCATTTATTAAGCCGGGTGATAAAGTTTTAGGCTTGCGCTTAGACCATGGCGGGCATTTATCGCATGGTCATCCGGTTAATTTTTCCGGCATGCTGTATAATTTTACCCAATATGAAGTTGACGCCGAAACCGGTAAAATTGATATGGAGAAAGTTAGGGAAGTCGCTTTGCGGGAAAAGCCGAAAATGATCGTGGCCGGCTATAGCGCTTATTCACGGGAAATAGAATGGCAAAAATTTAAAGATATCGCGGACGAAGTAGGCGCGTTCACTTTCGCGGATATAGCTCATACGGCAGGACTGATCGCGGCCGGCGAGATGAATAATCCGGTGTTGATTTTTGACGTGGTTTCCACGACCACTCATAAAACTTTACGCGGCCCGCGCGGCGCCATGATAATGTGCAAAGAGCAGTTTGCCAAGCAGGTTGACCGGGCGGTTTTTCCCGGCATGCAGGGCGGGCCGCATGACCATATCACCGCGGCTAAAGCCGTGGCTTTCGGCGAAGCTTTGCGCCCGGAATTTAAAGAGTATGCCAAGCAAGTAACCTTGAACGCCAAACTTATGGCCGAGGAATTTATAAGGCTGGGCTATCGGGTAATTTCTAACGGCACGGACAACCATTTAATGGTGGTTGATATGACCTCTAAAGGTTTATCGGGCAAAGAAGCTGAAATTATTTTAGATAAATGCGGTATTTCGGTTTCCCGCTCCACAATTCCGAACGACCCTAATCCGCCCATGAACCCATCGGGCGTGCGCTTTGGCACTCCGGCTATTACCACCCGCGGCATGAAAGAGGAAGAAATTAAAAAAATCGTCGGCTGGATTAATGCCGCGATTGAACAAAAAGACGAGGCGGAAATGCTTGATAATATTAAGAAGCAAGTTAAAGAAATGTGCTTGGAATTTCCGATACCTTCAATATGATGTCATTGCGAGGAGCGCTAGCGACGAAGCAATCTCTGGTTAATATCCGAGTACGTGAGATTGCTTCGCTCCTTTCAGTCGCTCGCAATGACACTATTTTTTATGTCTAAAATTATTGACGGCAAAATTTTGGCGGAAAAAATCAAAGATAAAATCGCCAAAGAAATATATGATTTAAAAGGGCCAAGGCCGAATTTGGCCATTATTTTAATCGGCCAGCGTCCGGATTCGCAGTTGTATGTAAATTTAAAAGAAAGAGAGGCTAAAAAAGTCGGCATTGATACCCATCTCTATAAATGCCCGGAGAATATCAGCGAGCTGGAAATTTTAGAAATGATAAAATGCTTAAATGAAGATAAAACCATTGACGCGATTTTAGTGCAGCTGCCCATGCCGGTAGAAATTGATACGGACACGATTATTATGGCGCTTGATCCGGTAAAAGACGTTGACGGTTTTCATCCGGATAATTTGGAAAAAATTTTAAAAGACTGCGGTTCATCTTATTTAATGCCGCCGGTTTATGCCACGGTTTTAGAGATGCTAAACAGCATAAATTATGAAATAAAAGATAAACAAGTTTGTGTAATTTCCAATGCTGATATTTTCGGTCAGACTTTAGCCCATGTTTTAAAATGCCAAGGCGCCAAAGCGGAGATGGCTAAAGCGGATGATAAAAATTTAGCCGAAAAAACCGGCCAAGCCGACGTTTTAATCACGGCCGCTGGCAGACCGGAATTTATCAAGAAGCGGATGATAAAACAAGGTGCCGTCATTATAGATATTGGCATTAATCAGAAAGGCGATAAAGTCGTGGGTGATGTTGATTTTAATAATGTAAAAGACAAAGCCGGCTATATTACTCCGGTACCCGGCGGGGTCGGCCCCATGACTATCGCCATGGCGTTTAAAAATACACTGGAGATTTTTAAGAAAAGGCATAAAAAATAAAGTGAATGATTGAATAAAAAATACCGGAGTCATTTCTGGCTCCGGTTTTTGCTTGAATTTTTCCGTTATGTTAATCTTAAGTTAGTTTATTTATTACGTCAAGGAAATGGATCCCGGGTCAAGTCCGCAATGACAATACAAAATATGGAAAATAAAAAACAAGAGCTCTTAGAGCTTTTAAAAATACACTATGGTTTTAATTCGTTTCGGCCGGGCCAAGAAAAAGTTATAGATAATATCCTGGCCGGCCGTTCTACCGTAGTTATTATGCCGACCGGCGGCGGCAAGTCTTTATGCTACCAGCTGCCGGCTTTGGTTTTGGACGGCGTTACTTTAGTAATTTCGCCTTTAATCGCTTTAATGAAAGATCAGGTTGACGGCCTTTTAAAAATCGGTCTGCCGGCTACTTTTATTAACTCTTCTATTAGCCAGGCTGAAACTTTAAACAGAATAGAAGCGGTTAAAGCCGGCCAATATAAATTACTCTATATCGCGCCGGAAAGATTTTATAGCGCCGATTTTATGGCTGCTTTAAGCCAGATTAAAGTTAGTTTGTTCGCGGTTGACGAAGCGCATTGCATTAGCCAATGGGGGCATGATTTTCGCCCCAGCTACATAAAATTAAGAAGCGCCATTGAAGTATTGGGCAAGCCTACGGTGGTGGCCTTAACCGCTACGGCCACGTTGGAAGTCAGGGACGATATCATTAAGCAATTAGGCTTAATTGATCCAGCCTTAGTTATTACCGGTTTTGCCAGGCCTAATTTGCAGTTTGGCGTAATTAACACCCAAGATTCGCGCAAGCCGCAATTTGTTTTAGACGCGATTTCTAGCGCGCCGGACGGCACCGGCATAATTTACGTTGGCACGCGATCGCGCGCCGACGAACTCTTGCAGGTATTACTCGGCAATAATATTGAAGCGGTGAGTTATCATGCCGGCATGGATATAGAAGACCGGAAATGGGTGCAGGAAAATTTTATGAAAGGCAAAGCTAAAGTTATTGTGGCCACTAACGCCTTTGGGCTGGGCATTGATAAGCGAGACATCAGGTTTGTTATTCATTATGACATGCCGGGCACGATTGAAGCCTATTATCAGGAAGCCGGCCGAGCCGGCCGCGACGGCAAACAAAGTTTTTGCCTGCTTTTATATAGTCCGCGCGACCGCTATCTTCAGGAATTTTTTATCAAAGGCGATAATCCGCCGCCGGAAATGATTTTGGAAATTTATGAAATTTTAAAAAATTACGAAACCGACACGATTTTAATCACTTACGCGGAAATTGCCGAAATGCTGTCCGATAAAGTTCCGGAAATGGCTATTGGTACGGCCATAAAAGTTTTGGAACGCGAAGGCTATATCACGCGTTCGCATGACCGGGTGGGGCAGGCGTATCTCAAAGCTCATAACTCAAAACTCGCAACTCAAAACTTAAAGAGTAAAAGCCAGCGTGAAAATTTGGAGCGCCTGCTTAATAAATACGGCAGCGAGCTGGAAGCCGGCATGTACGCCGACTTAGAAGAAGTGGCGGATGTTTTAGGCATAAAAAAAGATACTTTAGCGCGCCTAATTAAAAAATTAAAAGATCTGGATTTAGTTGATTATGTGCCGCCGTTTCGGGGCACGGAATTAAAAATATTAAAACGAGTTGATGGCAATGATGTTAAGCTTGACTTCGCGGCTTTAAAATATAAATTAAAGCATGCTTACAATAAATTGGATCTAATGGAAAATTATATTTATCATAATACTTGCAGACAAAAATATATTCTTGATTATTTTGGCGACTTGGAGTCGCAAAAATGCGCCAAGTGCGATAATTGCCTGGTCGGCAATATGGATGAGGTGGAAAAAGTTCAAGTTGAAGCCAAACATAAAAAGAAAACTTCAAGCCTGTCAACCAAGCTAACGCAGCTGGAAACTTTGGAATTATGGAATAAGGGATTTAGTTTGGAAAAAATCGCCCAGGCGCGAGAGTTGGCCGTCGGCACGATTATCGGCCATTTGTGTTTTTTAGCCGAAAAAGGCTTAGGCGTTAATATTGATAAGCTGGTTAAGCCGGAACGGCAGAAAAGAATAATGGAAGTTGTAAAGAAAATTGGCGCGGATAAGCTAACGCCGATTCGCGAGGCGCTAGGCGAGGAATTTAGCTGGGACGAGATAAAATTGGTATTGGCGAAGATGAAAAGTAAAAAATAAACATGGATAAACAAACGCAGAAAAATTTATTAGAGCTGGTAAAAAAAAATTACGAGGAAATCGCGGAGAATTTTGATATAACCAGAAAAAAACAGTTATGGCCGGAGCTTTTGAAATTGGCCGAAATGGTGAAAGATGGAGATAGAATTTTAGATGTTGGCTGTGGCAACGGTAGATTGATAGAAGCGTTTGGCGAAAAGAAAATAGAATATCTGGGAGTGGATAGTAGTGAGAAACTGGTTGAAACGGCGAAGAAGAATCTGGGCTCCCGCCTGCGCGGGCATGACAAATTGGCGGTCGGTGATATTTTAAAATTGGATAAATTGCCGGAGAAAGATTTTAATTATGTTTTTTGCATTGCCGTCTTGCACCATCTGCCGGGCGAAGATTTAAGGCTGGAAGCTTTAAAGCAGATGAAAAATAAAATAAATAGTAACGGCAAAATTATAATCACGGTTTGGAATTTATGGAGCCGGTGGAAATTTATAAAATTGATTTTTAAGTACGGTTGGTTTAAGTCAGCCGGCAAAAACCAGATGGACTTCGGCGATATTTTGTTTGATTGGAAAAATAATAAGGGCGAGCGGATTAGCCGGCGGTATTACCATGCCTTTACCAAAAATGAATTAAAAAAACTGTCTGTCCGCGCGGGGTTTAAAGCGGAGAAAATATATAAAGATAAATATAATTATTACGCGATTTTAACCAAATAGCCTTGATTTATTAAAGGTGTTATGTTATTTTAAAATAGACTCCGAGCTAAGGAGTTTTTTGCTATAATATAATTAAGCATTAGCACCCGTAGCTCAATTGGATAGAGTACTTGGCTTCGGACCAAGGGGTTGTAGGTTCAAATCCTGCCGGGTGCACAAAGTAAATTTGAAAATTTGGCTGGGTAGCTTCCGCCTACGCCAAGGCTTCGACGGACAAGCGCATTAGAGATATGTTTATGTCTTTATGGCTTGCCCTACGAAGCTTTAGCGAAGTAGGGCTGGGTAGCTCAGTTGGTTAGAGCGTGGCACTCATAACGCCAAGGTCGAGAGTTCAAGCCTCTCCCCAGCCACCAAAATTCAAGCGCTGTTAGCTCAGCTGGTAGAGCAGATCCCTCTTAAGGATAAGGTCACAGGTTCGAATCCTGTACAGCGCACCAAATAAAAAAGAAGGCTTTTAGAGCCTTCTTTTGTTGTCGGTAATTTTTTATTTTCCCTTTAGCGCGTCTTTCAAAGTTTTTCCGGTTTTAAATTTAGCTACCGTGACCTGCGGGATCTGGATTCTTTCTGATGGCCTTTGTGGATTAACGCCGCCTCGGGCATGGCGCGACTTTGCCATAAATGTGCCGAAGCCGGTTATAGTAACTTCGTTGCCGGCTTTAAGCTCGGAGATAATGGTCGAGACCAAAGCTTCAACCATGTCTTCGGCCTGTTTTTTTGTTACCGCCACTTCAGCGGCGATTTTTTCTATTAAGCCTGCTTTGTTCATAGATTTAAAGTTATTTTATATTAATATATTTTATGATTGGTTTTATACTTTTGGCTTTTTTGGTTTTCGGATCAATCGTTAATAAGACGGCGCTGAAAATGGCGCGCCCGGTTTCCGGTATAATATGGGTGGTTTTAATTTGCGTTAGAAAAGTTTTAATAATGCCTGCTTTATCTACACCGATAACTCCGTCAGCCAAGCCGGTCATGCCCACGTCAGAAATCGCGGCCGTGCCTGATTCTGAAATTCGCGCGTCAGCCGTCATAATATGAGTATGCGTTCCTAAAATCGCGCTTACTCTACCGTCCAGGTAATGGGCCAAAGCGATTTTTTCCGAAGTGGCTTCAGCATGCATATCAATTATTATAGCAGATAGGTTATTATTGGCAAGATTAGATAAAATTTCGTCGGCTTTATGGAAAGGATTATTATGATCCATGGACATAAAAACTTGGCCGATTAAGCTGATCAAAAGTATTTTATGGCCGTTTGTTTCCAGAACTATGAAGCCTTTGCCCGGCGCTTTTTCAGAATAGTTAGCCGGGCGCAAGAGCGGCAAATCATTATCATAAACATTAAGCGAACCGATGTTGCCAAAGCAATGGTCGCCGCCGGTAAAAGCGTCAACTCCGGCCGTGATCATTTCTTTAATGGTTGCCTCTGATACGCCGTTGCCATGGGCTAAATTATCAGCGTTAAGAATAACCAAATCAGGCTTAAGCTCTTTTTTTAAGCCGGGCAATAATTCTTGAATGGCTCGCCGCCCGATTTTACCGTTGGCTTCGCCGATGAATAAGATGTTTAACATAAATAAGATTGTCATTGCGAGGAGCCACGTACTCGTGGCGACGCGGCAATGTCTGGTTAATTTCCGAGTACGTGAGATTGCTTCGCTCCTTTTAGTCGCTCGCAATGACAAATAAATTTATCTGGCGTATTCAGTTACCCGCATTTCCCTAATGACATTAACTTTGATTTCGCCCGGATATTTTAATTCTTGTTCAATTTTTTGGGCGATTTCTTTGGCTAAATTTATGGCCGCCAGATCGTCAATTTTTTCCGGGGTGACAAAAATTCTGACTTCACGTCCGGCTTGGATGGCGTAAGCTTTTTCAATGCCTTCAAACGAAGTGGCGATTTTTTCCAGCTCTTCCAAGCGCTGGATGTATTGGTCAAAAGTATCGCGTCGCGCTCCGGGGCGAGCCGCGGAAATGGCGTCGGCCACTTTAACGATGACGGAAATTAAACCGTCTGGCCGGTCTTCGTGGTGGGTTAAAATTGGGGCGATAACTTCAGCGGACAAGCCGAATTTTTTGCCGATATTGGCGCCGATTTCCGGATGCGTGCCCTGGACTTCATGGTCAACCGCCTTGCCGATATCATGCAAGAGCCCGCTTTTTTTAGCCAGGGTAACGTCCACGCCCATTTCTTCGGCGATTAAAGCGGATAAATGCGCGACTTCCACCGAGTGCTTTAGGGCGTTCTGCCCATAGCTGGAGCGGTATTTAAGCCGGCCGATAATATTCACTAATTTTGGATCAAAGCCGGCCACGCCGACTTCATACATGGCTTCTTCGCCGGCTTTTTTAATGTCTAAGGCCAGCTCTTCTTTAGCCTGCTTAATGGCGTCTTCAATTTTAGTCGGGTGAATGCGGCCGTCTTTAATTAAATGGTCTAAAGTCCTTTTGGCAATATGGCGCCTGATTGGTGAAAAGCCGGAAATGGTGATGGCGTTAGGCGTGTCATCAACGATAATTTCCACGCCGGTTAACTGCTCAATAACTTTAATGTTCCGGCCTTCGCGGCCGATAATGCGGCCTTTCATTTCATCGTTAGGCAGGTCAACGGTCGTAGTGGTGATTTCCGTGGCGTAAGTTGAAGCCAGCCTCTGAATCGCCCCGGCCATTAAGTCGCGCGCCTTATCATCTAAAGCGTCTGAAGATTCTTTTTCCAATTTGTTGATTCTAATAACCAAGTCGTTTTTAATGTCGCTTTCAACGTTTTTAAATAAAACTTGCTTGGCTTCTTCTTTTGATAGGCCGGCGATTTTTTCCAGTTTAGCCAGCTGTTCTTCATGAATCTGCTTAATTTTTTCCTTAACTTCCTCAACTTTATTGACTTTGTCATAAAGCTGCTGCTGCTTGTCCTGCAGTTCCAATAATTTTTGGGAAAAGACGGTTTCCCGTTTTTCCAGCCTGGATTGCAAGCCGTTGATTTCCCGGCGCCTTAGCTCGTCTTCTTTTTTAGCTTCTTCAATAATTTTTAGGGCTTTTTCCTGGGCTTCTAAAAGCAGTTCTTTTTGCTTGCCTTTAGTATCGGTTAGGATTTTTTCCGCGTGAACCTCGGCGCTGGTAACTTGGCCTAAAGCCCGTTTTTTTCTGGTCCAATAGCCAACAAAAAAACCGCCGGCTAAAGCCAAAATTGCATAAACATACATCATAGATTTATCAATTTTGTTGCCAGAGGTTATCGGGAAATTATAAACAGCCGTTTTAGTCGCCTAAAACAGTTGTTTTTCTCACAATAAATTTTAGTAAAGAAGATTTGATTATTAGATTCACAAAATTTACTTCAATTTTAGGGAAAATATCTTCAAAATTTACTGTTTGCCTGACAACAAAATACTTAATTTAAGTTATAAAAATATCCTAACATAATGCGAGTTGCTTGGCAAGGGGCAAGAGAATAGAATATAAAATGGTAAAAATCTTATTAATTTATTTTGTTTAATATTAGCATAAAATAGTAAAAAAATAATTATTACTATTGACAAAATTTAAAATGTATGTTATATTGAAACATTAAATAAATGAGCCTTTAAAATTTAAAAAATAGTGGAAGGAGAGAGCCATTATGTGTGAATAAATAAAGCGATAATTATTATGGCATTTCCTTTCGGGAAATTCTTTGATAGTTGTCGCTTTTTTGTTGGACACGAGAATAATGTGGAGGATAGAGGTTATCCTCCTTATGGAATTAGGCACTTAATTATTTAATCGGCCTTTAAATTTCATAATCGTCCCCCGCATTATCCTCGTGTTTATTTGAGGAATGATCTTTAGAAAAAATTCCCACTCGCTAGGGGAAATAAAAATACAGTGAGGAAAAAAGAAGGAGGAGAGATGAAGATTTTTTCGAGAATAAAAGGTTATTTAAAGAGGTTGTTTGTAGAGGTTCCTTCTGTGGGGATAGCATACCCCATGAAGGAGAATATAGTTGCTTCGGCAGAGCTTTTGGCTGCCGAAATTGAAAAGGGAGGATTTTATGAGCGTTGTGAGGCGGTCATGAGAGCTCCGGAAATTTACGACGCAGCGTCCCTGCGTCGTAAAACGATTCGGATCGCCGAAGAGGCGAGCCGGATTATCAAAGAAAGGAGCGGCGAAGAATACGTCGTCTCTTTTGAGGGCGGAGAGTTAGGTGGGAACATCATGCTGATGTTTTCTGTAAAGAAATAAACCCCGCTGGGCATATTATCTTCGAGTGTAGTATGCCGACCCCTGATTAGAAGGGAACAAAGCTCGAACTGCAATTATACCTTTTAATTTTCCGGGGAGCATGCTCGCAATTTAAGCATAGCTCCCCATCCATTCTAAAATCATAAAGCAATTTGTGGTTTTAGAAAGGGAGACAATCCCGAGTTCTTTTAAAAAATTTAGAGGTTTGCGAACCTGAAACCCGCTCGGGCACCATCCCGTTCAATTGGTAATTAAAACCGCCCCGAAAAAATTGTGGGCAAAAGGAGAAAAAGATGGAACAGAATGAATGGGAAGTAGGGATAAAGAGTTTGTTTAACAAATTAACCGGTCAAGCGGATGTCAGTTGGGAATTTTTGAAAAGTGCCCACCCGCAGGATTTTTGCAGTTGGTGGGACTGTCTAGAATTTCTGGTAAGGGCGAAGGATCGTCGGGAAGTCCGGATTGGCCCGAAGGTTGACCTTGATACCGTCGGCACGGCATTTTTGCTCGGGATCAACAGGGCAGATAAGGTGATCGTTCTACGTAATGGCCAGGCTTCCGAAGCTGAATTGTCCGATCCCGGTATTACTTGCATCGAGGTCGGCGGCTCTGGTCGCACGACCGAAAATAACTGGGATCATCATGATCCCGATGGGCCGAAAGAGTCAGCTACCAAACAAGGGGCTAATGAAGCGGTAAAATTTCTTACCACTCACCAGCAAGAGTCGGTAGCAAAATTAAAGCTGGTCGATTATATTGAGACTCTTGATGTCCTCGGCCCCCAAGCCCTACCCGAATACGGACAGGTCGAGTTTCCGACTTTTTCGGATATTTTTGCGGGCATGTGTCTGATCACCCGCGACCCGGTAGAGCAGTTCCAAAAAGGCGTAGAGATAATCAGCCAGATAGTCATGGGAAATTATCAAAGTTTTTTTGGAACTATCCGAGGGTTTGAAAAATATTCCGATGCAAAAGCCAAAAACAACCGGCAAATTGCCGAGGCGGTTCAGTTGGCCAAGTGGTCAACCACAAAGGCTGGGCGGAAGCTCGGCTATCTGGAAACCGATTTCTTCGGGACCCCGGGTGCGCTTTATGGTAAGGGCGCGGAAATCGTGGTGGCGTTCGCGCCGCGGTTCGGCAACCCGCCGGTTCCAAAGTTCACTATCGGTGGCAACGGCATCCGGGTAGATGCGGCGCTTGCGTCGTTGAATGCCTTGGAGCCAGGCTGGGGTGGACCGCCCACCGGTACGATCATCGGTTCGCCGCGTGAGGGCTCCAAGCTCTCGCTAGAGCAGGTGGTCAGTGTCGTTAAGGAAGTCCTTTAGGATTTCCAATTGTACCTTTTAACTTTTCGGGGAGCATGCTTGCAATTTAAGCATAGCTCCCCATCCATTCTAAAATCATAAAGCAATTTGTGGTTTTAGAAAGGGAGACAATCCCGAGTTCTTTTAAAAAATTTAGAGGTTTGCGAACCTGAAACCCGCTCGGGCACCATCCCGTTATAATTGATTGACCTGCAGGCGGTCTATTAGAACGTCGGGGTTAGGAGAAAAAATGGACCAATTATTGTTGATATACTTTGTCACATTGGCCTTAGGGTTAGCGAGGGTTATGTATTATGCTATTAGGAAAAAGACTTCCAAATGGCACAAGAACATAATCAACGGACACGAGGCAGGTTGTTCCTGTTATAATTGCGTGTTTGATTACATACTCAATCACGTTACCTGCACCTTAATTTTTTGGCCAATATATCTTTCTGCGTTTATAGTAAATAGTTTTATAAACGCGAATGGTACCAAGGCAATAAGGGGTATCTCAATGAGAAAGGAGAATGGATAATGATTTAGCCCCTTCCTGGAGTGGTGACGACAAAACTAAAATGTTTTTCACCGCTCTCTTCCCAAAACCATAATTTAGATCCTGAATCAAGCTCAGGATGACAATATAATTGTGGTTTCAGAAAGGGAAAAGAGAAATCCCCCTAACCCCTTTATTAAAGGGGGCAGAAATAAAATTATCGTCAGCAGTCTGTAGGGCGAGAGGAGCAGATGGCCTTTAAATCTCTCTCCTCAATTCAATCTGCTCTTTATTAAACGTTCTACAGACTTTTGGCGGTAAAATAAAAACACGCCCCCATATGGGGCGTGTTTTTTAAGTGAAAATTATACTATAAATTTTTCCTTCGGTATTTTCGACTGTTTAATTATCGCCAGTAATGTGCCAATAAATATCGGTCGATTTTTTCCATGCAAGGGAACGGCGACCATGATATTAGTTTTTTGATGAGTAAAAATTTAATGGCTACCTTTCTGGCGCGACAATCTAAAACCGTTAGCCAATAAAACTGTAATCAATTTTTTAGCAGTTATTGGCCGCATAAGTGATTTTTATTTTAGACGGCAGGTTCACTCTGATGGCGTCAATAATCGGACGATCATAATAGGCGGGAATATTTTTCTTTTGGCTGGCTAATTCTTCGAGCCAAAGCTCTAAGACTTCACCGGCCTTATTTTTTGCTTCTTCAAAAGTCTTGCCGAAAGTAACACAGCCGGGAAAAGCGGGGAAAGAAACACTATAGCCGCCTTCATTGGCCGGCTCAAAAATAGCCGGATATTCTAAAATTTTATGTTGTGATTTATTCATAGATTTAATTAATTTTCTATATTTTTACTATAACAAAAGAGTTTATGGCAGTCAAATTGAGATAAAACAAAAACACGCTCCGATTCGCCAGTTGGCGGAGGAGCGTGTTTTTAATATAAGGAAATGGATCCCGGCGCGGAGGCCGGGATGACAAAATAAAATATTATTTTACAATCACTTTATCAACAATCCCGTACTTGACCGCTTCGTCCGCGCTCATAAAATGGTCGCGGTCAGTATCTTTTTCAATCATGGAAATCGGCTGGCCCGTATGCTTAGCTAAAATTTTATTTAATTTTTCCCTGACTCTTAAAATATGTTCGGAATGGATTTTTATATCCGAGGCTTGGCCTTCAAACCCGCCCATGACCTGATGGATCAAAATTTCTGAATTAGGCAGGCTGAACCTTTTGCCTTTAGCGCCGGCGGCTAGTAAAACCGCGCCCATGCTTGCGGCTAGCCCGACGCAAATGGTGGAGACGTCGGATTTAACATATTGCATGGTATCGTAAATCGCCATGCCGGCCGTAACCGAGCCGCCGGGCGTGTTGATGTAAAATTTTATATCTTTGCCTTTGCTCTCGGCGTCTAAAAATAGAAACTGGGCGATAATGATATTGGCCGTATGGTCGTTAATGGGTTCGCCTAAAAAAATGATGCGATCTTTTAAAAGGCGCGAATAAATATCGTAGGCGCGTTCAATCTGTCCGGATTTTTCAATGACTGTTGGGATTAAGCTCATAAATTTAAAATTAGATTAATAATTATTAGTGAATTTTATGAAATTTAGGTTAAAGTGTCAATGTTCGTGAGATTGCTTCGTCGCTGGCGCTCCTCGCAATGACAGTTAAATAATTTTCCATCCCTTGTCGGTTTCTTCAATCTTGCCCTCTACCGTGAAGCCGGCCGCTTTAGCATGCCCGCCGCCGCCCAGGGCGCGAGCCAGTTTGGAAATATCCACGTTAGGTTTGGAAGTGCGCAGGCTGCCTTTAATCCGTCCGTCAGGCAGTTCGCGCAGAAGTAAAATACCGTTAACATCATTTAAGTTGCTTAAAAATCCGGACATGCCTTCAAGCTCTTCTTCGGTAACTTCGGCCGGCACGTCTTCGCTTTTTAAAACCGTAAAGCCGAATTTGTATTGCGGATTTATTTTTAAGCGCGCCATAGCCTTGCCCCAGGTTTTCATGGAAGCGATTGATTTATTGCGCCAGGTATTTTCCATGATTTGCGGGAGCTTAGCTCCATTAACCAGCATTTCCGAGGCGATGTTAATAGTCTCCGGAGAAGTTGACGGGTAAAGAAAATTGCCCGTATCGGTTAAAATTCCGGTCAAGACGCAACCGGCCATATCTTTGTTGATTTTTATTTTATTGGCCTTAAGAAAATAATATAATATTTCGGTAGTGGCGGCCGCGGCCGAGTCGCGGATTTCCAAATCAGCGTAGCCTTTAATTTTCGGGTGATGGTCAATTTCTATAACTAACTGGTTAGGCCTACGGCTTAAAATTTCTTTATCCAGCTTGGTGCGTTCTACCGAGCCGCAGTCAAGGACGATAATTAAATCAAAATCAAAATTTTCGTAAGAATTTTTTAATTCATTAAGATGCGGCAAAAAGCCATATTGGTGATTAACCCGGTCGTAGCAGTAAAGAGTATATTTTTTATTAAGCTGGGTTAGAATTTCCGCCATTAAGCAAAGCGAAGCCAAAGCGTCGCCATCCGGCTGTTCATGAGTGACAACCAGAATATTATTTGAAGTTTTTATTTGGCTATAGGCTTTGGTATATAAGGAAGTGTCCATATTGTAATGTCATTGCGAGCTTCTGGAAGAAGCGAAGCAATCTAACGTATAAATTATCTTAAGCAAAAGTTTGTTGTTCGCGAGATTGCTTCGTCGCCCGATTACAGGCTTCTCGCAATGACAATTAAAGCTCTTCCTCTTTTATCCGTTTAATCACTTCTTCAATCTCGGCCGCGCGGCTTTCGGTCGTATCTAAAACCCAATGGAATCTTGGGATCTGCCTGATTCTTAATTTATTTTTTAACTCGCGGCTCATTAGGCCGGAGAGTTTCTGCAGCTTTCTTAAAGTTGATGGGCCGAATCTATCCGGCAAAACCGAAATGGCGACTTTGGCGTGTTTTAAATCGGTTGAGCAATTAACAAAACAAACGGTTATTAGGCCGTTGTCTAAGGCCACCTCTTTTATTATCAGATTGGCCAATTCTTCTTTTAGTTGTTCATTTAATTGTTCAATGCGCCTTGGCATAATACTATACTGTCATTGCGAGCGACCGGAGGGAGCGAAGCAATCTCACATACTCGGAGCTTAACCAGAGATTGCTTCGTCGCTAATGCTCCTCGCAATGACAAAAAGTGTTAATTATTTCTTTTCTTTTTCCATTTTATAAAACTGTAAAATATCATCAACCTGGATAACCGGCTTACCTTCAAAATTAATGCCGCATTCCTGGTTAACGTCAACCACGCTAACATCCTGCTTGGCAATTTGCAGCTTAGCCAATCTGCCTTCGGCCATAATCTGTTTGTCGCGCATAACTTCAATCAAAGAATTAGCTTCAACTTTGCCGTCAATAATCCTGCCGCCAACGATTTGGCTGGATTTTTCCGTCCGGAAAATGGCCAGAACTTTCATTCTGCCCAAATCCGCCCTAACCATTTTTGATTCAATTAAACTGTCCACTTCGGCTTTAAGATCATTAATCAATTCATAAATTACTTTATAGCTTTTAACTTCAACATTTTTTTCCCTGGCTAATCTTTGCGCTTGCGGAGTCATTTTAACATTAAAGCCTAAAATTTTAGCCTTACTGCCTTCGGCTCGCGCGATATCGCCTTCGGTAATATTGCCGAGTCCTTTGGCGATAATGTTTATTTTAACTTCTTCCTGGTCTATTTTCGCGAGCGACCCTTCAATGGCTTCGCCCGAACCCAGGACGTCGCTTTTTATAAGCAGATTTATATTTTTAACATCAGCCGCGGCTTTTTTTTCTTCCGCCGGCTTGGCCGTTTCGCCGGTGCGAGAGAAGATTTTACTGGCTTTGATTTTTTCGCCTTGGCCTATTTGCAGAATATCGCCGATAACCGGAGCCATTTTCAGGCCGATGATTTTTACCGGCATAGCAGGCTTGGCCTCTTTGACATTTTTACCGGTGTAATCTTCCAAGGCCCTGACTTTGCCGTAAAACAATCCGTTAAAAATCATGGGATCGCCGACGCTTAAAGTGCCGTTTTGAATTAAGACGGTGGCCACCGGACCCTGGCCTCGGTCAATATGAGATTCAATAATCGTGCCCGAAGCGCTTGAGCCGGGGTTGGCTTGAATATTTTTAGCTTCCATTTCCGCGGTAAGCAAAAGCATATCCAGAAGTTCGTTTATACCCGTGTTATTTTTAGCCGAAATCGGCAAACAGACGGTTTTGCCGCCCCAATCTTCAGGTATGATATTAAGCTGTTCTCCCAATTCGCGCTTGACCATATCAAGATTGGCTTCCGGCTTATCAATTTTATTTATAGCTACGATAAAAGGCAATTTAGCCGCTTCAATAATGCGGAAAGCTTCTATGGTTTGCGGCTTAACGCCGTCGTCAGCGGCCACGACTAAAATGGCGATGTCGGCGATTTTAGCGCCGCGGTTTCTCATGGCCGTAAAGGCTTCATGGCCGGGAGTATCTATAAAAGTAATGGGTTTATTTTGGTGGATTATTTGATAAGCGCCGATATGCTGGGTAATGCCGCCGGCCTCGCCCGCCACCACGTCGGTTTGCCTGATGGCGTCCAATAATTTCGTCTTGCCATGGTCAACATGGCCCATGACAACGATAATCGGCGCTCTGGCCATTAAATCGGTTTGGTTTTCCTGGCTTAAAACTTGTTTTAAAATATCGGCATCAGCTTCAGCTTTAGCTTCGCTTTCTTCGGCCGGAATTATATTCAAGCCTAAATCAGCCCCGATAATGGCCGCGGTATCAAAATCAATTTTTTCATTTAGCGAACTGAAAATGCCGTTTTTCATCAGCTCGGATAAAATTTTATTTATCGGCGAGCCGGTGATAATGGAAAAATCCCTGACTGTGATGAATTTAGGAATTTTTATTTCTGGTTTTTCTTGAGTTGAAATGGCGCTGACGGCCTCTGTTTTTTTGGCCGCCAGTTCTTTGGCCGCCAGCTGCTTAATTAAAATCGGCCATTCCCTGATAATCCTTTGGGCGGTTACGTTATCAACTTTAATGGCTTTTTGGCCAATATCAAAACCGATGAGCGGCAGCTTGTCGCGCAGCTCCTGGGTCGGGACTTTTAAAATTCTGGCTAATTCGGTTATGTTCATGCAAGTTAATTTGTCATTCCGGCCTTTGAGCCGGAATCCAGAAACGCGGTGATTGCAACCAATGGTGATTTTCTGGATTCCTGCTTACGCAGGAATGACGATTTAAAATTTATTCCATTACTTTACAATAAAATTAGCCTAAAGTCAATTAAAAATGGTAATTTAAAAATTAAATGTTATAATATTGTTATATGCCAAACAAAATTTTTAAATTTCCTCCCGGCTTTTTTTGGGGTGCCTCTACTTCGGCTTATCAAGTTGAAGGCGGGATTACCAATGATTGGAGCCAGTGGGAGAAATCAGGGGCTAGAATTAAGGAATTAAAAGCTAGGGGCAAAAATCCGGATGATTATATTTCCGGGTTGGCTTGTAATTCTTACGAAATGTTTGCCGAAGATTTAGAATGCTTGAAAGAATTGGGCGTATCGTCTTATAGATTTTCCATTGAATGGTCGCGGGTTGAGCCGGAAGAAGGCAAGTTTAACAATGAAGCCATTAGCCATTATCAAGAACAAATTAAATTATTGCGGCAAAATAAAATTGAGCCGTTTGTTACTTTATGGCATTATCCTCTGCCTTTGTGGCTTAAAAACAAAGGCGGCTGGGAATCAGGGGATATGGAAAAGTATTTTTGCCGTTATGCTGAAAAAGTTGTTTCTGAATTTAAAAATGAGGTTGTTTTTTGGACGACTTTAAACGAGCCGGATATTTATTGCGGTTTTTCTTACTTAACCGGTAAATTTCCGCCTAACAAAAAAAATCCATTGGCTTATTGGCGCGCGCTTCATAATATGATAAAAGCCCATCGCTCGGCTTATAAAAAAATTAAAGCCATTTCGCCCAAGGCTAAAATAGGCGTATCCAAGCACAATATTTATTTTGAAGCTTATAAGAACAGATTGGCAAACGTTATTTTAAAAAAAATGGCTGATTGGTGGTGGAATTTTTATTTTTTAAATAAAATAAAAGATTATCAGGATTTTATCGGCTTGAATCATTATCGGCGCGATACTATTAATTATGGATTTAATAAAAATGAAAATAAGATTGTGTCAGATTTCGGCTGGGAGCTATATCCCGAGAGCATTTATTATGTTTTGCGCGATTTAAAAAAATATCATAAGCCGATTTATATAACCGAGCATGGCGTTTCTGACGGCCAAGACAAGCATAGAAGCTGGTTTATAAAAGAGACTTTAAAAAACGTTCATCAAGCCATAAAAGAAGGAGTTGACGCGCGCGGTTATTCATATTGGTCGCTATTGGACAATTTTGAATGGGCCGACGGTTTTACGCAAAAATTCGGCTTGTATGAAGTGGATCGGAAAACTTTCAAGCGAACGGCGCGGCCGAGCGTTAAAGTCTACGCCGAGATTTGCAAAAATAACGAGGTTAGAGTAGATTAAATGCATAAAAATAATTACAAAAAATTGTCATGCCGGGCTTGACCCGGCATCCAGTTTAATCGCAATAACCTTGATTGTCGCCGACACTCCTGGATTCCCGCTTTCGCGGGAATGACAAATAAGAATATATGACAAATATAAAAACAGTTTTTAAAAAAGATAAATTTTTTGAAAAAATTGAAGCTTTGGGTTTGGCTTTGTCTTATGGCGATGTCCGGTTAAAAACTTCTCATTCCGAGGCCGGGCCAAACGAAGTTAATTTGGCCAGTAAGTTTTCCCGCCAGGTGCCTTTAAACGCGCCGCTCATAAGTTCGCCAATGGATATGATAACCGAACACAGTATGGCTATCGCTTTGGCTTTAAACGGCGGCTTAGGCATAATCCACCGCGCGCTTGCGCCCAAAGATCAGGCCAAAGAAGTTTCACGAGTGAAATTTCATTTAAACGGATTGATTGAAAGGCCAATCTGCCTGGAAAGTGGGCAAACGGTTAAAAGCGTTTTAAAAATGATAGAGGAGAAGGACTATGCTTTCCATAGTTTTCCGGTGTTGGACGGACGCGGAAAATTAGCCGGCTTAATTTCCGGCAATGACATTGAATTCTGCCCGGACACTCGCCTAAAAGTCGCGCAAATCATGACCAAATTTAAAAATTTAGTAACCGCGCCCGGCGGAATTTCGCTTAAACAGGCTTTCGCGCTGATGCAAAAAACCAAGAAAAAAATTCTGCCGCTTATAGACAAGCAAAATAAAATAGCCGGCATGTATGTTTATTCCGACGTCAAAAGAATCGTAACCGGCGGTTCGCCGTTTTATAATCTGGATGAACATGGCAATCTGCGGGTTGGCGCGGCCGTGGGCGTGGGGCAAGACGCCTTGGAGCGCGCCGAGCAGTTAAGCGATCGCGGCGTTGACGTTTTAGTAATTGATACGGCCCATGGCGATTCGCGCGCGGTTTTGGAAACTTTAAAACAGCTTAAGCAAAAATATCCTAAAATTGACGTGGTGGTGGGTAATGTCTCCGAAGCCGAGTCAGCCGAGCGTCTGGCTAAAGCCGGCGCTGACGGCATTAAAGTCGGCCAAGGGCCGGGTTCAATTTGCACCACGCGGGTGGTAGCCGGCATCGGCTGCCCGCAGGTCACGGCCGTTTATAATTGCGCGCGCGCGTTAAGAGGCTCGGACGTGCCGGTTTGCGCCGATGGCGGCATTGAATACTCCGGCGATATAACCGTGGCGCTGGCGGCCGGCGCCGATTCGGTTATGCTGGGCAAAATGCTGGCCGGTACAACGGAAACGCCCGGCGAGGTTTTTATAAGGAATGGCATGCCGGTTAAGCAGTATCGCGGCATGGGGTCTTTGGCCGCCATGCAGGCTAGCGCCGCGGCTCGCGAAAGATACGGGCAAAAAGAAACCGGCAAAGATAAATTAGTGCCTGAAGGCGTGGAGGCGGTCGTGCCTTTTAAAGGCGAAGTGGAGAAAATTATTTTTCAAACTTTGGGCGGGTTGCGTAGCGGCCTAGGCTATATCGGCGCGGCCAATATTAAAGAATTGCAGGAGAAAGCGGATTTTTATTACATATCTTCGGCCGGCTTAAGCGAGTCGCATCCGCACGGCATTACTATGGAAAAAGAAGCGCCGAATTATTTTGGGCGAGCGTAAAATTTTGTCATTGCGGCCCCCGAGCCGCAATCCAAGATCCATCGGTAGATATATAAAATTCAGCTTAACCTATTTACCTATTACTCATTTGAAAATTTATTTGTACTTATTTATAAAATTTGGAGTTCGTGACGCTGCGCTAGGCGTTACTTTCTTGTAATCAAGAAAGTAACCAAAGAACTTTCGGGGGTTTCCGATTGGCTATCACGCTGATTTATCTTGGTTGCTGTAAGCCTTGGCGCCAACTCCAACCCCCGAACCCTTTGGTGATTTTTAAGAGAGATGATAAATAAATATTTTAAATTAATCATATATGCTATATAAAACTAACTTTGGCGATTTGCCAAAAGAAAATTCAAAATTGGAAACCGCCAAGGTTGTAATTTTGCCCGTGCCTTACGACGGCACTTCAACCTGGGGCAAAGGCGCCGATAAAGGTCCGGCCGCGATTTTAGAAGCTTCGGCCAATATGGAGTTATACGACATAGAAACCGACTCGGAAATTTATAAGCAAAACATTTTTACGGCTAAGCCGATAGTGGAAAAAGGCGCGCCGGAAAAAATGGTAAAAAAAGTTAATTTGGCCGCCGCCGGATTTTTAAAGCAAAATAAATTTATCGTGACTTTGGGCGGCGAACATTCGGTTACGGCCGGAGTGGTAGAGGCTTACGCGGAAAAATATAAAAATTTATCGGTTTTGCAATTGGATGCGCACTCGGATCTGCGTCCGGAATATCATGGCTCAAAATATAATCATGCTTGCGTGATGTCGCGCGTTCGCGAATTATGCCCGATCGTGCAAGTTGGCATCAGAAGCATGGATGTAATAGAAAAGCCGTTTATTGATAAAACCCGAGTTTTTTTCGCCGAAGATATTTATAATAAAATCGGCTGGATGGATAAAGCGATTTCTAAATTAACCGATCAGGTTTATATTACCATTGACCTGGATGTTTTTGACCCGTCAGTTTTGCCCTCTACCGGCACGCCCGAGCCGGGCGGCTTAAGCTGGTATCAGGTTTTAGAATTTTTGAAAAAAGTTATTATTAACAAAAATGTCGTGGGCTTTGATATAGTGGAGCTAGCCCCTGATAAAAACGAAAGATCATCGGATTTTTTAGCCGCTAAATTAGTTTACAAATTATTAAGTTATAAATTTTATGGCAAAAAATAAATTTGAGAAGCTCTCGCCGGGCTTAAGGAAATTGATCGTGCCGGATAACGGCAAGGCCTCTAATAAAACGCTAAGCGCTGATATAAAAGCGAGCCGCATGCCGGTTTCCGCTTTCGCCGAGAAAACTTTAAATCATTGCAACGGCGGCTCTACCATGCAAGCGGCTTTATGGCTAAAAGATCATTTGGCTAACGGCGGTAAATTAGTAGTTACCTTGGCCGGAGCTTTAAGCTCATTCCAGGTCGGCGTCATGCTGGCCGAGTTAATTAGGCAAGACAAGGTTCATTTAATTTCCGCGACCGGCGCCAATCACGAAGAATCATATTACCGCTACGTTGCCCATTCCCATTATGCCAATATTCCCCGCTATACCGAATTAACGCCGGAGCAGGAAGCTGAATTGCGTGATGCCGGCTTAAGGCGCATTACCGATACTTTTTTGCCGGAAGACGAAAGCGTGCGCATCATGGAGCCGCATTTATTAAAGATGTGGCAGGAAGCCGAGAAAAAAGGCGAACGATATTTTCCGCATGAGTATTTCCGCCGGCTATTTGCCGAGAAATTGATTGCCGCGGACAAAGGGGCCAACCCTAAAGATTGTTGGACTCTGGCGGCTTATGAAAAAAACATACCCATAGTCATTCCCGGCTTTGAAGATTCCACCATGGGCAATATTTTTTCCAGTTATATTTATAACGGGCCGCATAAGAAAAAAGGCGATATTATGGTTGATCAAAAAGTTATGAAAACCGGTTTGGAATATTTTCATTTAATGTACGATTGGTATATGAAAGAATCTAAAAACAGCCCGATCGCTTTTTTGCAGCTGGGCGGCGGCATTTCGGCCGATTTTCCGATTTGCGCGGTGCCTTCTTTAAAGCACGATTTAAGGCTGCATGATAAAGTAAGGGATTGGGCCGGCTTTATTGAAATCGGCTCTTCGCCCATGTCATACGGCTCATATTCCGGCGCCGGCGGCAAGGAAAAAATAACTTGGGATAAATTATCAACCAAGAGCTATTATCAGATAATCCAGTCGGATGTCACCGTGGCCTTCCCCTGGATCGCGGCGGTGTTATTAGAGTTATAAATTAACCGTCGGATTTTAAAAGGATTCATTAGAAAGATGAGTCCTTTTTTTTATTAAATTATAGTGTTAAAATAATAATATATGTATTTACTTCTAGCTGTTTCCGCTTATTTCATCAATGCCGGCGTTTATGTGGCCGACAAATTTTTGCTATCTAAAAAAATCCACTCTTCCATCGCTTATGCTTTTTACGTGGGCGTCTGGAGTATTTTTAACGTGGTTTTGTTATTTTTAGTTCCCTGGTGGCTGCCGAATCCGCGGGAGATAACCCTTGACTTATTGGCCGGTTTTTTATTTTTAGTAACTTTGGTGTTTTGGTATAAGGCCTTGCATCAGAGCGAAGCTTCGCGCGTGGTGCCGATCGTCGGCGCTTTAGTGCCGATTTTCAGCTTTATCTTGTCATTTGTTTTTTTAGGCGAAACTTTAAGCCAGCGGCAATTATTGGCTTTTATCATTTTAATCTGCGGCGGCGTTTTAATTTCAATCAAGCAGACTAAAGTGTATTCATACCAAAAAGCCATAACCAGGATCAGGGAGGTTGTCGGCGACATTTTCGGCGAAGTGCCGGCCGGCGCCCAGCCGACCAGCCGCTTGCTCATTAATTCAGTGGCTGCGGCGGTGTTCTTCGCCGCTTATTATGTTTTAATGAAATTTATTTATATGTACCAGCCGTTTGTCGGCAGTTTTGTCTGGTCGCGCCTGGGATCTTTCGTCGGCGTCTTGCTTATGCTGTTTGTGCCGGATTGGCGGCGAGTAATTTTTGAACAGCAGCGCGGCGCGAAAACTCCAAAAAATTTACTTTTCTTTTTAACCGTCAGGCTTTTGGCCGCGGCCGCTTTTATCATGCTTAACTGGGCGATTAGTTTAGGCAATGTCGCTATCGTCAACGCTCTCCAGGGCGTGCAATATTTATTTTTATTTTTGATTATTTTAATTGTTTCCGCCAAATTTCCCAAAATGCTTAATGAACAGCTTGGCGGCGGCGTATTGCTTCAGAAATTAATCGGTACGGTTATGATTTGCCTGGGGCTGTATTTATTTATTATCTAAATTCAAGATGCTTTATTTAGTTTTTCTATTTATCGTTTTATTTTTTATCCTGGCTTGGCGCCGTCCGGATCTGGCGGTTATGTTTTTAATCGCGGCTTTGCCGGCTTATTTAATCAGGTTTAATATTTCCGGCCTGCCCGCCACTCTGCTGGAAGCAATGATCTGGATTGTATTTTTGGTTTGGGCAATTAAAAATTTCAGCCGTGTTAAAAATAATTTTTTAGAAAATTTTAAGAAAGAAAATAAAAAAATCAAAATCAGCTATCCGTTTGATTGGGAAATTGTTTTACTTCTCTTGGTTTCTCTGGCGGCCGCGGGCGTGGCCGGTTTTAGCGCCTCATCATTGGGTGTCTGGAAGGCTTATTTTTTTGAGCCGATTATGTTTTTTATTGTGGTTGTGAATATCATGAAAGGCGAGAAAGGCCGGGAGAAAATTTTGTGGTCGCTGGCGGTAAGCGCTTTGGCCGTATCGGCGCTGGCGATTTATCAAAAATTTACCGGCGCTTTCATAGGCAACCCTTTATGGGCGGCGGAAAGCACGCGGCGGGTAGTGTCATTTTTCGGCTATCCTAACGCGGTCGGATTGTATTTAGGGCCAATTGTATTGTTGCTGGCCGGGTGGCTGGCCTCTGTTATTGCTTATGCGAGGAATGGCAAAATTAAGATTATTTTTATCAGCCTAACAATTATTTTGTCTTCGCTGTCTATTTATTTCGCTAAATCAAAAGGCGCTTTGCTCGGGGTGGCGGCGGGGCTGATTATTTTTGGATTGTTGGTTAATAAAAAAATAAGATGGGCGACGATTATTTTTCTAATTATAATGGGCCTTGGCGTGGCGGCTTACCGGCCGGCCAGGGATTTAGGGGTTAGCAATTTTACTTTAACCAATAAGTCCGGCCAAATCAGAAAAGCCGGTTGGTCTGATGCTTGGAGGATGTTAAAAGACGGCCATTTGATTACCGGCGCCGGCTTAGCTAATTTTCAGGCCGAGGTCGCGCCTTATCATACAGAGGGCATATTTATTAAAGATTTTAGCGATCCCGACGCCCAGCGCAAGCTGGTTTTTAATGAAGTTTATCGCGTTGCCCATTGGCAGCCGCTGGAAATTTATTTATATCCGCATAATATTGTATTAAACTTTTGGTCGGAGCTAGGGCTGATCGGGTTGTTGCTATTTGTTTGGATAATCGGAAAATTTTTTTGGATGGGAATACGCCTTTTGTCATTGCGAGGGAGCGTAAGCGACCGAAGCAATCTCACGAATAAAAAATTTATAATCATTGGTTTAATCTGCGCCATGGCCGCTATCGTCGCGCATGGTTTAGTTGACGTGCCATATTTTAAAAATGATTTGGCGGTGATGTTTTGGCTATTGGTTGCCATGATAAGCATGGTAAAATTAGAAAGTGTTAATAATTAAACGCAGTCCTTGTAATTTTAGCGTATTTAGGATTAAAATAAGATGAATTGGAGAGGTGCCAGAGTGGTCGAATGGGCCGCACTCGAAATGCGGTGTGCTCGCAAGGGTACCTAGGGTTCGAATCCCTACCTCTCCGCCAAGAATTACATTCAGCGAAATTGAAAAATGTTGTCTCGGCGCACGCAAAAACAGACGGCAGAAATGATTTTTGCTTAATTATGATGAAATATCATTATAAAACATGATTAAAAAAATAAAAATTTATCTTGTTAGTTGTATCGTCTTAATTATCTTAGCGGTTTTTGGCTATTTTTACCTTACAAAAAATAATTATTCTTATCCGGCGGAATATAAAATGAATCTTACTCATATTTCTGATATCGCGGAAACTGCCAAATCTGGCAAAGCGGCTGGCGGCAACTGCTATTTAGCGACAACCGCTATGCTCTTAAAACATTTTGATCCCGCCATAGAATTTTGGAAAGTTTTTGTCTATCAAGGAAATGCCGTTAGCTTTTCATATTATTGGTCCAATGGCGGCACAAAGGCCAATTTAGCTGACGGTTCAACGGATATTTTACTGACGGCGGCCAGTAATTTGGGATATAAACCGCATGTCAGAATGAATAAATTTGTTAATGGAGGCATGGGAACGTGGAGAGATAAAATTAAAGAGCTCGGTGGTGATTTTAGCTATTATTATTTTTTCCAACCAATGGACGAATATAAAAGCGTTATCGCTTCGGGTATGCCCCTGGGTACTTCCGGTTCGCCTTGCCATGATGATTTTAATGTGATTGAAGGTTACAGCGAGAAGGAACTATTTGCCATTATTCCCGATCCGAGCGATGTTAAGCGTACTGATCCAAAAATAAATTGTCCGATTGGCTTGGGACTAACGCATACGGTTTTTTGGTTCACGCCCGACGGAAATAAAATCAGCGGCAAAGATTTGATGTTAAAAATGAAAAGCACGGTCAATGAATCATTGGAAGTTATGGAAAGATATATTAAAAATTTGAAAGAGGGGGCGGATGTCATTGAATTTTCGCAAAAAATATATTTGGGTCGTGAATTCGCGTCTATGTATTTTCAAGAACAGGGTTATTCTGAATTGGCGGCGGGATATAAAAAGTCAACTGGATTATTATTGCCTTTGGCCAATATTTATCCGCCGGATATCAATAAGCATAAAGACGAAATAATTTCGCAAATGGAAAAAGTGCTGGAAAATGAAAAGAGCTTAATTAAATACTGGGAAGCGGTTAATTAGTTTTTAGGCGGCGCGCCGGTTTTCAACCAGAACAAAATTATAAAATAATATAAAATAAACCTATGAACACCTACAATTGGTACTCACAACTTATCAAACCATCGTGGTCGCCGCCGAGCTGGCTTTTTGGGCCGGTGTGGACGGCGCTGTACGCGATTATTGCCGTTACTTTCGGAACCGTTTTTTATAAGGCATTTACAGGCAAGCTGGCATGGATGGTGGCATTGCCGTTTGCGCTCAATTTGATTTTTAACTTCGCCTTCACGCCTTTGCAATTCGGACTGAAAAATAATCTTTTGGCGGCGATTGATATTTTGCTTGTGCTTGGTACGCTCATCTGGGCGCTTATTGCTTTGTGGCATGCTTCGCCGGATTTACGCTGGGCTTTTTATGCTAATATCCCGTATTTACTCTGGGTTTCGTTCGCGACAGTTTTGCAATTAACCATAACTTTTTTGAATAGATAGTCGCCGCGCCAATAAAATTATGAAAGAAAAAATCACTCTTCATGCCAAGTGGCTTATCAAGGCTCCTCTGGCGGAGGTTTTTAATATAATGACTGACTTTGAAAAATGGCCTAAGTATTTTTTGAAAGTCGCGTAATTTATTTTTTTATGGCTATGCCAAGCAAAAAATTTTTTAAAATTATTTTAGTGTTTTTACCCTTAACGCTTTTGGCCGCGATTATTTTTTTGGCGGCCATGGTGGTTATAACTTATAAAACAAACCCTGATTATGGCTTTATTTTATCTCAAAAAATAAGAAGCCGGGCCTATGCTTTAAGCGAAAAACAATATAATGAAAAATTTAATTTAAATAAAAATTTCGGCGAATTTTGCTATCGTTTTTTCGGCGACGAGTTGAATGCTAAAAAGATACGGCTTTCCTTAGACGAGCAAATGATCAGGGGGTCGGTTTATGCCGGGTCTAATTTATATGGAGCGAAAGTTGACCCGAAAACCTTAAATTTGGAAATTGAGAGCCAGCCGGCAACTTGGCACTGGCGCTGGTATAATTGGCTTGGTATCGGCTTGGATAAAGTTTATCAGCAAACCTTGGAAGAAATGGTTAATTCGCCTTTGCCGGTTAGAAAATAAAATTTTATTTTTATATTAAAATTAATTTATGAGATTATTTAAAAACTTGTTTGAACCAATCGCCCGGCCCAATGAACTTAAGCCCGCAGAGCGAGAAAAAAATCTTGAAGAAATAAAAATAAATTACGGGCCGGTGCTGGATTTGCTTAAAGGCCAATATGATCAAGACGTGGCGGCCAAGCCGGAAATGAAAAATCAGCGGCTTAATTTGGATACGCACAACCAGATAGTTTTAGACTATGCTGATGAGCTGATTAAGGCGCACGATTTATCCCAAGCGGATAAAGCGGCCGCCTATTTAGCGGTTATTTTTCATGACAGCGGCAAATTAGCCGCCGGCTTGATGGAACATCATTTAAAGAGCAAAGAATACGCCGAAAAGCTGCTTGATAAGCTAGGGCCGATTAAACAAGGCGGAGAAATAATTGAAATTACGCCGGAGCTTAAAGAAAAAGTTTTACAAGCGATTGAGCGCCATATGAATCACCCGTTTTTAGTCAATTTAAACAAAGGCCGGCGCTTCCCCGAGCCGGAAAACGAGACAGACAAGATAGTTTTTGACGCGGACATGATGGCTAACGTGGGCTTTAAAAATGTCTGTTTTCGCTTAATCAATGAAGGCTATATGAAAGAAGACGCGGCCGCGGCTTATAAAAAAGGCATAACGGCGCTTGAAGAATCTTTTAATAATGTTATGGCCGGCGTTAAAGTTTTAGGCGAGGTTGTTTTATCCGAGCCGGCTAAAAAGCAAACTAAAAAATTAGCGGAAGATGCCGTAGAGATATTCAATTATTTAAAAGCTAATCGGATATTTCAAGAAATTCAAGATAAATATTCTGAAAATAACGAATTTAATTCAAAGACTATTAACCAAAAAGGCGGCGTGCCGGCGCTTAAAAAAGAATTAAACGCCGCCATCATAAAAGCGGCCCAAGCCTTGAATATTGATAGAAAAATTGCTGAAAATTTTATTATGTAAGACAAGACTATGCAATTTAAGGCGCCGAAAAATAATGACAAATATTTTTGGACCGGACACGCGCTCGGGAAAATGCAGTATTACGGCTTAACGGCGCAGAGAATTTTGCGCGTTATAAATAAGCCGATGAGAATTGAAGAAGGCGTGGCTGAAAAAACGACCGCGGTCATGCAACCCGGTCCGGTTAGCCGAAAAGACGGAAAATGGCACCGGGAAATCTGGGCGATGTACCAGCTAATTGATAAAAAATACAAAATTATCAGCGCCTGGCGCTATCCGGGCGTCAGTCCGAAGAGAAACGCCGTTCCGGAGGAGATTATGGAAGAAGTGAAAGATTTTATCAGTTAATAATAGAAATATAAATGAAAAAATCCAACCAAAAAAATATAATTTCGGCCGTATTTATAAAAGGCGTTGTCGGAGCTTGCGAAGAATTGGAAAATAACATTCCGCAAATCGCTTTTATCGGCCGCTCTAACGCCGGCAAATCCAGCGTTATTAATTCCATAACCCGCCAAAAAGATTTGGCCAGAATCAGCTCCTCGCCGGGCCGCACCAGGGAAATAAATTTATTTCTAATAAATAAATCTTTTTATTTGGCCGATCTGCCGGGCTACGGTTTTGTTAAATCGTCGCGCGAGGCGCGCGAGCGGCTGGAGCAATTGATTAATTGGTATTTATTTTTATCCGGCTACGCGCAAAAAATGGTTGTGCTTATTATAGATGCTGAAATAGGCCTGACCGAGAGCGATTTAGAAATACTGGAGAGTTTAAAAGAATATAAAAAGAATATTATTATCGTAGCCAATAAAATAGATAAAGTTAAAAAATCAAGCCTTGAAAAACAGCTGGAAAAAATTCAGAATCAAGCGGGCGGGCTTAAGGTCATGCCATATTCGGCTAAAAAGAAAATCGGCGTTAGCATGTTAATCAGTGAAATTTTTAAAGCCTGTTAAATATCGCGGCCTTGACATTTTCGCTAACTCCTGCTATACTTCTTTTGTAAGAGTTATTTTACTTTTCTTATGCTTTTAGCTAAGAAGTCAAAATAAAGAAAGTCGACTTACATTTAATTATTATGGGATTTAGAATATCCCTAAAAGCGTAAGGAAAGTTATGAACAAAAAATTATACGTAGGTGGTTTGTCTTATTCAACCACTGAAGGCGGTTTGAAAGATGCTTTTTCACAAGCCGGAAACGTTGTCTCAGCCATTGTTATCATGGATAAAATGACTGGCAGATCAAAAGGTTTCGGTTTCGTTGAAATGTCAACGGAAGAAGAAGCCACAGCCGCTATTGATATGTTTAACGGTAAAGAACTTGATGGACGCGCAGTTACTGTCAATGAGGCCAGACCTCAAGAAGACAGGCCGAAAAGAAGTTTCGGTGGTAACGGCGGCGGCAGAAGTTTTGACCGTAACCAAGGCGGAAGCCGCGGTGGAAGCAATTGGTAATCAGTTACTTCAAATATAAAAAACACCCTCGAGCAATCGGGGGTGTTTTTAAATCTTTAAAACCTTTTTTAGAAAAAGGTTTTAATATTTCCAAAAATACAAGGTATCAAATTATTATTTAATAGCGGGCAAAGCCCTACGGCCATTAAATTATAATTTGATAAATAGATGTGGGGCGAGGCTTGTAAGCGGCTAGCCCTATTTTCTTATTGATTGTTTTTGCTTCGGTGATTTGTTATAATTAACAGGTAAAACTTGTTTTTTATTATATTGTATGTCAAATAAAAAAAATAAATTTCCTAAAAATGCCAAAAGAGTTTTTAAGGGCGAGATTTTTGAAGTTTGGCAATGGCCGCAAAAAATGTATGACGGCTCTAAAGAAATTTTTGAGATGTTGACGCGTTCGGATACGGCTCAAGTTATCGCGGCGGTTGATGATAAAATATTAATTTTAAATCAAAGGCAGCCGGATAGCGCTTCTGCATTTTTGTCATTGCCGGGAGGCAGGCGTGAAAAAAATGAAACGGTTTTAAATACGGCCAAGCGTGAGCTCTTGGAAGAAACCGGTTATGTCTCGCGCGACTGGAAATTATTTAAAAAAATCAGTCCGTCAAGGAAAATCGTTTGGACGATACATACTTATATTGCCCGTGATTGTATTTATTGGCAGACGCCGCGATTGGACGCGGGAGAAAAAATAACTTTCAAGCTGATTAGTTTTGACGAATTTCTAGGCTTGGCCGATGAGCCGGATTTTTATGATCCGGAATTAACTAATTATATGCTAAGGGCGAGATTTGATAAAAAAATCTACAAAAAATTTCATAAATTATTATTTGGAAAATAACTAATTATAACGAACCTACTGTCATTGCGAGCGACCGGAGGGAGCGAAGCAATCTCACGTACTCGGATTTTAACAAGAGATTGCCGCGTCGCCTGGTTACAGGCTCCTCGCAATGACAAGTAAATACCTATGCCAAAAACAAAAAAAATAAATGACTTGATTTCTTTGGATAAGCCGTTGGTGATTTTTGATTTGGAAACTACCGGCCTGGCTGTTAATTTAGATAGAATCGTGGAAATCGCTTATTTAAAAATTATGCCGGATGGCGAAATTTTAAAAGGCGATTGGCTTTTAAATCCGGAAATGAAAATACCGGCCGAAGCTTTCGCCATCCATGGAATTTCCGATGAAAAGGTAAAAGACGCCCCGACTTTTAAAGATAAGGCCGAAGAGCTTTTTAACATATTTAATGATTGCTATTTTAGCGGCTTTAATGTTTTATCGTTTGATTTGCCTATGCTTAAAAGAGAATTTTTAAGGGTCGGCAAGGATTTTAATTATGAAAACGCGAAAATTATAGATGCCAAGGTAATTTATCATTTTATGGAGCCGCGCACCTTGTCGGCGGCTTATCAATTTTATTGCAAAAAAGAGCATGTTGACGCCCATAACGCTTTAGCCGACGTTGAGGCCACGGCTGAAATTTTAAAACAGCAGCTTAAGCAATATAACGAGGTAAGGGATTGGGATTTTATTTATAAAATTCATCATGCTTTGGACGACCGCTTCGTTGACCGGGACAGGAAATTTTATTGGCGCTCGGGCGAAGCTCATTTTTCATTTTCCAAGCATAAAGACAGAACTTTAGCCGAAATCGCCGAAACAGATCCCGGTTTTTTAAATTGGATCTTAGGCGCGGATTTTTCCGACGAGACCAAAGAAATAGTTAGAAAAGCTTTAGAAGGGGAAATGCCGAAAAAGGTATAAGTATTGTCATTGCGGCCTTTGAGCCGCAATCCAGGAGAGAACCGCAGGAAGATTTAATTCCTTGGCAAGAAGAATTTTTATGTTATAATTAAAGCATAATAATTTATATAATTATTTTATGAAGAGGAGGATTTTTTTACTTAGCATGCCGATTATGCTTTTGGCATGTTTTTTTGTTTTTGGCGTATCAATTAAAAATGTCGCGGCCGAGGAGATAGCCATTGATACGGTTTGGAATAAAGACGAAGTAAGAGTTATAGATGACGGCGGCTTAGTAATCATGCCGGGCGTGAAGTTAACGGTTGAGGCCGGGACAATAATTAAACTGGCGCCCAATAACATGATCTTGGCCATGGGAGAATTGGATATTAGAGGCAATGCGATTGAACCGGTAATTATAACTTCTCTAAGGGACGATAGCACTGGCGGAGATACTAATGGAGATGGCGCTGCTACCGCGCCGGCGCCAGGCGATTGGTATGGCGTAATGGCAAACAGCTCTAACGCTAAAATAAAAATTGATTATGCTAAAATCAGCTACGGCGGGTCATATGATGATAGCCCCGCGTATTTATTAGATATTAATCAAGGCGCGGAATTTAGCCTTGAGCATAGTTCGGTCATTAATAATAACGGCTATATGATGTTCGCCCAAGCGCCGAGCGTTAAAATCAATTATTCAAATATTTATAATCCTGATTTTTGCCTTAGCGAAGATCCTTTCGGCATGGGCGTTGCCATGGCTTATTGCGGCGGGTCGGCGCTAATGAATATGGGCGGTAATTCAATTGACGCGGCTAATAATTATTGGGGGCATGAAAACGGGCCGACTATAGCAGAGCAAGTCAGCGGGCCGGAGGATATTAAAGGCACGTTAATCGGTGGTAATATTAATTATCAGCCATTTTTAATTGAACCTTGGGTATCGGCATTAGAATCGGCCGAACCGGATCCGGTGATAATAGTGCCGGGAATTATGGGGAGTTATAACATTTCCGGGCGGTGGCAGATTGATCCGATTTTTCATACTTATGATAATTTAATGGAAGCATTAGTCGCCGCCGGCTATAAAGAAAATAGTTTAGGCGAAGCTAAGCCTACGTTATTTACCTTTCCTTATAATTGGCGGGTTGGTAATAATATTACGGCGAATTTACTTAAAGAAAAGATTCAACAGGTTAAAGAGATTAGCGGCCGGGATAAGGTGGATATTATCGCTCATAGCATGGGCGGGTTGGTAACGCGCTCGTATGTTGAAGGGAGCGATTACCAAAATGACATTGACCAAGTAGTATTTTTAGGCACGCCGCATTTAGGAGCGGTTAAAACATATTTAAGTTATGAGGGGGCAGTCTTTTCTGGAGGATGGGACTGGTTGCAAAAATATTTATTCCAAACTGAAGCTGCGCTTAATGGTTATTTTGATTTAGCTGATTATATAAGGGCTAGAGTATTAACTGTTGAGCAGTTATTACCAATATATAATTATTTAAAAGATAAACAATCTGATAATTCCTGGCTGTTGCGAATCTATCCATTAAATTATTCGCAAAATAATTATTTAGAGAATTTAAATAGTCCGGAAAATATTGAATTATTAAAACAAAGAGTAAAAATTACCAATATTGTAAGTGATTTAGGGGGCAATAGTACTTTAAATAATATTAAAGTCATACCTGATCCGGACATAACCGATAATAAATGGCAAAGCGGTTATCCGGAAAATTTGGAACAAAATTTGGATAGCTTGGAAAAAGGCAATGGAGATAGCACCGTGCCTCTTAATAGTGCTAATAGTTTGAATGGAGTTGAGACTATAATGTCCGGAATTTCTGATCATGAAAATCTGCCCACCATCATGCAAAAGGAAATTATTAAGTCGCTTACAGGAAAAATGCCAGAAAATTATTATAACAGCAGACTTACTTCAGCTTTCAAGCGCTGGGCGTTTTTCCGAGTCTATTCGCCGGTTGACTTTATTGTCATCGCGCCTAACGGCAATAAAATAGGCAAAGATTTTAATAATAACACAGAAATTAATGAAATCCCGGACGCTTTTTATAGCGGCTTTAATGATCAGGCCGAGTTTGTCTTGATTCCCAATCCGCAAGACGGAGAATATAAAATAGAGATACAAGGCGTGGATAATGGCGGAGAATATGTTTTGGCCAGTAGCATAATTAACGACAATTCGGAAATTAGTAAAGAATTTAAAGGCACTATCGCACCGGAGCAAGCAAGAGAATTTAATATTACTTATTCGGCCGCGTCTGAAAATCCGATCGGTGACCTAGAGCCAGTAGATACCGTGCCGCCGATAGTGATAATTAATAAGCCGGCAGAAAACGAAAAATATTTGCATAGCGAAAATTTAATAATAGATTATATTGCTACCGACGATTTTTCCGGTCTAGCTACTACCACCATAATGATTGATGATCAAATCTTAGCTACGGCTACGATTGATTTATTTAATTTTTCCTTAGGCCGGCATGATTTAATAATTCAAGCCAGAGATAAGTCGGGAAATCTAAAGCAAGCGCAAATTAAATTTGAAATAATCGCTAATATAGATAGTACGATTAGCGATATTGAAGAAATTCATAGCCGCGGTTGGTTAAAGGGCAGAATTTATAAGCCGTTATTAGCTAGCGCTTTTAGGCTTTTAAAGATAGAAGCTAAATATTTTGAAAAAGAGCAGGCTTTATTAGAAAAATTAATTAGAAAAACGCGGGACGATAAAAAATTATCGGACAAGCAGAAGCAGAAATTGATTGAACAATATAATAAAAATCTTGATAAATTAAAAAAGAACCGGATTAAAGCGATTGATAAAAGTTTAGACGCGATAGTTAAACTGCTTAATCTGGCCAAAAAGCAAAACCAGATAAATCAGGCTGGATATGATATAATAATAAATGACATTAATTATTTAAAATTAAATTTATAATTAAATAAAAAATATGCTTGAAAACAAATCTGTGTTATTAACTTCAGTTTATTCTTTACTTGCTGCGATTATCAGTTCATTAATTTTTTCTTCATTATTTGGCAAGTTATATATCATTATTTTTAAACCAATTCAAATGTGTGGTTTACTCGGGTTTGGTTGCCCGGCTATTTTAGGAATAATTCAGAATTCAATTTTTGCTTATCTTTTTTTCTTGCCGTTATTTATTATGGTTTTTGTATTTAGAAAGCAATGGTTGGCTTGGTTAATTTTAATCTTTATACCTTTTACTATGGTTTTGTCCGGCGGCAGTAAACACATCCTTTGGTTTTTTATCTTTACACTCGCTGGCGGCCTAATAGGTTGGTTAATTAATTTGGCGATAAAAAAGTTGAAAAAATAAATTTTTAATAGCAAAAAACACTGCTCTCGTTGCAGTGTTTTTTGTATTTTAATAAAGTTGAAATATTAGCGGATAAATGATAGAGTAAAAACATGAATAGACAAGAAGCTAAACAGCAAATTGAGCGGCTGGTAAAAAAATTTAGCGATTTAACGCCGGTTGAATTTAAGAAAAAGAACGAGTCAATGACTTGTAAGGATTTTATTTTGCCTTTATTTCAGGCTTTAGGCTGGGATGTTTATAATAATATTTCCAATCACGAGGTTACTTCGGAAACGCAAGTTTCCGGCGGACGGGCCGATTATGCTTTTCATATAAATGATGTCATAAAATTTTTTGTTGAGGCCAAAAAGCCGAGCGTGGACTTAAGAGAGGCTAAACATGCCGAACAGGCTATTTCTTACGCTTGGCACAAGAGCGTGCCTTGGGCGATTTTAACCGATTTTGAAGACATAAAAGTATATAACGCCGAATGGGACGAGCCAGACGCTGAAAGAAGCTTAATTTTTGAAATAAATTATAAAGATTTTTTGAAAGACGAGAAACTTTGGTGGCTGTCTAAAGAGTCAATGTTAAAAGGCGAATTGGATAAATACGCTGAAGCCAATTTTAAAAAGCCGAAAAAAGAAGCGGTAGATAAATTATTAGCCAATGATTTGGTAAAATGGCGCATGTTGCTGTTTAATGATTTAAAAGGTTGGAACAGCGATAAGAATTTAAGCGATAAGCAAATCGCCGAGAGCGTGCAAAGACTTTTAGATAGGTTGATTTTTATAAGAACGACTGAAGACAGAAAAATAGAAGGGGAAAAATTAAGAGAAATTGTCAGAAATTGGGAAGACGGCAAGGGTAAATTAAATTTGGCGGACGAGATGAAAAAACTGTTTAAAGATTATAATGACGGCTATAACAGCAAGCTGTTTGAACCCGCCATTTGTGACGCACTGGAGTATGAAGATGAATTGTTGGCGAGAATAATAAAAGAATTATATAAAAATGCCAAAGGCATTCGCTATGATTTCGCTTCCATTAACGCCGATATTTTAGGCAGTATTTACGAGCAATATTTAGGACAAATTCAGCAGGAAGAAAAAGATAAAAAATCAGGCAAACGAAAATCGCAAGGCATCTATTATACTCCTAGATATATCGTGGATTACATCGTAAAAAATACTTTGGGCGAATTATTAAAAGGCAAATCAGGCTTTGAGGCTTCAAAAATTAAAATTTTAGATCCGGCTTGCGGTTCAGGTTCGTTTTTAATCAAGGCTTTTGAAGTTTTGGATAATCATATCAAGAGAGAAAACAATCAGCAGGAAGCGGATGTTATGAAAAATTATTTGAGGAAAGTAAATATTTTAACTTCAAATATTTACGGCGTGGATTTAGACCAAGAAGCCGTGGAAATCGCGCAATTGAATTTACTATTGAAAGTTTTAGGACGGAGGGAACTTTTGCCGAATTTAGCCCATAACATAGAAAACGGCAATTCTTTGATTTCAGGGAAAGGAGATGAATTAAAAAAATATTTCGGTGAAAATTGGAAAGACAAAAAGCCGTTTAACTGGCAGGAAAAATTTGAGTCGGTTTTTAAGCAGGAAGGCTTTGACGTGATAATCGGCAATCCGCCGTATATAAGAAATAGAGAACTCAATACTAAAGATAAAGATTTTTTTGGCGAATATTTTAAAACTTCATCCGGCCAATACGATATTTACCAATTATTTTTTGAATTATCAATAAATTTATTAAAGGACGGAGGATATTTAGGTTTTATAACTTCAAATAAATACGCCATTGCCGACTACGGTAAAAAATTAAGAGAATTTATTTTAGAAAATTGTAAAATCGTAAAAATTTTAGATGTTTCCAATTTACAGGTATTTAAAGATGCTTCAACCTATCCTTACGCGATTATTTTACAAAAGACCAAAAATAATAAAAATCATATTATGAAAGGCTATAAAGTTTTAGATGAGCTGAAATTAAATAATAATGAAATAAAAATAAACCAGGAAGATATTAAAAATAGTTCCACCAAAAATTTTACAGTTAAAAAAGAAATTGATTTTTTAACAAAAATGGAAAGCGCGTCGGAAAAATTAGGCGATATTGCTACCATAAAAGAAACTATCCATACCGGCAATGTTAGAAATAAGCTGATAACCGATAAAAAAGATAATGATAATTGTAAAAAATTATTAGCCGGCCGAGATTGCCACCGATATAATTTTAAGTGGGGTGGTAAATATATTAGGTATGATAAAAATTTAATTGAAAAAGATAAAGGTGAATATGGTAATTTATGTGATAAAAAATATTTTGAATTGCCGAAAATTTTATTAAGGGATATTTCGTTGAGACCCGAAGCTGTTTTAGATAATGATAAATATTATAGTGTTAATACTTTGTATTCCGTGCAGGCTGTTTCAAAAAAATATCATTTACTTTATTTATTAGCCGTTATTAATTCAAGTTTAATAAATTTTTATTTTAAACAAAAATTTGAAGACGCTCATGTCAGCGGTGGTTTTTTAAGATTTAAAAAAATATATACCTCGCAAATTCCGATTTATAAAATAGATTTTAAAGACAAAAAAGAAAAAGCCAAGCACGATGAATTAGTTAGGCTATCCGATAAAATGTTAGAAAAAAATAAAGAACTGCAAAAATTAGATCCGATTATGGATGATAAAGAATATAATGAAGTTAAAAAAGAAATAGAAAAAACGGATAAAGAAATTGATAAAAAAGTTTATGAGATTTATGGGTTGGGGGAGGGGGAAATTGAAATCGTAGAAAAATAAAAGAGAATAAATTTTATATTATTCTCTTTTATTTAATTTATGCGTTTTCTTCGGTGTAGGATGTTTTTTCGTAAATATAGACATATTTAGAATAACCATCGCCGCCACCCGTTCCGCCGTCGGTGCCAATTAACTCTACGTAGTATTTTTCTGCGGCACGCGCAAAATCAGCGCTTATGGCCTCCCAATAATCATAAACGCCATTTCTGCTAACTTTATGTTCGTCGAACAGTCTTTTTTCAGGATCGCTAGTAACTCCCACATAATAATCTGATGATTTACCGCCGTTTTGAGAAATAAAGTTTTTAATAGCGTTTATTATTGTGTCTTTTGTTTCCGCCATATTACTTATATTTGGCCAACGCCTTGGGCTATAGGCCAGGTTAATTAACTCGCCCCCAAGGGACAGAGTGAGTTGCAACTCTCAATATTTAATGATAGCAGAAATAAAATATTTGTCAACAATTAAGTTTTGTTAATATTATTGACAAGATGTGGGAAAGAATATATAATTCCAATATATGCATATAATTCAACAAAAATTGCTAAATTTAGCTAAAGAACATAATTTAGCCGATTTAACTTTAAGAAAAATTGGAGAATTGATAAGCGAACCAGGAAGTCCTCAGAAGATAAAGCACCATCTTGATAAACTCATGGAAAAAGGGCTTTTGCTGGTAGGTGGAGACGGTAAAACTCTAAAGCCTGCTGCCGGCGGCATGGATAAAAAGTCAAAAATTGTTTCTTTGCCGATTGTCGGTTCGGCTAATTGCGGCGAGGCTTTAACTTTCGCCGACCAAAAAGTTGAAGGCTATTTAAAAGTGTCCTTAAAAATTTTGGGCGATAAATTTAAAAATCGGTTGAACGATTTATTTGTTTTAAAGGCCGTGGGCGATTCAATGAATCGGGCGAATGTTAATAATAAAACTATTGAAGACGGTGATTATGTCATAGCCGAAAAAACTGCTAGCCGGCCTTTAAACGGGGAATATGTGGTTTCAGTTATTGACGGGCTGGCTAACATAAAAAAAATAATTATAGATGAAAAAAATAAGCAGATAATTTTAAACTCCGAATCAAGCCTTGATCTGCCGCCGATTTATATTCATACGGATGATTATTCTAATTATCTGGTTTGCGGCCGAGTAGTCGAGGTTATGAAAAAACCCGACGAATTTTCATTTATGAGAGATCAATCGGCTAAAGATATTTTAAAAGATTTAGGACCCATTTCAAAAGAAGAAGTGGATTATTATGAAAGTTTATGAATAATCGAGTAAAATTAAAACAGGGCGACCTGTGTCTTTTTAATCTTAACCCCAGTACCGGCCATGAGTTTAATGGTAAGAGACCGGCCGTAGTAGTCCAATCAGACCGGCAGATACGAAGGTCAAGTTTGGTAACCGTTATTCCGCTAACTTCTAATTTAGGTAATCGCGTAGATGATGACATTGTCATAGCTAGCGATGATAAAAATAAACTTATTTCAGATTCGGTAATTAAGGTATATGATATAATCTCGCTTGATTATCAAAGATTTATAAATAAAATAGGCCGAGTTGATAGTGATATATTAGCAAGTATAAAAAAGTATTTAAAAAAACATTTTGAGATTTGATATTAGGTTATTGCTATTGTTAATAATATGGGTGAAAATTTATTTGAAAAAATTAAGCGGATTGATAATAATGGCAAAGAATATTGGTCATCGCGAGATTTGGCTAAAGCCTTGGAATACACGGATTATCGCAAGTTTTTAAATGTTATTAATAAGGCAGAAATTGCATGTGAAAACAGCGGAGAGGTTATCCACAACCATTTTGTCCATATGGACGAAATGGTTGATATCGGCTCCGGAGCAAAAAGGACGATTGATACGATTTATCTTTCACGCTACGCATGCTATTTGATAATGCAAAATTCTGATCCCACAAAAGTAGTAGTCGCCAAAGGCCAGACTTATTTTGCCATTCAGACTCGCCGGCAAGAAAAGACTGATAATCTGGTTGAAGATAATAAAAGGGTATTTTTAAGGGAAGAAATGAAAAAGCATAATAAGAGTTTAACGCAAGCGGCCTCAATGGCCGGAGTGGAAAATTACGCGATTTTCCAAAATTACGGTTATAAAGGATTGTATGGCGGCCTTAACATGCAGGATATTCATGGCCGCAAAAACCTTAAGAAATCACAACATATTCTTGACCATATGGGTAGCGAGGAGTTGGCGGCAAATTTGTTCCGCGCCACGCAAGCAGACGCCAAGATAAGAAGGGATAATATAAAAGGAGAAACCAGCGCAAATCTGGCGCATTATGATGTCGGACAAAAAGTTAGAAACACTATTAATAGTTTAGGCGGCAATATGCCCGAGGATTTGCCAACGCATGATGGCATTAGCAAAGCGCATACGCGCGTAAAGAAAGCCGAAAAAGTAAGGAGAATAAAAAGTGCTAAATAGTTTATGGTGCAGATTTTAGAGTAGAAATAAGAAATCCTGGATTCCCGCTTTCGTCCGCCTCGGCTCGCACCGACGCGAGACGGGCGGGAATGACATATATATAAACACCGCTCCGGCCGCGGTGTTTTTCGTATAAAAAAATCAGCGCTTGAGGCGCTGATGTAAAGCATAAATTATTTTAACTCCTTAAGACACTCCTTGGTTATCTCGGCCATGGGTTTGAATTTTTGGCTCATGTGATAAGCGACAACCGTGCCGGTTTGGCCGTAATAATTAAAGTACATACTCCTCCCTATCGCCTCGTAGTCTCCCATCTTCATGCACCTAATCTGGCCCCTTTTTGGGAAAACGGCGCAGATTAGAAAACAGATGTCAGCTCCTTGCTTTAAGGCTTTCGGTTTGTCTTCGGTTTCAGACTTTATGAAATAATCAACCGCGTACCAGCTTTCGGGGGGGTATTGCCGATGTCCGTCAACAGGCCGGCGATGTAGGTGCCGCAGAGAAAAAAATCTACTCCGATGTTTTTGCTTGTTAAAATAACATCGGCAAGCCTGCTTTCAAAAAGGCGCTTTAAGCCAGCAAAATTCATTACCATAACAGCTTCTTTAATCTCCTCCCGTTTTTCCCGCAGAATCGTTGCCATTTTCAGCAACTCAGTTAGATTATCTGCCTGTGATTTTTTCCTTGTGAAAGTGCTTAGATCAATTATCTTACTCATGGCATTCCTCCTTTCAGCAGTTTAGTAACATTAATACAAATAGTACTCCGTCTAGTGAAGTTTGTAAAGTTGAAATATTAGTATATAAATGTTAAATTGAATACATGACAGACACTAACGATCGCGTCATCGCCCCTGAAGAGGCGGCTGATGATAAAACCCTTGATTTAACTCTGCGCCCGAAGAAATTAAGCGAATTCGTGGGCCAGGATAACATTAAGAAAAATCTGCGGATTTTTCTTGGCGCCGCCCAGGGTCGGAATGAAGCCATTGAGCATGTTTTATTATACGGTTCTCCCGGGCTGGGTAAAACCACTTTGGCGCATGTTATCGCCAATGAACTCAACGCCAATATCCGGGTAACTTCCGGACCGGCCATTGAAAAATCCGGCGATTTGGCCGCGATTTTAACTAACCTTAACGCGGGCGATATTTTATTTATTGATGAGATTCACCGGCTTAATAAAACCATTGAAGAAATTCTTTATCCGGCCATGGAAGATTATGCTTTGGATATTATTATTGGTAAAGGACCGTCGGCCAGAACTTTGCGCTTGGATTTGCCGCGCTTTACTATTATCGGCGCTACTACGAAAATTAGCCTGCTGTCCTCACCTCTGCGCGATCGCTTCGGCATGACTTATCATTTGGACTTTTACCAGAATTTGGATATTAAAAAAATTATTGAACGAAGCGCGCGGATTCTGAACATCAGCCTGCCGGCCGAGCCGGCCGAGGAAATCGCCAAGCGTTCGCGCCGCACGCCCAGAGTAGCTAATAGGTTATTAAAACGGGTGCGCGATTATTGCCAGGTTGAAGGCGACGGCCGCTTAAATCTTAACCATTGCCTGGAAGCGTTTAATTTATTGGAAGTTGACGAGTTGGGGCTTGATTGGATTGACCGGAAAATTTTAGAAGTTATTATTGATAAATTTAATGGCGGCCCGGTCGGGCTGTCCGCCATCGCCGCTAGTACGGCCGAAGATATCGCCACGGTTGAAGAAGTCTACGAGCCGTATTTAATGCAGCTTGGCTTTTTAGACCGGACGCCTCGCGGCCGCGTGGCCACGGATACGGCTTATAAGCATTTAGGCAGGAAAAAAAGCGGGGCAGAGTAAAATAATTTAATTATTAATTTAGCAAATAGTCCGTGAGATTGCCGCGTCGCCCGATTACGGGCTCCTCGCAATGACAGATAAATCATATGACCATACCTTTATACGCATTTTTGTTTCTATATTTATTGTTTGTTTTAATTTGGCTGATTTTCAGCTTGATCGCGCTTTATCATATGATAAGATACGGCCAAATTAATTTTATAACTTTTATAACCACTTTCGCTTACCTGGTCGGCGCGGCCTTGATTTTATTTTTTTCTTATGAATATCTAAGCCAAATTGATTGGAGCGTCGGCTTAACGGTTATGCAAGGCGGCGCTGAAATTTTTGGCACCAGTAATTTTTAAAAGCCTTAAAACTTTTTCCCGCGAGGGGATGATAAATATTATGCTAAAATATCGCTTGCCCGGCGCTATGCCCGGCGAAAAAATTATAAAAATTATCAGAAAAGACGGTTTTGTTTTTTTCAGTAAATTTATTCTAGTGCTCCTTTTGACCGGTTTGCCCGCTTTAGTCGGTTTTATCATGCTTAATATTTATCCCAATTGGCTTAACGGCGAAATTTCTTATCCCTTAATCGCTTTGGCGGTTAGCGGCTACGTTTTATTCATTTGGCTGTTTTTGTTTTTTTCTTTCATAGATTATTATCTGGATGTCTGGCTTATTACCAATGAAAGGATTATTGATATCAGGCAGGAAGGCTTTTTTTCGCGCGTCGTCTCCGAATTAAAGCTTTTTCAGATCCAAGATGTCACCAGCGAACTTAAAGGCGCTTTAAAATTTATTTTTAAATACGGCGACGTTTATGTGCAAACCGCGGCCGAAACGCAGAGATTTATGTTTAGGCAAATTCCTCATCCGGAAGGGATCAGGGATATTATAATTAAATTGGCCGAGGAAAATAAAAAAATACATGCGGCTTAAAGATTTTGATTATTATCTGCCGAAAAATTTAATCGCGCAAAAACCCTTGAGCCCGCGAGACAAGTCGCGGCTTTTATTATTGGCCAAAAAAACCGGTAAAATTGAGCATAAGCATTTCTATAACATTGTTGATTATTTTAATAAAGGCGATGTTTTGGTTTTAAATAATACTAAGGTTATGGCGGCCAGGCTGATTGGCCAGCGGGCGGAAACCGGCGGGAAAGTGGAAGTATTTTTATTGAAAAAGATAAAGCCCGGCGTTTGGCAATGCCTAATCGGCGGACACAAAAGAAAAGAGAATTTGCAGGTTGAATTCAGCCAAGGGCTTAAAGCAAAAATTTTAAAAAATAATTTAGATGGAACCTGGAGCGTTGAATTTAATCGCACCGGCGAGGCTTTTATGAAGCTTATAGAAAAAATCGGGCGAGTGCCGCTGCCGCCGTATATTAAATCCTCCTCCGCCAAGGCTTCGGAGGACAAGGCTAACTATCAAACTGTCTATGCTGATGATAAAAAAATCGGTTCGGTGGCCGCGCCCACGGCCGGCTTTCATTTCACGCCAGGGCTTATGAAAAAACTGAAAAATAAAGGCGTGCAATTTGAATGTGTGACTTTGCAGGTCGGGCTAGGCACGTTCGCGCCGGTAAAAGTTGATGATATCACCGAACATAAGATGCATGCGGAATATGTGGAAGTAAATAAAATAACTATGAGAAATATTATTAAAGCTAAACAAGAAGGCAGGCGAGTTATTGCCGTAGGGACTACTAGCGCAAGAACCTTGGAAAGCGTTTTTAATAAAAAGGAGTTACGAGATTATAAGGGCTGGACCGATATTTTTATTTACCCGGGCTATAAATTTAAAATCATTGACGGTTTGATAACTAATTTTCATTTACCCAAATCAACGCTCATAATGCTTGTCTCCGCCTTCGCTAAAGCTTCGGCGGACAAGTCGGCGCTTGCCGGCAGGAATAAAATATTTAAAGCTTACGAGGAAGCGATTAAGAAAAAATACCGTTTCTTTAGCTATGGCGATGCCATGCTGATTGCGTGATGCTCCGCAATCTTGACTTCGCGTTAATTTTTAGGTTATAATTAGATTAATTAATAACTAACAGAATCATGAATAATGAATTATGAATCATGTAAATCCAAATTCTTAATTCATAATTCTTAATTCGTAATTCATTCCTATGTCCGTACCAGCCAAACGAAGGTCTAGAAGCGAAGCCCGCCGCGGCCGCTCGCACCAAGCCTTAAAAAAAGTGAAATTAAACAAATGCCCGAAATGCGGTAAAGCCGTCTTGCCTCATACCGCCTGCAAATTCTGCGGATCTTATAAAGGCAAGCAGGTTTTGAAAATAAAAAGCAAGATTAAGAAAGAAAAGAAATAAAAAAACCTTTGAAAACTTTTTTTAAAAAAGTTTTCAATACTTTCAAAAATATATTGTATCAGATAAAATTTTATAGCGGGCAAAGCCCTACGGCCATAAAATTTTATCTGATTAATTGAAGAGTTTATGTCCAATAGACATTTAGCCAGAACGATTGCCATGCAAACTCTGTTTTCTTGGGATTTTAATGATAAGCAAGAAAAAGATTTAAATGGTTTGATTGAACAGAATTTTAAGCAGTTCGCGCCAAAGTTTAACGACCACGGGTTTGTTAAAAGCATAATTAACGGCGTGATAAAGCATGAAGCGGAAATTGACGGCTATATTACCAAGTATGCCACCGAGTGGCCGCTGGATCAGATTACCATCGTAGACAGAAATATCCTACGTATCGGCGTTTACGAGTTGATTTTTGACCAGGATATACCTTCAAAAGTAGCCATTAACGAAGCCATTGAAATCGCCAAAACTTTTGGCGGCGAATCGTCCGGCAAGTTCGTTAACGGCGTTTTGGGCGCGATTTATAAAGACGTGGCCGGAACTCTTAAAAAAGCGGAAAAGCCCCATGCCGAAATTTTAGAAGAGCCAATTAATAATCAATAAGCGATTAAATAAATTTTTGTCATTGCGAGCTTCTGAAAGAAGCGAAGCAATCTTACGAATGAGACGTTTAAAATAAAGTGGTAATTTTTGTGATATGTAATTATACGTGAGATTGCTTCGTCGCTATCACTCCTCGCAATGACGGCGAATGTATGAAAGATTTTTCAAAGCTGGAAGAATTAATGGATGTTAAATTTAAAAATGTTGACCTGCTAAAGCAAGCGGTCGTGCACCGGTCGTATTTAAATGAGCATCCTGATTTTGAGCTCTCCCATAACGAACGCCTGGAATTTCTGGGCGACGCGGTTCTGGAAATTATCGTTACGGAAATTTTATTCCATGATTTTATGGAGACGCCGGAAGGCGATCTGACAAACTGGCGGGCCAGCTTGGTAAATTACCGGATGCTGGCCGTAATCGCCAACGAACTCGGCGTTGATAAGTATTTATATCTATCCAAAGGGGAATCAAAAGATAAAAATTCAAAGGCGCGGCAAATTATTTTAGCCAATGCCATGGAAGCGATAATCGGCGCGATCTATTTAGATCAGGGAATTAAGCCGGCAAAAAAATTCGTTAAAGCCTTCATAATTTCCAAACTGGACAATATTTTAAAAAATAAGCTTTATCTTGACCCCAAATCAAAATTTCAAGAAAAAGCCCAGGAAATTTACGGCGTGACCCCGCACTATAAAGTTTTAAGCGAGTCCGGCCCGGATCATGCCAAAGAATTTATCGTCGGTCTTTATCTAAATAATGAGCTTATATCCCAAGGCAAAGGCACTTCAAAACAAGAAGCCCAGGTTGATGCCGCTTCACAGGGGCTTATAAATAAAGGCTGGTAATTTATAACTTAAATAATTTTCAATCATATGATCATGCAAGAAATTTTTCAATTATCAGTTAAGAAAGGCGCCTCGGACATCCATCTGGTTGTTGACGCCCCGGCTTTATTAAGAATTGACGGCGAATTAATTCCGATAGACCCTAAAAAAGTTTTATCAAAAAAAGATATTGAGCAAATGGTTTTGCCGCTGCTCTCCGAAGAGCAGAAGAAAAGATTGATTGCCGAGAAAGAATTGGATTTTGGCTATGAAGATGATCATGAAACCAGATTTAGAATAAATTTGCTTTACGAAAGAGGCAATCTGGGCTTGGTGGCGAGAGTCATAACCGATGCTATCCCCACCTTGGAAGATTTGGGTATGCCTAAAGTGGTTTATGATTTGCTTAATTTGCAGCAAGGCTTGATTTTAGTAACCGGCCCGACCGGTTGCGGCAAATCATCCACTTTAGCCGCCATGATAAATTATATCAATCAGCAAAGAAGCTGCAGTATCGTTACGCTTGAAGATCCGATTGAATTCAGGTTCAAGCATGATAAAAGCGTTGTTACGCAAAGGCAGTTGGGCAGTGATATGGTTTCTTTCGCCGACGGCTTAAAGCATGTTTTAAGGCAAGACCCGAATGTGATTATGGTGGGCGAGATGCGCGACCTGGAAACTATCGGCACAACCATTACTTTGGCCGAGACCGGGCATCTGGTTTTAGCCACTTTGCATACTTACAGCGCGGCGCAAACGATTGACCGCATCATTGATATTTTTCCGCCCCATCAGCAGACGCAAGTCAGGATGCAATTGTCCATGACGCTGGCGGCGGTCATTTCCCAGCGCCTCTTAGTTAAAAACGGCGGCGGACGCATCGCGGCCAGAGAGATTCTAATCAATACTCCGGCCGTTTCCAATTTAATCAGGGAAAGTAAAATCGCCCAGATTAAAACCGTGATTGAAACCAGCTCTAAAGAAGGCATGGAAAGCCTGGATCATAATTTAAAAAGGCTGTATGACGCCAAAATTATTTCCAAAGAAAACGCGCAAGCCCATATGAATAATCCTGAATTATTGGAAAGGTTTAGGATAATATAAATAGCTAATTTTAGATAATATTTTTTAGCGGTTAAAGCACTTGACATATTTTATACATCCTGTATAATACCAGTTAGTTAAATCTTCAATACCATTATATGAAAATACTTTCATTATTCATTAAACTTACAAGCGGTTAAGTCTGGCTGATTTTTGCGCATTAACTTACCGCTTGACAGGCGGTTTTTTGTTTCTCTAAAAATTTTTTCTCGTAGCTCGTAATTAGCAACTCACAACTCTGGGTTGCAAATTACAGGTTATGAAAATAACGCGAACTTTAACAATCAGTTAAATAAAAATAAATAAAAAGTAAAAAGTAATTAGAGAACTAAGCATCTAAAATATTATTAGCTATTAATAATAGATAAAAACAATACACACACTTTTAAAACAAAAGTGTGGGAAAATCTCATTAAGGGTATATGGTGGATGCCTTGACTCAAGAAGACGATGAAGGACGTAGCAGCCTGCGATAAGCCTCGGTTAGGTGGCAAGCAACCTTTGACCCGAGGATGTCCGAATGGGGAAACCTGTTCCGATTAATATCGGAACGTCCGCCAGCTGAATACATAGGCTGGTGAGACGATTACCCGGCGAATTGAAACATCTTAGTAGCCGGAGGAAAAGAAAAAAATAATGATCTCTAATCAGATGGTGAAAATCGATGTTCGCATCTGATTAGCGATCTGCATTCTCCTAGTAGTGGCGAGCGAACGGGGAACAGTCTAAACCTTTTAAACCGCGTATTTCTGATCCACTTCGGTGGAGAGGTTATATTGAAGGATCTGGGTCCATATGTTTATTAGGGGTTGCAAGATATTTGTTATTGCTTCCAGAAAAGCAAGGTAGAGGTAAACATAAGATAATTCACTAGTTGAAGCGAGCTGGAAAGCTCTGCCAGAGCGGGTGATAGCCCCGTAAGCGAAAGGAATTATTACTCTGCGATAACTATCTTAAGTACTGCGGGACTCGTGAAATCCCGTACGAAGCCGGGTCGACTATGACCCAAGACTAAATACTTCTTGAGATCGATAGTGAACAAGTACCGTGAGGGAAAGGTGAAAAGCATCCCGTTAAGGGAGATGAAATAGTATCTGAAACCATATACTTACAAGGAATCGGAGTCCCCCTACGCTCTTTGCTCCGCAAAGAGCTACGGAGGACAAGCCCGTTAAATTTTAGCGGCTTGTCCTCCGTAGCTCCGAACGAAGTGAGGAGCGTAGGAGGATGACGGTGTGCCTATTGAGGAATGAGCCAACGAGTTTGCTGTATGTGGCTTACATAATTCCGCAAAGCGGAAGCATGTGTAGTGAAAGCGAGGGTTAATAGCCCGTCTCTTACTTATTAGAAAGTAGGTTTAAACCTCCTTTCTAATTTTTAAGAAAGTCGCATATACAAGACCCGAAGCCGTGTGATCTAGCCATGATCAGGTTGAACCCTCGAGAAATCGAGGGGGAGGACCGAACCCACTAGCCGTGCAAAACTAGGGGAAGAATCGTGGTTAGAGGTGAAATTCCAATCGAACTCGGCAATAGCTGGTTCTCCTCGAAATAGCTTTTGGGCTAGCCTCGAGTGTTTCTTTCTGGGGGTAGAGCACTGAATGAGGACAGGTCGCAAGATACTGTCCTTAACCAAACTCCGAATACCAGAAAATTAAGCTCGGGAGTCAGACTATGGGCGCTAAGGTTCATTAGTCTAAAGGGAAACAGCCCTAATCGCAATCTAAGGTCCCTAAATATATGCTAAGTGTGAAAGGTGGTGTCGCGACTGCGACAACTAGGAGGTTGGCTTAGAAGCAGCCATCCTTTAAAGAAAGCGTAATAGCTCACTAGTCAAGTTGCCGCGCGCCGAAAATATATCGGGGCTAAGCATATTACCGAAGATGCGGGTTTCCTCGCTTTACGCGAGGGAGCGGTAGAGGAGCATTCTAAATCCGCTGAAGCTTAAATGTGAATTTGGGTGGAGGATTTAGAAGAGAGAATGTTGGCATGAGTAGCAAAAAGGCAGGTTAAAACCCTGCCCACCGAAAACTTAAGGTTTCCTGGGCAACGCAAATCGACCCAGGGTTAGTCGGTCCTAAGACGAGGCCCGTGTAGTGCGGGCGTAGCCGATGGATGAGCTGGTTAATATTCCAGCACTGCCGTAATCTCCGATGGGGGGACGCGGTTTAAAAGTTTGAGCGTTTTTAATGGTATGAACGTTAATGGCGTAAGAAATAGGCCCAGGCAAATCCGGGCCAACATTTTCTCGCGTTGTTAAAAGACGAAACCTCTGGTGGAGTCAATTCAGATGGATAAACCGCCCAGAAAAACCTCTAGGTCGCCGCAAGGCGAAAGGATTATGGCAACCGTACCGTAAACCGACACAGGTAAGTGAGGCGAGAAGCCTAAGGTGTACGAGAGAACCTTCGTTAAGGAACTCGGCAAAATAGCGGTCGTAAGTTCGCAATAAGACCTGCCCTCCTACGCTTTTTACTTCGTAAAAAGCTACGGAGGGCAAGCCCTCTTGGCATTTAAATGCTTAAAGGGGCTTGCCCTCCGTAGCCCGAAACGGAGTGAAGGGCGTAGGGGGGCCGCAGCTAAAGAATCCAAGTGACTGTTTAACAAAAACACAGCTCCCTGCTAACTCGTAAGAGGATGTATAGGGGGTGATGCCTGGCCAGTGTCCGAACGTTAAGGGGAGAGGTCATTCCGTAGCAATACGGAGGCAGCTTTAAACCTAAGCGCGGATGAACGCCGGCCGTAACTATAACGGTCCTAAGGTAGCGAAATTCCTTGTCGGGTAAGTTCCGACCTGCACGAATGGCATAACAACTTGGATACTGTCTCAACGAAGGACTCGGTGAAATTGCAAGACGAGTAAAGATGCTCGTTAACCATAGTTGGACGAAAAGACCCCGTGAAGCTTTACTATAGCTTGATATTGAGTTAGGGGTACGCATGTTCAGTATAGGTGGGAGTCTGCCGCAAGGCAGACGCCAGTGAGATACCACCCTTGTGTGCTTTTAATTCTAACCCTTGTCCGTGAATCCGGACTGGGGACAGTATCTGGTGGGTAGTTTGTCTGGGGCGGATGCCTCCCAAAGAGTAACGGAGGCGTTTACAAAGGTTGGCTATCCCGGGATGGAAATCCGGGAGATAGTGTAAAGGCACAAGCCAGCTTTACTGCAAGACCTGCAAGTCGAGCAGTCGCGAAAGCGGAACTTAGTGATCCGACCGTACGAAATAGGACGGCGGAAGCTCATCGGATAAAAGCTACTCCGGGGATAACAGGCTAGTCACGCCCAAGCGTCCACAGCGACGGCGTGGTTCGGCACCTCGATGTCGGCTCGTCGCATCCTGGGGGTGGAGAAGCTCCCAAG